>JADLFU010000056.1 GCA_020849655.1 Polyangiaceae bacterium | reverse complement strand
TGTGCGTGATGAACCCGCTGCCGACGATCAGCACCCCCTCGTCGCGCAGCGGGGCGAGCGCGCGCCCGAGCTCGAGGAGCGCGCCCGACGCGAGCCCCGGCATCGACAGCTGGAGCACGGGCACGTCCGCGGCGGGGTACATGCAAGCCAGCGGGACATAGGCGCCGTGATCGAGGCCCCGACTCGACGACTCGACCGCCACCCCACGCGCACCGAGGAGCTCCCTCACGCGACGAGCGAGGTGCGGGGCGCCGGGCGCCGGGTACTTCACCTGGTAGAACCGCTCAGGAAACCCCGAAAAATCGTACACGAGGGGGACCGTCTCGGTCGCGCCCAGCGTGATCGGCCGCGCCTCCCAGTGCGCCGAGATCATCAGGATGGCTCGCGGACGGGGCAGCGCGCGGGCCCACGCGCCGAGCTCCGCGACCCACCCGGCGTCGTCCGTCAACATCGGCGCCCCGTGCGCGACGAACAGCGCCGGGAACCTCCCCGGCGCGCTGGGTTGCGTGGACGCTGGCATCGTGTGGGACTCCTTCGAGCGGCACGCGGCGAGCGGCGCCGCAGCGAGCAGGGACAGCGCGCTCCGTCGGGTGATCAAGCGCAGAGAAGGTAGCCGCACCCCCGGCGCACCGCACGCCCCACAACGCCGCGTTGCGCGGGCGCAACGGCTGCGCACAAAACGACGAAGCCCCCGGGGTGGCGGGGGCTCCGGCGCGACGGCCTCGACCGATCACTCCTTCGGCTTCGACAGCTCCGCGTCGACGAGCTCGATGAACACCATCGGCGCGTTGTCGCCGCGGCGCGGTCCGAGCTTGGTGATGCGCGTGTACCCGCCGGGCCGGCCCTTGTAGCGCTTCGCGAGATCGCAGAAGACCTTCTCGACGAGGTCGATCTTCTTGGGCGCCCCGGCCTCGAGGCGCACGCCGAAGCGCGGCAGGAACCGGCTGACGAGGCGCTGCGCGTGCAGCCGCGACGCCTGCTCGGCGGGCGAGAGATCGGCCGCGGGGCGGTACGCGAGGTCGCCGACGCGCACCGCCTTCGTGATGAGGCGCTCGACCACGCGCCGGAGCTCCTTCGCCTTCGCGTCGGTCGTCTCGATGCGCTCGTGCGTGACGAGGTTGGCCGCGAGGTTCTTGAACATCGCGCGGCGGTGGCTTCCGTTTCGGCCGAATTTCCGGCCTGCATTCATGTGACGCATGGCTAAACCTCTGACTTCTCTCATCCGCCAGCTTGCTGCTGGGCGACCCAGCGCTCCTTCAGCGCGGGCCAGTTGTCGATCTTCATGCCGAGCGACAGCCCCATCGTCGCGAGGATCTCCTTGATCTCCTTCAGCGACTTGCGGCCGAAGTTCTTCGTCTTCAGCATGTCCTGCTCGGACTTCTGCACCAGCTCGCCGATGAGCTGGATGTTCGCGTTCTGCAGGCAGTTGGCGGAGCGCACCGACAGCTCCAGCTCGTCGACCGAGCGGAACAGGTTCTCGTTGGTCGGCTCGTCGTCGCCGCCCGAGATGGCGTACGAGGTCTCCTCTAGCTCCTCGAAGTTCACCCAGATGGCGAGCTGCTCGCGGAGGATCTTCGCGGCGAACGCGACCGCGTCGGAGGGCTTCACCGCGCCGTTCGTCCACACCTCGAGCACGAGCTTGTCGTAGTCGGTGACCTGCCCGACGCGCGCGTTCTGCACGGTGTAGTTCACCTTGCGCACGGGCGAGAACAGGGCGTCGATCGGGATGGTGCCGATGGACATCGTCGGCGTCTTGTTGCGCTCGGCCGACACGTAGCCGCGGCCGACGTTGACCGTCAGCTCCATCGACAGCGGGCCCTTCTTGTCGAGGGTCGCGATGACGTGATCGGGGTTCAGCACGGTCAGGCCGTCGGGGGCGGCGATGTCCTTGCCGGTGACGGTCGCGGGGCCCTCCTTGTCGAGGCGCACCGTGTAGGTCTTCGCGGAGCTCGCCTTGAACACCACCTGCTTCAGGTTGAGCACCATCTCGGCGACGTCCTCGACGACGTCCGGGACGCTGGTGAACTCGTGGAGCGCGCCCTCGACCTTGACGGCCGTGATCGCCGCGCCCTGCAGCGACGAGAGGAGCACGCGGCGGAGGCTGTTGCCGATCGTGATGCCGAAGCCGCGCTCGAGCGGCTCGCAGGTGAACTTGCCGTAGAACTCGGTCTCGTGCTCGACGGAGATGCCCTTCGGGCGGATGAGGTCGCGCCAGTTGCGCGCGGTGAAATTCGACATGTGTGGCTCCTCTCTCTCTGTGTGGCGGGGTTCGCGCGGAGATCCCGGGCGGGTCGGGCACCAACTCCCGAGCCCAGCCCCGTCTCCTGCCCGCGTCGGCTCGTCGCCCCGAGCCGAGACGTGGTTCAGCGCGAGTAGTACTCGACGACGTACTGCTCCTTGATGGCCGGCTCGTTCAGCTCCTCGCGGAGCGGCAGGCCCTTCACGGTGCCCGCGACGTTGGCCTTGTCGACCTCGAGCCACGACAGCTGCGGGCGGCGCTCGAACGCGGCGAGCGCGTCCTGCACGAGCTTCACCTGGCGGCTCGCCTCGCGCACCTCGACCTTGTCGCCGGCCTTCACGACGAAGCTCGGGATGTTCACCCGGCGGCCGTTGACGTGGATGTGGTTGTGCTTGACGATCTGGCGCCCCTCGGCGCGCGTCGCCGCGAAGCCCATGCGGTAGACGACGTTGTCGAGGCGGCGCTCGAGCAGCGACAGCATGTTCTCGCCCGTCGAGCCCTTCATCCGCGCGGCGCGCGCGAAGTAGCTCGAGAACTGCCGCTCGAGGATTCCGTAGATGCGCCGCACCTTCTGCTTCTCGCGGAGGCGCAGGCCGTACTCCGACAGCTTGATGCGCGCCTGGCCGTGCTGCCCCGGCGGGTACGGGCGGCGCGTGACCGCGCACTTCTCGGAGTAGCAGCGCTCACCCTTCAGGTAGAGCTTGCCGCCCTCGCGGCGACAGAGCTTGCAAACGGGACCGATGTAACGAGCCATGACTTTCTAGACCTCGAATCAGACGCGACGACGCTTGGGGGGCCGGCAGCCGTTGTGGGGGATCGGGGTGACGTCGCGGACGATGGTCACGCGAAACCCCGCCGTCTGCAGCGCGCGGAGCGCGCTCTCGCGGCCCGCGCCCGGGCCCTTCACGAACACCGCGACGCTGCGCATGCCGTGGTCCATCGCGCGGCGGGCGGCCTCTTCGGCGGCGAGCTGCGCGGCGAAGGGGGTCGACTTCCGCGAGCCCTTGAAGCCGCGCGAGCCGGCCGACGACCAGGAGATCGCGTTGCCGTTGAGGTCCGTGATCGTGACGACCGTGTTGTTGAAGGTGCTGTGGACGTGCGCGATGCCGGTCGCGACGTTCTTCTTGACCTTCTTCTTCTGCTGCTTGGCGGACTTCGA
The DNA here is from genome assembly GCA_020849655.1 of Polyangiaceae bacterium. Lineage (GTDB taxonomy): Bacteria > Myxococcota_A > Polyangia > Polyangiales > Polyangiaceae > JADLFU01. The sequence continues at coordinate 26,470 of JADLFU010000056.1, read as the reverse complement.
GGCCTTGGCTGCGGTGCTCATGGTGTCTTCCTAACTTCTTCGCGGTGGTGGCGCCGCCCTGCCGAGCGACCGCGCCCTTGCGCGGGCCCTTGCGGGTGCGGGCGTTCGTGTGGGTGCGCTGACCGTTGACCGGGAGGCCGCGGCGGTGACGCAGGCCGCGGTAGCTCCCGAGGTCCATCAGCCGCTTGATGTTCATCTGGATCTCGCGCCGCAGATCGCCCTCGACCTTGTAGTCGGCGTCGATGATCTCGCGGATCGCGCGGACCTCCTGCTCGGAGAGGTCCTCGACGCGCTTGTCGAACGCGACCTTCGCGCGCTCGCAGATCTGGCGGGCGGTGGTGCGGCCGATACCGAAGAGGTACGGCAGCGCGAAGACGATGTGCTTACGACGGGGGAGATCGACGCCGGAGATACGGGCCATGTCTGTAGTCCTTCAGGCGCCCTGGCGCTGCTTGTGGCGCGGGTTGTCACAGATGATGCGCACGACGCCGCGACGGCGGATCACCTTGCACTTCTCGCAAATCTTCTTGACCGACGGACGAACCTTCATGACGCGCCTCTGAGAATCGACTTTCTTCTGCTGTTTGGGGACGTGAAACTTGTCAGGGGGCCGAACCGCGCCCGCCCCCGAGGGGCTTGTCTCTCCGCAGGATGGCCCCGCGGGTGGGATCGTATTTGAAGAGGCTGAGGGTGACCCGGTCGCCCGGGGTGAGCTTGACCAGGAAGGGCCTGCTCTCTCTCGCCACCATCGCTCGGACGAGCGAGCCGTCGCGCATGCGGACGGCGAACTGGGCGTTCGGGAGCATTTCCTCGACGGTTCCCTCTCTCTCTTCGGTCCCTTTCTGGTCTGGGTCTCGCATCGCGCCGCCCTCAGGCGAGCGCCGCCAACATCCGCGCAGTCACTTCGTCCGGGGTGCCGACGCCGTCGACCCTGCGGAGCAGGCCGAGCCCCTGGTAGTAGGGCAGGAGCGCGGCCGTCATCGCCTCGTAGGTGTCGAGGCGGTGCCCCACCGCGGCCGGTTGGTCGTCGGTGCGATGCTCGAGCTCGGCATCGGGGGGGGGCGGGTTATACTGGAGGTGGTAGATCTGTCCAGTCTTTTTGTCGGCCCGGCGGTGGATGAGCCGCTCCGTCAGGAGCGACCTCGGGACGTCGAGCTGGACGACCGCGTCGAGGCGCGCCCCGCGGCGCGTGAGCAGGGCGCCGAGCGCCTCGGCCTGCGGGACCGTGCGCGGGAACCCGTCGAGCAGGAACCCGCCCGCGCAGTCGGCGGCGTCGACGCGGCGGTCGATGAGGCCGACCACGACGTCATCGGGCACGAGCGCGCCCTGGCTCATCGCGGCGACGAGCTGGGGATCGAGCGTGCCCGCGGCCTTCGCGGCGCGCAGCATGTCACCCGTCGAGAGCTGCGGCACGCCGAAGCGCTGGCAGACGACCTTGGCCTGGGTGCCCTTGCCCGCTCCGGGCGGTCCGACGAGAACGACGCGCATCTGCTCCTCTCCCCTCAGCTCGCCTCGGTCGCCTCGCGGCGCCCCCGCAGCTTCGGCGTCCCCGTCACGCCGAGCGCGTCGTAGTTCTTCGTCAGGAGCTGCGCCTCGACCTGGCTCACCGTGTCGAGCGCGACGCCGACGACGATCATCACGCTCGTCCCGCCGAGCACGAAGGGCACGCGGAACGCCTGCAGCACGATCGTCGGGACGATGCACACGGCCGCGACGTACATGGCGCCGCCGAACGTGATGCGCGTGAGCACGCGGTCGATGTAGTCGGCCGTCTGCTTGCCGGGGCGGATGCCCGGGATGTTCGCCTGCTGCTTCTTCAGGTTGTCCGCGACCTCCGCGGGCTGGAAGGTGACGGCCGTGTAGAAGAAGCAGAAGAAGACGATCAGCAGCACGTAGCCGGTGTTGAACAGCCAGTTGCTGCCGCCGCTGATGAGGTTCGACAGCTGGTCCATCCCCCACACGCCGAAGCTCGCGAGCGTGGCGGGGAACGACAGGAGCGAGCTCGCGAAGATCGGGGGGATCGTCCCGGAGGTGTTCACCTTCAACGGCAGGTGCGTCTGCGATCCGCCGTACACCCGCCTCCCTACTTGCCTGCGCGAGTACTGGATGGGGATGCGGCGCTGGGCGCGCTCGAAGAACACGATGACGGCGACGGTCGCGAGCACGATTCCGACGACGGCCGCCAGCGTCAGAGGCTGGATATTGCCCTTGTTCGTGGCGAAGTAGTTGGCGATCGAGTTGGGGATGTCGGTGACGATGCCGGCGAAGATCAGCATCGAGATGCCGTTGCCGATGCCGCGCTCGGTGATCTGCTCACCGACCCACATCAGGAACGCCGTCCCGGTCGTCAGCGTCAGGATGGTCATCAGCCGGAACGCGATGCCGGGGTGCGCGACGGCGTCGCCGGCCTCGGTCTGCGCCGGCTCGAGCACCGTGGTCGCCACGCCCCACGACTGGAAGAGCGCGAGCAGCACCGTGCCGTAGCGCGTGTACTGATCGATCTTGCGGCGCCCCTGCTCACCCTCCTTGCGGAGCTCCTCGACCGGCTTGTACACCATGCCGAGCAGCTGCATGATGATGCTCGCCGAGACGTACGGCATGATGCCGAGGCTGAACAGCGACGCGTTCTCGAGCGCGCCGCCGGAGAAGAGGTTCAGCACGCTCATCAGGCCCTTCGACCCGGCGGCCGACGCCTTCAGGATGTTGCGGTTGACCCCCGGCGTCGTGATGAACACCCCGACCCGGTAGACGGCCAGCATCCCCAACGTGAACAGGATGCGCTTCCGGAGCTCCGGGACGCGCGTGATGTTGGAGAAGTCGACGCCAGCCATCCGACGAGGGTGCGGCTCAGGACGCCGACGAGGCTTCGATCTTCGCGGGCAGCTCGGTCGCCGTGCCGCCGGCCTTCTCGATCGCGGCCCTGGCGCCGGCGGAGAACTTCGTCGCGGTCACCGCGAGCTTCTTCGTCAGCTCGCCGTCGCCGAGCACCTTGATGCGATCGACCTGGCCGCGCACGAGCTTCGCCGCGCGCAGGGCCTCCTCGTTCACCGTCGCGCCGGCCTCGAACACGCGCTCGAGATCGCCGACGTTGACCTCGGCGGTCACGTACGGGTCGGGCACGCGGAAGCCGCGCTTCGGGAGGCGCCGCTGCATCGGCGTCTGACCGCCCTGGAAGTGCAGCTTGTTGATGTTGCCCTTGGAGCGCGCCTTCTGGCCCTTCTGCCCGCGCCCGGACGTCTTGCCGAGGCCCGAGCCGACGCCGCGACCGATGCGCTTCTCTTTGGTGTTCGACCCCGCGGGGGCCGCGAGCTTGGAGAGGATGTCGGCCATCTGCGTAACGCCTTCTTCTCTTCCACCGACAACAGGTGGATGACCTTCTTGATCATGCCGCGGAACGACGGGGTGTTCGCGACCTCGACCTGCGAGCCGGGGCCCCGGAGGCCGAGGCCGGCGATCGTGCGGCGCTGGGTGTCGGTCGCGCCGATGGTGCTGCGCACCTGGGTGACGACGAGCTGGCTCATTCGGCACCTCCCGCCGCGGGCGAGACGGCCGCGCGGCTCTTGCCGCGGCGGATGCCGGCCTCGTCGCTGCCGCGCTTCGTCGCGATGTCGGCCGCGCTCTTCAGCTGGCGGAGCGCCTTCAGCGTCGCGCGCACCATGTTGTGCGGGTTCGACGAGCCGAGGCTCTTCGACAGCACGTCGTGGATGCCGGCCGACTCGACGACCGCGCGCACCGCGCCGCCGGCGATGACGCCCGTGCCGGGCGACGCGGGCTTCAGCAGCACCTTGCCGGCGCCGAAGTGGCCGAACGTGTGGTGGGGGATGGTGACGCCGTCGAGCGGCACCTTGAACATGTTCTTGCGGGCCTGGTCGTTGCCCTTGCGGATCGCCTCGGGGACCTCGTTGGCCTTGCCGAGCCCGACGCCGACGTGGCCGGCCTCGTCGCCGACCACGACGAGCGCGGCGAAGCTGAAGCGGCGTCCGCCCTTCACGACCTTCGCGACGCGGTTGATGTGAATCACGCGCTCGCGGAGCTTCTCGTCGTCAATCTGATGTTCCATCGCCATGGCGCTGTGTCCCTAAGAAATCGAGGCCGGCTTCACGCGCACCCTCGGCGAGGGCCACGATGCGACCGTGGTAGAGGTAACCGTTGCGATCGAACACCACCTTCGTGACGTTCTGCTTCTTGCACAGGTCGCCGATGAGCTTGCCGACCGCCTTCGCGTCGTCGCTCTTCGTGCCGTCCGCCTTCGCGTCCTTCGACAGCGTCGACGCGTGCGCGAGCGTGGTGCCCGTGGTGTCGTCGATCACCTGCGCGTAGATGTGCTTCGCCGAGCGAAACACGGAGAGCCGCGGCCGCTCCGTGGTGCCCGAGATCTTCTTCCTGATGCGCAACTTGCGCCGTTCACGTCCGACCAGCTTGGCCATGGTTCGCTCCTGAGCCTCAAAATCCTGACACGCCGGGGCGGGTCACTTCTTGCCGCCGCCCTTGCCGCCCTTGCCGGCCTTGCCAGCCTTGCGGCGGACGGCCTCGCCCTTGTAGCGCACGCCCTTGCCGCCGTACGGCTCCGGCGGACGGAACCCGCGGATCGTCGCCGCCGTCTGCCCCATCATGTCCTTGTCGGAGCCGGTGAGGATGATCAGCGTGCCCTTCGACTCGGCCGGGATCTGCGCCTTGATGTCGCCCGGCAGCGGGAACACGACGGGGTGCGAGAGACCGAGCGCCATGTGCAGCGCGTTGCCCTTCACCTCGGCGCGGTAGCCGGTGCCGACGAGCTCGAGGGTCTTCGTGTAGCCCTCGGAGGCGCCGATGACCATGTTGGCGATGTGCGCGCGCACCATGCCGGTGAGGCGGGGCGCGTCGGAGCCGCGGAGCGAGCTCGTCACGGTGACGCTCGCGCTCTCGATCTTGAGGTCGACGCCGGCGGGGAACGTGCGGGCGAGCGTGCCCTTCGGGCCCTTGACCTCGACGGCGGTGCCCTTCGCGGTGACCGTGACGCCCTTCGGCAGCGCGACGGGGCGCTTGCCGATGCGGGACGTGCGGACGGCGGAGGTCGTCTCTTCGGCAGCCATCACCACACCTCGCAGATCAGCTCGCCGCCGACCTTCTGGCGACGGGCCTCTTTGTCGCTCATCACGCCGCGGGACGTGCTGAGGATGCTGACGCCGAGCCCCGAGAGCACGCGCGGGATGGCGTCGTGCCCCACGAACACGCGGCGGCCGGGGCGCGACACGCGGCGGATGCCGTCGATCGCGCTCTTGCGATCGCGCCCGTACTTCAGGACGATCTCGAGCGAGCGGCCGGCGCCGGTGTCGGCGGAGACCTCGCGCACCTCGGACACGAAGCCCTCGAGGCGCAGGATCTCTGCGATGTTCTTCTTCACGTTGGACGCCGGGATGAGGGTCTTCTCGTGGCGTGCCAGCGACGCGTTGCGGATGCGCGTCAGCATGTCGGCGATGGGATCGGTCATCATGGTTTCACCAGCTCGACTTGGTCAGGCCAGGGATCTCACCGCGCAGGCCGAACAGGCGCACGCACACGCGGCAGAGCTGAAAGTCGCGGTAGTACCCGCGCGCGCGACCGCAGACCTTGCAGCGGTTCTTGTGGCGGGTGGAGAACTTCGGAGGAGTGTTGAGCTTGACGATCTGAGAGGCGCGAGCCATCTGTGTTTCCTTCTCCGAATAACGCCCGGAAGGGCATCCCCAGGTGACGCAGGAGCGCGCGGCTCTGGTCGTCGGTGGTCGCCGAGGTCTGGAAGGAGATGTTCATCCCCTTGACCGTGTCGATGCGGTCGTACTCGATCTCGGGGAAGATGATCTGCTCCTTCAGGCCCAGCGTGTAGTTGCCGTGTCCGTCGAAGCCCTTGGCCGAGACGCCCTTGAAGTCGCGGACGCGCGGGAGCGCGAGCGTGACCAGGCGGTCGAAGAACTCCCACATGCGATCGCTGCGGAGCGTGACCATCACGCCGATCGGGAGGCCGGCGCGCAGCTTGAAGCTCGCGATCGCCTTCTTCGAGCGGGTGACGACGGGCTTCTGCCCGGTGATGGCGCGCATCTCCTCGACCGCGGAGTCGATGATCTTGGGGTTCCCGACGGCGGCGCCGAGGCCCATGTTGACCACGATCTTCTGCAGCTTCGGCACCTGCATCGGGTTGTCGAGCTTGAACTCTTTCTTCAGCGCGGGGACGACGTCCTTCTGGTACTTCGCCCGGATGCGCGGCATCGCTTTCGCTTCGGCCATGACTTTCACTCCGTGACCAGCGCGGCGCCACTCTTGGCCACGCGGGTCTTCGTGCCGTCGGCGCCGATCTTCGCCTTGACGCGGGTGGGTTTCCCGCTGTCCTGGTCGATCGGCATCACCTTGCACGCCCAGAGAGGAGCTTCCTTCTGGACGATGCCGCCCTGCTGGTTCTTGGGGTTGGGCTTCTCGTGCTTCTTCACCACGTTGACGCCCTCGACGACGACCTTGTCGTCCGAGAGCAGCAGCTTGGTGATCTTGCCGGTCTTGCCCTTGTCCTTGCCCGAGATGACCCGGACGACGTCCCCGACGCGGAGGCGCTGCATCACACCACCTCCGGCGCGAGCGAGACGATCTTCATGAACTTCTTCGCGCGGAGCTCGCGCGCGACCGGCCCGAAGATGCGGGTGCCGACCGGCTCGCCCTTCGCGTCCACGAGGACGGCGCTGTTCACGTCGAAGCGGATCTGCGAGCCGTCGGGGCGCGAGTAGTGCTTCTTGGTGCGGACGACGACGGCCTTCGCGGTGTCGCCCTTCTTCACCTTGGAGCCCGCGATGACCTCCTGGATGGCGACGACGATCGTGTCGCCGAGGCCGGCGTAGCGGCGGCGCGAGCCGCCGAGCACCTTGATGCACTGGACGCTCTTCGCGCCGCTGTTGTCGGCGACGTCCAGGGTAGTGCGCATCTGGATCATGGCTGTAAGACCCTCTCCTCGAGCGCGGGGCGCGAGACGAGGCGCACCACGGCGAAGCGCTTCTCGCGCGACAGCGGGCGGTGCTCCTGGATCTCGACGCGATCGCCCGTCTTGAACTCGTTCTTCTCGTCGTGCGCCTTGTACTTCTTGCGGCTCTTCACGTACTTCTTGTAGACGGAGTCGCGCGCGTAGCGGGTGACCTCGACGACGACCGTCTTGTCCATCTTGTCGCTGACGACGCGACCGATGAGCTTGCGGCGAAACTTGGGTTTGTCCTCGGCGGCGGCCGGGGCGGTCTGGGTTGCGGGCGCCATGCTCAGCTCTTCTTCTGCTTCTCGGCGAGGAGGGTCTTGACGCGCGCGATCTCGCGCCGGGTCTTCGGCAGCGAGCTCGTGTCGTCGAGGCGGTTGGTCTGGTTCTTCAGGCGGCTCTCGAACAGGCGGGCGTACAGCGCCTTCTCGTGGGCGAGCAGCTCGTCGATCGATTTCTCACGCAGCTCTTTGGACTTCATCACGCGGCCCCCTGGCGGACGAGGAACTTGCAGTCGATGGGGAGCTTGTGCGCCGCCAGGCGGAAGGCCTCGCGCGCGACGGGCTCCGGCACGCCCGAGATCTCGTACATCACGCGGCCGGGGAGCACCTCGGCCGCCCACAGCTCGACGCCGCCCTTGCCCCCGCCCATGCGGACCTCGAGGGGCTTCTTGGTGACGGGGCGGTGGGGGAAGATGCGGATCCAGAGCTTCCCGGCGCGCTTGACGTGGCGGGTGATCGCCATACGCGCGGCCTCGATCTGGCGCGACGTGAGGCGACCGCACTCGGCGGCCTGGAGGCCGAAGTCACCGAAGGAGACGTCCGAGCCGCGGAACGCGAGGCCGCGGTTGTCACCCTTCTGCATCTTGCGGAACTTGGTTCGCTTGGGGCTGAGCATGGCTCTCTCTCCTAACGAGGGGATCCGGCGGGTCTTGCGGTGAAGCACCTCGCCCTTGAAGATCCAGACCTTGATGCCGATCGATCCGTACGTGGTGTGGGCCTCGGCGACGCCGAACTCGATGTCGGCGCGCAGCGTGTGCAGCGGCACGCGGCCCTCGCGGTACGTCTCGACGCGGCTCATCTCGGCGCCGCCGAGGCGGCCCGAGCAGCGGATGCGGATGCCCTTCGCGCCGAACTTCATCGCGGTCTGCAGGGCCTTCTTCATCGCGCGGCGGAAGGCCACGCGGCGCTCGAGCTGGGTCGCGATGTTCTCGGCGACCAGCTGCGCGTTCGTCTCGGCCTTGCGGACCTCCTGGACGTCGATGAAGACCTCGTTCTTCGTGAACGCCTGGACGCCGCAGAACTTGGTCTCGCCCTTCGCGGCCGTCGTCAGGTTGCCGATCTTCAGCGTCTCGATGCCCTTGCCGCCCTTGCCGATGACCATGCCGGGGCGCGCGGTGAAGACGATGACCTTCGCCTTGTTCGCGGCGCGCTCGACCTCGACGCCAGCGATGTTCGCGTTGAAGAGGAAGCCCTTCACCGCGCGCTTGATGCGGATGTCCTCGTGGAGCCACGTCTGGTAGCTCTTGTCCTCGTACCACTTGGACGTCCACGTCTTGATGACGCCAAGTCGGAAGCCATACGGATGGGTCTTCTGTCCCATGTTCTCTCTCGTCTCCTAAACGCGCGTCGAGCTCGATGACGATGTGCGAGACGCCCTTCTGGACCTGCGTGGCGCGCCCCTGCGCGCGCGGACGCCAGCGGCGCATGTTCTTGTTGGGCCCCTTGTCGACGGTGGCCTTGCTGATGAAGAGCGCGTCGAGATCCTGGCCGGGGTTCTTCACCTTGGCGTTGGAGACCGCGCTCTCGATGACCTTGCGGAGCACGGGGGCGCCCGCCTTCGGGGTGAACTCGAGGAGCTGGAGCGCCTCGGTCGCGTCCTTGCCGCGAACGAGGTTCGCGATCATCCGCGCCTTGCGGGGCGAGATGCGGGCGTGCATCGCACTGGCCTTGGCAATCATCGGGGAGACCTTCGGGGGGAAGGAGCCGCGCGCCGTCGCTCGGGCGGGCTCGTGGGGAGAGGGTGTCGGTCTGCTGCTCTCCGTCGTTCGGCCGTTGCCGCTCACCGCCTGTGGCCCACCGGAGACGGCGGCGCTCGCGCGCGCGCTCGAAGCCGGGTGGAGGAGGGAGGGTCGGCCGCCGTTACGGTCGGCGGTCTCACGGACGGGGGTCCGCAAGGGAACGGCGCTTTAGCAGCGTGCTCGGGCGGGGAGCAAGGGGAAAAGATCGCGCTCGGTCGATTTCGGTGTCGCGGGCGCCGTGGCTCGGCTCGGCATGCATCTGGGGGTCCCCTCTCGGCCGCGCGACCGTCGGCGCCCGCATGCTAGCCTGGCGTCGTGCGCCGCCGTAACCTCGCGGATCCCGCCTATGAGCCGTCGGACGAGGAGCTGGGCGAGCTCCTCGCCGCGGCGGCTGCGGACGCGAGGCAGAGGCATGCGCGGGCGACCGCGCTGCTCGCGGAGCGAATCCGGGACGAACGAGCGCGCCTGGGCCTCCCGCCGGGGAGCCCCCCGAGCGCATGAGACCGGTCCTCCTCGTGATCGCGGGGCCCAACGGCGCGGGCAAGACGACGGTCACCGAGCGCCTACGCCGAGATCACTGGAGCGAAGGGGTCGAGTACTTGAACCCCGACGAGATCGCGCGGGACATGTTCGGGAGCTGGGACGATCCCGAGGCGGTCATGGCGGCCGCCAGGTGGACCGCCGCGAGGCGCGAGGCCCTTCTGCTCGACCGCGCCGGCTTGGCGTTCGAGACGGTGTTCTCGGCACCGGACAAGCTCGAGTTCGTGCGCCGCGCCGTGGCGGCCGGGTACTTTGTGCGCCTCTTCTTCGTCGGGACGACGAGCCCGACCATCAACGCAGCGCGGGTCGCGCAGCGCGTGATGCTCGGCGGTCACACGGTCCCCATCGAGAAGATCATCGCGCGCTACACGCGCTCGATGGCGAGCCTGTCCCTCGCGATCTCGATCGCCCATCGCGTCTACGTGTTCGACAATTCCGTGGATGACCTCGACGCGCGACTCTGCGCGCGCTCGGTCGAGGGACGGCTGCGCAAGGTCTACGGTCCTCTGCCCACGTGGGTCGCGACGGCCCTCGCCGGGCTGCCACATCACGCGGAGATCGAGGACTTGCGGGCATGAGCTGGCGCGGGCCGGGGTCGTCTCCGCTCGCTCGCGACCTCGGCGTGCCCTACCGGGTGCGCGGTCCGCGCACGGTCGGCGCGCGCTCCTTCGCGGCGATCGTGATGGCCCGGCGCACGGCGAGGACCTTGCGACGGAGCCCAGGCCGGCTCGCGAAGCGGTCGAGCGAGCGCCGGTAGCGGAGGGCAGTCATGAACGTCTCCGCGAAGTCCTCCTTGGGCGCGGTGCAGGCGTATTCGGAGACGAAGTGATCGCGATCGAACGAGGGCGGTGAGGCCCAGGCGCCGTGGTAGGTCGCGCCGAAGGTCTGGCGGAACCAGCGTCCGCGAACGAAGGGCAGGATCGAGCCACGCCCAGGCGTGCGCGTACTCGTGGCGGAGGGTGTCGAGCAGCGTCCCGCCGGGCACGTAAGCCCGCGTCGGTGCATTGAACTGAACGGGACGTAGATGACGCCCGGGCGGAAGCCAACGAACCCCGCGAGCCCGCCCACCCCCTCGTCGTAGACGTAGCCCAGCTCGCTCGAGAAGGTGGGCAGGAGCGCCTGCACGCAGTCGATGCGATCGAGGTAGCGGCCGTCGTCGAGGAGCCCCACCTCGCGCAGCTCTCGGCGCGCGCGCTGGAAGGCAGCATCGAGCTCCGCCAAGGAGATCCGGCTCAGTCGAAACATGCGCTCACTCTTGGGCCTCGGCGCGGCGGGGACCAGACGGGATGCGGAGGACGCTCATGGCAGCCGGACCGCGCAGCCCTCGGGGAAGCCCGCGAGGGGGCCCGCCACGAGCGGTGACGATTGTCCTGCCCTGTGAGCCGCGAAGAACCGGAGCACGTGCGCCGCGGAGAGCCCCGGGTGCAGGGCGTGCGCGTGGTCGTGTGGGCAGTCCACCACGATCCGGCCGCCGGCCTTCAGGAAGGGGAACGCGGCCTGCGCCATATCCTCGAGGTTGGCCACGTTGAGCACCGTGGCGTCCTTCGGGCCGCCGTGCGTGAGCAACACGGCCCCGCCGTCTCGCGGGTCCAGCGCTGGCCAGCTCGGGGTCACGGTGATGAGCTTGATGAGCGCGACCTCGGCGGGATCGTTGAACCACATCCCCGAGGCGCACACGACGGCCGAGAAGAGGCCTGGGTACGCGGAGTGGAGCAGGCTCGTCATCACCGAGCCCGCCGAGAAGCCGTAGGAGTACACGCGCGCGGGGTCGACCTCGAACCCCGCGTGGAGGCAGCCCATCATCGCCTCGAAGAAGGCGAGGTCGGCGTTCGCGGGCGCGCGGCCCTGGTCGAGCTGCCAGTCGAGTCCGACCGGGATGTCGAAGTCCGCGTCGAGCGGCGTGACGACGATGACCGGGAACGAGGGATCGGCGTCCGCGTCGAGCTGGTCGGCGCCGCGCCACCCCGCGGCGTCGCCGTCGGAGCCGGGATCGTTGTAGCCGTGCCACGAGAACACGACGGGCAGCGGGCGGCTCGTGTCCCTCGGGAGCTGGACGTGGAACGAGCGCGCCACGCCGCCCACCTCCACCGTGTTCACCCCTCCGACGGCCGGCGCGCCGGGGCACGCGAAGACGCCGAGGTCGACCGGGGCCCGCTGCTTCGCGCCCCCGGCGAGGCCCCCGCCCTCGCCGTCCTCGCAGGCGCCGGCGACGAGCGCGAGCGCGGCGATCAGCGACAGTCCGGCCGCACGCGCGGGGCTGGGGCGAGGGCGTGGAGAGGGGGACACGCGGCGAAGGTATACGCCACGTCTACCTTGGTCAATCGTGCGAGCCACCAAGTCCGGCGCGCCTGCCGCGAAGGCAAGGTATACACCTCGTATCCCTCCGCACCTGCTCGGGGCGACGCTGCGGGGCATCGACCGCCGCCTGCGTTCTCGTCGCGTGTGTGCCTGCGAGGTTCGACGTCGGAGTCACGGGGCGAGCGCGTGCGTGACGGCGGTGAGCAGGGAGCGCTGATCGTCGTCGCCGCTCATCTCCCAGATCATCACGCCGCCGAGTCCCTCTTGCTTCACGTAGCCCGCCTTCAGGCCGATCGACTCGGGATCGTCGTAGGAGATCATCAGCCCGCTCTTCGCGTCGAACAGCCACGGCACCTGCGCGCCCGCGTGGAACGTGCGCGTCGCCTTGGGCAGGTAGTTCGCCGCGAGATCCTTCCAGTCGAAGACGCCTGCCTCCCACGTGCCCTGGGGCAGTCCCGAGAACGGCTGGAACAGCCCGGCGTGGGTCGGCGTCACGCCCGCCCAGCCGCGCCCGTAGAACGGCACCCCGATCACGATCTTGTCGCGCGCGACGCCCCGCGCGGCGTACGCGCTCGCGGCGGCGGCGACGTTCAGAGAGTCGCGCTCGGAGGCGGGAGAGGGATCCTCCGGCGCGGCGTACAGCGGCGCGTTGAACCCGGTGCGCGGGCTCCACCCGCCCTGGAAGTCGTAGGCCATGATGTTGATGAAGTCGGTGGACTTCGACAGCTCCGCGAGCTCCATCCCCTCGTAGATCGCGGGGCCCGCGGGGGCGGCGATGCTCAGCTCGAGCCGGCGGCCGAGCGCCTCGCCCTTCTGATCGAGCGCCTGGCGCAGCTCGGCGAGCAGGAGCGTGTAGTTGTGTCCATCCTCGGGGCGGCGCTGGTTGGTGTCGAGGCCGCCGGTCACGGGGTACTCCCAGTCGACGTCGACGCCGTCGAAGCCCCACGCCTCGACGAAGGCGGCGCAGGACGCGGCGAACTTCTTCCGTGACGCCGCGGTGAGGGCCACGTCCGAGAAGCGCCCCGACCACGTCCATCCGCCGACCGAGATCATCGCCTTCAGGTGCGGGTGCTTCTGCTTCAGCAGCTCGAGCTGGTGGAAGCTCCCGCGGCGCTGACCGGGCTCCCATCCGTCGCCCGGGTAGGCCTTGTCGGTGTCGGCGTAGGGATCGCCGAGCTCGATCTCGCCCGCCGCGGAGACGTTCGCGAACGCGTAGTTCACGTGGGTGAGCTGCGCGGCGGGGAGGTCGGCCACGTGGTAGTCGCGACCGTAGACGCTCCACGCCGCGAAGTAGCCGATCACGCGCGCGCTGCCGGCCGCGGGCTCGCCGCCTGCGCCGGCCTTCGACCCCGCGCCGCCCCCGCTCGGCGCGGAGCCCGCCGCTCCGCCGACACCGCCGCTCGACGGCGCGCCGGCCGCGCCTCCCTTGCCGCCGGCTGACGCGCCTCCCTTGCCGCCGCCGGCCGACGTGCCTGCCTTGCCGCCGCTGGCTGACGATCCGGAGGCCGACGAGGATCCGCCCGCGCTCTGCCCAGCGCCGCCAGCCGTGGCGTGCGCCGCCGCGCCCAGGATCGCGCCCGCCGCGCCCGCCGCGCCCTGCGGGAAGCCGGCCACGCCCGGCATGCGCGACGCGCTCGCACCCCCGGCGGCCGCGCGGTCGCAGCCGGCGCCACAGGAGCGGTCGTCCTCGGCCTCCACGCCGGAGGACGCGGAGCACGCGAGCAATGAGGGCAGGATGACGAGGATCGAGAGTGCGCGAGAACGTGCCATGAGTGAGCCTCCAGCGGGGCCGACGCGGCCCGTGGCGGCTGCTTCAGCACCGGCCATGCCACGCGTGGATCGCTGATATTTCAGGCAGATCGTCGGCCGGGTGCGTCCGCTCGGTGAAGCGATCGCTCACGAGCGCGATCGAATTGATCAGCCTCCTCGGCTATGGTGCGGTCGTGGGTCGTCTCGCGGCGTCGCTGCTCTGCTGCGTCCTCGGCGGGTGCTTGCTCGACGTCGACGGGCTGACGGGCGGAAGCCTGCCGGCGGGAGGCGCGGGAAGCGCTGTCGGAGGGACAGGGGGCGCGACCGGCCAGGGAGGGCGCGCAGGCGCGAGCGCGGGGGGCACGGCGGGCCATGCAGGGGCAGCGGGCGCCGCTGGTGGAGGCGGGAGTGCCGCCGCGGGCTTCGCGGGCGGCGGCGGCGCGGGCGCAGCGGGCAGCGGTGGCGCGGGCGCTGCGGGCAGCGGTGGCGCGGGCGCTGCGGGCAGCGGTGGCGCGGGCGCTGCGGGCAGCGGTGGCGTGGGCACAGCGGGCAGCGGCGGCGCGGGCGCTGCGGGCAAGGGCGGCGCGGGCGCGGCGGGCAAAGGCGGCGCGGGCGCTGCGGGCAAGGGCGGCGCGGGCACAGCGGGCAAGGGAGGAGGAGGCGCCGCGGGCAAGAGCGGCGCGTCCGGCGCGAGCGGCGCGGCGGGCTGCGGCGACACGACGAGCGATCCCGCCAATTGCGGACAGTGCGGGCGCGACTGCCTCGGCGGCACCTGCGCCGCGGGCCGCTGCGCGCCCGTGGTCGCGTGGACGGAGGGAGGCTCCGACGGCGGCGCTGGCGTGACCGCGATCGCGCTCGACGCGAGCGACGTCTACTGGACGACGGCGAGCCGGCTGCGACGGCAGCCGCGGACGGGCGGCGCCACGTCCGATCTCGGCGCCATCTCGGGGGCAACCGCCCTCGCGAGCGCCGGTGGCAGGCTCTTCATCGCGACCAGCGCGGGCGTCGTCGCCTGCGATCTGCCGGGCTGCACGAGCCGCGAGACGCTCGGCGCGGGCCGCCCCACCGCGCTCGCGGTCGACGCCTCGTCGGTCTACTGGACGGACGGCGGCACCCCGCCCGATCTGACCGACGGCACCGTCCAGCGCTGCGGATTGTTCGGGTGCGGCGCTCCAACAATCCTGACACTCGGCAAGAACGAGTGGAACCCCTCCGGCGTCGCCGTCCTCGGCGCGACCGTGTACTTCGTCGACCGCGCGGATCCGTCCAACGAGAGCGGCACGGTCCGCAGCGTGCCGGCGACGGGCGCGGGGGTGCCGATGTCGGCGGTGGTGCACGATCCCATCGTCGCACCGCAGGCCATCGCCGCCTTCGGGGGGCGCATCTACTGGACGGAGACGGGCGCGCAGGCCGGGCTGCGCACGTGTGATCCGGCCTCTTGCACGCCGGAGCCGGTCGTACAGGACGGCGCCTCTCCGTACCCGATCGTCGGCTCGCGCGCGCTCGCGGTCGACGCGCTCGGCGTCGTGTGGACGAACGACGCGGCGAGCGCGTCCGGCTCGACGGTGCTCACCTGCCCCGTGCCCGCGTGCGCGGGTGCGCCGACGCTCGTCAAGAGCGGGCTGGTCGATCCGGGCGCCCTCGCCGCCGGCGGCTCTCAGGTGTTCTTCGGCGACGCCTCGAAGGCGGGGACGCTGTACCGCTGGGTGAGGTGAGCCGCGCGCGATCGACGCGGCGCGCGGAACGTCGCCGCGCGCCGCGTGTCGGAGCGAGGCATGCGAACGCCCGCCTGCCTCGCCATGGTCTGCCTGTCCTCGCTCGCGCTGCTCGGCTGCGCGGGCGCCCAGTCGGGTGCGCGCGCGCCCTCCTCCGGCCACGTCGTGCCGCTGCAGCGGGTGCGGCTGTACGAGGTCGGGGTCGGGTTCTTCGAGCGACGCGGCGAGGCGAAGGGCACGTCGCTGCCGGTGCCCGCGAGCCACCTGGACGACGCGCTGAAGACGCTCGTGCTCCTCGGCGCGGACGGCGCGCCAGTGCGCGGCGTGTCGTTCCCCAGCCGCGTCAGCGGGGCGCGCGCGCGCGCGCGGATGGGGCTGCCGACGGGCACGGAGCCGCTGCGGCACCGCGATCTGCTCGCGTCGCTGCGGGGTGAGCGCGTGCGCGTCACGACCCGCGACGGCGCGCGGGTGGGCACGCTGATCGACGTCGTGGACGAGCAGGTGCCGGCGCCGACCAAGACCACGGACGCAAGAGACCAGAAGCCCGACAAGGTCGAGGTCACCTGGGTGTCCTTCCTCGGCGACGCGGGCGAGCTCTCTCGCGAGCGGCTCGACGATCTGGTCGAGGTCCGCCCGCTCGATCCCGCGTTCGCGGCGCGGCTGGAGTCGGCGCTCTCGGCGCTCTCGCCGCGGCACGCGCTCCTGCGCCGCGATCTGTCGGTGCTCGGCGACGGCGACGGGCAGGTGGCGTTCGGGTACGTCGCCGAGGCGCCGGTGTGGCGCGCGTCGTACCGCGTGGTGCTCGACGAGTCCGCGCACGCCGCGAGGATCCAGGGATGGGCGCTCGTGCACAACGACACCGACGAGGACTGGCGCGACGTGCGGCTCGAGCTCGCGAGCGGGCGCCCCGACAGCTTCCTCTTTCCGCTCGCGGCGCCGCGCTACCGTCACCGCCAGGTGCTCGGCCCCGACGAGAGCCTCTCGACGCTCCCGCAGCTCGGCGACGCGACCGCGGACGCGCTCTGGGGCGAGCTCGGCGCGGCGGCGGCGGTGGGCGGCGTGGGGCACGGCTACGGGATGGGGTCCGCCTCGCACTCGGCGCGCTCGCCCAGCGTGCGCATGGGCGCGACGTCGATCTCCGGCGGGACGCGGGAGGGCGCGAGCGAGCTGTTGTCGGTCGGCAACCTGCGCGAGGTCGCGAAGGCGACGGCCGACGAGGAGCTCGCGCAGTCGGTGTTCAAGCCCGACGGCGCGTTCTCGCTGGGCGCCCAGCGCTCGCTGCTCGTCCCGATCGTCTCGCGCGCGATCACGGCGGAGCCGCTCGTGTCGTTCGCTGGAGAGGGGCAGCAGGGGCGCACCGCCGTCAGGCTCACGAACACCGTCGCGTCCGCGCTGCCCGCCGGGACGCTCGCAGTGTTCGGCGGAGGCGGCCTCCTCGGCGAGGCGCTGCTCGAGCGGCTCCCCGCCGGCGAGTCGCGGATGATCACGCTGGGCGACGAGGTCGACGTGGAGCTGCGCGGCGTGGGGGGCGACGCGCGCGAGGACACGAAGAAGGTCGTGTTCCGCCCCGAGTCCGGCCTCGCGGAGCACTTCCTGCGCACCACCCACCGCCGCGTCGAGGTCGAGAACCGCGGCTCGGCCGAGCGGGCGGCGTGGCTCGCGCTCGGCGTCGCCGACAACGCGACGGTGGACGGCGCCGACCGGGTCGTCGCGGACGCGACCGTCGCGAGCCCCCACGCGGTGCTCACGGCCCCGCCGCGCTCGAAGAAGACCCGCACGCTGACGATCGTCGAGGGCCTGAGCCGCACCACCGCGACGCGCTCGATCGACGAGGCGCGCGTCCGTGAGCTGTCGAAGCGCGCGGCGCTCTCGCCCGTCGAGCACCGCGCCCTCGGCGACGCCGCGACCTCGCTCGCGGAGGAGAGCAAGCTGCGCGAGGGGGTCGTCCGCGCGACGGCGGATCGCGAGCGCGCGGAGGCCGATCTCGCGCGCCTGCGCCAGCACCTGACGGCCGTCGCCGACAAGGCGGGCGGGGCCGCGCCGCTCGTGAAGAGGGTGCTCGACGCCGAGGCCCGGCTCGACGA
The DNA here is from genome assembly GCA_020849655.1 of Polyangiaceae bacterium. Classification (GTDB taxonomy): domain Bacteria; phylum Myxococcota_A; class Polyangia; order Polyangiales; family Polyangiaceae; genus JADLFU01. Next base: position 9,103 of record JADLFU010000056.1, on the reverse strand, counting down.
CGCGGCGAAGCGCGCGCAGAAGCTCGAGGAGGAGGCGAGCGCCGCTCGACAGCGCGCGCTCGCCTCGCTCGGGAGGTTGCCGTGAAGAGCGCCGGACGAGGAGCTTCACTGCGTCACCACTGAACGAGTGGCATCAGGGCAGCGGCGGACCCAGGCTGTCCAGCCGTACGCGGGCCAAGCGAGGCGACGTCGCGGGGACGCCAGGGATCGCGACGCCCGTGACCGACGCCGACAGGAAGACCTCGTCGCACGTGACGCCGAGTGGGTCGGTCCAGAGGAGATCGGGGACGCGGTTGGGGACGAGCCAGCTGGCCCCGTCCGAGAGACGCACGACGCGAACGCCGCTGACGTCTCCCACGGAGCCCACTCGCGCGGCGAAGCCACAACCGACCACGAACGGGTGCGACGAATGCGTCGACTCAGCGGAGGCGATACGCTTCCCCACGACAGTGTCCGGGGCAGAAATGAACTTGGCCGTCGCGATGAAGGCGCCGGACGAGTCCTTCTCGGTCCAGACCATGTCGGCGCCATCCGTCCCGAAGTGGTACGCGATGAGGCCTCCGCCGCCGATGATGGGTTGCACCCCTGTCGCTCTCGTCCACATCGTGATGAGCCCGCCCTCCGCGAAGACGGCGTCCCCTCGCGCGACGAGGCGTTCGGCCCGGGGGAGGAGACGACCAGCGGGTTCGACAGCGTGGTGTCGTCCCAGCTGAACGCGCGATAGCCCGCGTCGAGGCGAAACAGCCAGGACTCGCTCGCGCTCCACGAAGAGGTCACCCCGAGCTTCGGCGGAAACTTGACGACCGCCCTGGGGTGAAATTCGCCGATGATGCCCGTCACGACGCCCCACGACGAGTTGGACGGCACGTTGCCCCACTCCCAGCTATCGCCGGCGACGCTGGCCATCCAACGGGACCCGTCGAGGCCATCGGTACCAAGCCCCCAGGTGCAGCCGACAGGCCTGCTCACAGTGAGAAGGGCCGACCGGACGGGGCCGTCGACCTCTGCCACGATCGAATAGATCGATCGAAGTCCGTTGTCACTGTCTGTCGACCAACGAGCTCCAGAAATGGTCGGCCTGCCGCCGTTCACTGTCATCGTAAGCCCCGACATGCCGTCTGGCTCGCGGAATGACCGGGCCATGCGACAAGTAACGCCATCGGGGACCAGCTTCAGCGAGTTGCACGACTCCCACGCCGGCGGGGGCGGCAGGGCTTCCTCCGACGACGGGTAGAACAACCCGCAGCCGCAGGACCACTCGGAGAAGTGAACCCATCCCGCTGGCGCCGGCACCGGGGGGCCCGGGCACGCGCCACCCGCGCCCCCACCCCCCTGTCCGCTCGCGCCGCCGCTCCCACCGCTCGCGCCCCCGCCTCCGCGCCCTGCAATCCCGGTCGTCTGGCCGGCGCGGCCTGCGGCGCCGGTCGGCGCGCCGCCCTCTCCGCCCGTCTCCGCCGCGGGCTCGGACTTGCTGCAAGCGGAGCCCATGAAGGTACCCGCGACAGCGACGGCGAGGACCCGCGCCGCGCCGCGCATTGCCAACAATCCCATTGCACCGAACGGAACGACCATGAGAGCCGGGCGAACCGAGAGCTCGGGCGTTCATCGAGGTGTCCCTCCGTGAGAGGCAGGAAATTGTCACGACCGGTGAGGCCTGGCAACGCATTCGGCGTCGCGCGGCGTCGACGCGTCCTCCTCGCGCCTGAAGACGACCTCTCGCGATCGAGCGCGAGCGCGTGATCGACGGCGTCCGCAACGGCGCAAGGGAGCGACGGCACGAGCGACTGGGCGCGGCGCGCAGGAAATGTCGAGTGCCCCCACCGGCGCGGAGGAGGGCACATCGGGTCAGGGGGCGGTCGCGCCGCGCCTCCGAGGCGCCCGCGCGCAGGCACGAGGCTTCCTGGTCGGATCGGCTCGTGTCTCCATGGGCGCTCGTCGCCGCGTGCGGCGCCGCGGCTACCGCCGCTCGAGGACGCGCTCGCGCGCCCGCACCCGTCGGCCCTCGACGTACTCCGCCGCCTCTCTCGGCGCGTGGCACGCGACGCGCTGGCCTCCGATGCCGATGCGCGCGCCGACGTCCGCGACGAGCGCCTCCCCCGCCGCGAGCGTCGGCACGAGCGCGCCGACCCACGTCTCGTGGCCGTCGTCCTCGGCGAGGTAGCGGACCCCCGCGAGCTCCGGCTTGCCCGCCACGCTCTCCCGGAGCCACGGGAGATCGTCGGGCACCCAGCCCGACCGTCCGACCACGACGAGCGGCACCCAGAGCGACGTGCAAGCAGAGGTCGCGAGCGCCTTGCCGTACTGGGCGCGGGCCGCGAAGGACGCGCGCTTGTCGGGGACTGCGACGACCTCCCGCGCGGGGAGCGTGCCGAGCAGCGCCCCGCCCTCGGGCGACGCGACCGAGACCCACGCGCGCGCGCCGTCCGCGGCGACGACCCCGGTGACGCGCGCTCCCGCAGCCCCGACGGCCCACTCGCCGGCCGCGCTGCGCGAGGCGACCTTCTCTGCCGCCGCGACCCAGACCGAGCCGTCGGCGCCGAGCGAGAGCGCGGAGAGCGGCGCGAGGTCCGGGGTCTCGACGCGCGTGAGCTTCGCGCCGTCGTAGCGAAACAGCGCCGCGCGCCCGTCGAGCCCGCCCGCGATGAGCACCTCGCCGCCGCGCGCGCGCACCGCGGAGACTGTCGCTCCGTGCGGCAGCGACAGCGCGCTCGCCGGCGCGTCGAGGTGCAGCACGGCCGGGGCGCTCTCGCCGCACCGGGTGCCGACGACGACGAGCGCGCCCGCCTGCTCGGCGAGCCACACACCCGGCAGGGCGAGCGAGGTCGGGCCCGCGCCCGCGGGCGGGAGCGAGGGCAGATCGATGGGCTTCGTCGCGCGCACGACCTCCAGCCGCAGCCCCGCGGGTGGCGACGAGAGCAGCGCCACGGTCGCGGCGCGGTGCTCGACGACCGCCAGCGGGGGCGCGTCGTGCAGCGGGCTCGGCGCCGGCGCCCACCTCTTCGCGTACCAGCGGTAGGCGCGCTCTCCGAGCGGCGCGCCCGTCACGCGGTGGGTGACCGACACGACGAGGAAGGCCGCATCGGGGAACTCTCCCATGATCCGCGCGGGCTCCGCGTCCCCCTCGAGCCCCTCGCCCAGCGCCGGCTCCTGCGCGAGCGGGTCGGCGAGGCGCATCACCGTCGCGCCCGCGGTGACCATCGGCGCGCCCGCGACGTCGTGCACCGACACGGCGTCGCGGGACGTCAGCCAGCGGTGGAGCGTGAGCGGGGACGGCGCCTTCGAGGGCCGCGCGGCGCTCGCCGCCGCCGACGCGCTCCCGCCCGCCGCGCCCTTCGACGGCGATCGACACGCCGAGAGCGCGAGGCAGAGCGGGACGAGCCAGCGCATCGGTCGAACGACGATAGTCTGCCTCGCGCGGGTGTGCGAGGATGCGCCCCCCGATGCGGAAGGCCGCCCTCGCGCTGTCGCTCACGCTCCTCGCCTGCGGAAGATCCTTCATCGACGGCGACGGTCCGCCGCCCGTCGAGCCCGCCGCGTCCGCCGAGGAGGTCCGCGCGCTCGATGGCCTGCGCGCCGGCGACTCGCTCGCGACGGCGAAGGTCGTGCGGGTCGGCGCGGTCGACCGCGGGATGATGCCCGTCGTGATCGAGGCGGGCGGCGCGCGCGCGCGCTTCGACGTCTGCCTGTTCAGCCCCTCGGCGCCCGGGCCGCCGGTGCACACCGAGCGCTACGCGATCTACTTCACGTCCGGCGACAAGGGCGCTCCGCAGCCGCCCTCGGAGGTGATGACCGCGGCGGCCGAAGCGCTCGCCGCGCGCCTGCGCAAGGTGGAGGCCAGCGTCGCGCCGCCGCCTGGCGTGACCACCTACGCGACCGAGAAGAAGACCACGCCATGATCCACCGCCACGCCGTCGCCCTCACCCTCTGCTCTGCCCTCTGCCTCGCCGCGTTCGCTGCGTGCGGTGGCGACTCGTCGGACGGCGCCGCTCCCCCCGCGGCCCAGGCCGGCGCCGCCGGCGCGAGCGCGGGCGGCGCAGGAGGCGCTTCGGGCGCCGCAGGAGACGCTGGCGAGGGCGGCGGACCGACCTGCACGCCGGGCGTGCTGAAGGGCCCGTGGTCGCTGCGCGCGGGGAGCACCGAGGCCACCGTGCGCTGGCAGACCTGCGTCCCCGGCGCGACCGCGGTGGCCTTCTCCGTCGAGGGCGGCGCCGACGCGAAGACCGTCGACGCGACCTCGACGATGTACACGACGAAGTACCGCTACCCGTCGGTGCTCACCGACGCCCCCGCCGACGAGCCGGGCGACTACCACCTCTACGAGGCGACGCTCTCCGGGCTCGCGCCGTCGACCTGCTACACGTACTCGGTCGCGGGCGAGGCCGGGCGAAAGGGGCGCTTCTGCACCGCGCGGAAGGCCGGCGAGAAGCTCACCTTCCTCGCGATCGGCGACACGAACCCCGCGCTCGGCACGACCGACGCGACGCTGTCCTTCACGCTGCCGAAGCGCCCCGACTTCACGCTGCACGGCGGCGACATCCAGTACTACTCGGGCCTCGAGACGTGGGCGTACTGGTTCCCGAAGATGCAGCCGCTGCTCGCGGCCGGCGCGTTCTTCCCGGCCGTCGGCAACCACGAGAGCGAGAAGCCGGACGAGTACGAGCAGTACTTCTGGCGTTACTTCGGCGACGCCGGGTTCGACGGAAAATCCGGGTATTTCACCTTCGAGAACGCGGGGTTGCATTTCTTCTCGGTCAACACCCAGGAGCCCTTCGGCGCCGCGGGCGAGCAGGGCAAGTGGCTCATCGAGAAGCTCGAGGCCGCGTCGAAGGCGCCCGGGTTCCGCGGCTCGATCGTGCTCCAGCACCGGCCGTTCTTCACGTGCGGCGATTCGGATCATCACCCCGACGAGCAGGCCGAGCTCGAGCCGTCGTTCAAGGCCTTCGGCGTCCGCGTCGTGCTGCAGGCCCACATGCACGGCTACGAGCGCTTCGAGAAGGAGGGGATCCTCTACATCACCACCGGCGGCGGCGGCGGCGCGATCGGCACCATCGACGACGATCTCGCGCGCCCCGAGTGCGCGCTCCGCAAGGCGAGCGGCGCGTTCCCCCACTCGATCCTCCTCGACGCCGACGGCGCGACGCTGACGGGCACCGTGATCGACAACAAGGGCGCCACCCGCGACACGTTCACCACGACGCTGAAATGACCAAGAGCCGGCGGCGCGGTCGTCGCGCCGTCGGCTCGAAGTCGAGCTGGAGGTGGGCGGCCTGGGTCGCCAGGCTCACCAGGAGCCGTGGCTGCCGTGCGACCCGTGGCTGCCGTGCGACCCGTGGCTGCCGTGCGACCCGTGGCTGCCGTGCGACCCGTGGCTGCCGTGGCTGCAGTGCTGCGCGGGGATGGCGCCGTCGCCGTCACCGACGCCGGGGAGGCGCTCTGCCTCGTCCTTGCAGCGATCGAGCAGCTTGTTCTCGTCGCGGTGGAGCATGGCGTCGGGGCGCCTGTCGAAGCTGGGGAGATCGTCGTCGGGAGAATCTGAAGACATGCGCACCTCCGGTTGGGCAGCGCACAGTCTGCACGATCGATCCCCGCGATGTCCAGCCCTCAACGCCGACCTCGTGCTTTTCTCCGTGACCGCGCCTTGGTACGCCGCGCGGCGATGAGCGCCCACGAGAAGCTGAAGGACACCCTCGCCCGCGTCGAGCAGGGCGGCGCGGCCAAGTACCACCAGAAGAACGCCGAGCAGAAGAAGCTCTTCGCGCGGGCGCGGATCGCGCTCCTGGTCGACGACGGCTCGTTCGTCGAGGACGCGACGCTCGCGAACAACCTCGACCGCGAGCTGCCCGCCGACGGCGTCGTCACCGGCACCGCGACGATCGACGGGCGCGCGGTCGCGATCATGGCGAACGACTCGACCATCAAGGCGGGCTCGTGGGGCGCGCGCACCGTCGAGAAGATCCTGCGCATCCAGGAGACCGCGCAGCAGCTCCGGTGCCCGCTCATGTACCTCGTCGACTCGGCGGGCGCGCGCATCACCGACCAGATCGAGATGTTCCCCGGGCGGCGCGGCGCGGGGCGCATCTTCTACAACCAGGTCGCGCTCTCGGGCCAGGTGCCGCAGGTGTGTCTCCTGTTCGGTCCGTCGGCGGCGGGCGGCGCGTACATCCCGGCGTTCTGCGACGTGGTCGTGATGGTCGACGGCAACGCGAGCATGTACCTCGGCTCGCCGCGCATGGCCGAGATGGTCATCGGCGAGAAGGTGACGCTCGAGGAGATGGGCGGCGCGAAGATGCACTGCAGCGTCTCGGGCTGCGGCGACGTGCTCGTGAAGACCGAGGAGGAGGCGATCGCGTGGGCGCGCCGCTACCTCTCGTACCTCCCGACCTCGTTCGAGTCGCAGCCGCCCGCCTGCGCGCCGCGGCCGCCGGTCGCGAGCGACAAGCGCCTCGAGGAGTTCATCCCGCTCGACGAGAACAAGCCGTTCGACATGATGAAGGTCATCGAGGCGATCGTCGACGAGGGATCGTTCCTCGAGATCAAGCGGCTCTTCGCGCGCGAGATGATCACCGGCTTCGCGCGGATCGAGGGGCGGGTCGTCGGCGTCGTCGCGAACCAGCCGAAGTGGATCGGCGGCGTCCTGTTCGTCGACAGCGCCGACAAGGCCGCGCGGTTCATCTGGCTGTGCGATTCGTTCAACGTGCCGCTCCTGTACCTCGCCGACGTGCCCGGCTTCATGATCGGCACGAAGGTCGAGCGGCAGGGGATCATCCGCGCGGGCGCGAAGATGATCGCCGCCGTCAGCGAGGCGACGGTGCCGAAGATCTCGGTCGTCGTGCGCAAGGCCTACGGCGCGGGGCTGTACGCGATGTGCGGGCCCGCCTTCGCGCCCGACTGCGCGCTCGCGCTGCCGTCGGCCAGCATCGCGGTCATGGGCCCGCAGGCGGCGGTCAACGCCGTGTACTTCAACAAGATCCAGGAGGTGCCGGCGGGCGCCGAGCGCGACGCGTACGTCGCCCGATTGCGCGACGAGTACCGGGAGGACGTCGACCTCATGAAGCTCGCGAACGAGCTCGTCGTCGACGCGGTCATCCCCGCCGAGCGGCTCCGCCCCGAGCTCTCGAGGCGCTTCGCGAGGTACGCCGACAAGCGCGAGGCGCGCCCGCCGAAGAAGCACCTCGTGCCGCCGGTGTGATCACCCCCGCATCATCGCGCGGACGGCCTCGCGGTCGGCGTCGGGGAGCTCGCCCCAGCCGGCCTCGTAGCCGAACACCTCGCGCGCGCCGCGCTTCGTGAGGCCGTCGAGCAGCTCGATGCGGTCGAGCGGCACGAGCGCGGGGTGCAGGTACCCCGCCGCGTGCGCGAGCGAGGTGAGCTCCTTGCGCAGCGTGATGAGGTAGTTCGCGAGGCGCGCGGATTTCAGCGTCGGATCGAGGCCGCCCATCAGCCACGCGCTCTGCGTCGCGACGCCCGTCGGGCAGCGGCCGGTGTGGCATTCCTGCGCCTGGATGCAGCCGATCGCGAGCATCGCCTCGCGCGCGACGTTCACGAGATCGCACCCCATCGCGAGGGCGAGGAGCGCCTGGTGCGGGAACCCGAGCTTGCCCGATCCGATGAACACGACCTTGTGCGCGGCGCCGCGCTCGGCGAACGCGCGGTACACCTCGGCGAAGCCCAGCTTGAAGGGCAACGCGACGTGGTCGGCGAACGCGAGCGGCGCGGCGCCCGTGCCGCCCTCGCCGCCGTCGATGGTGACGAAGTCCGGCGCGCGCCCCGACTCGTCGATCTGGCGCGCGAGCTCCTCGAAGAAGCCCTTGTCGCCGACCGCGCTCTTGATGCCGACCGGCAGGCCCGTCTCGTCGGCGAGCCGCTCGATGAAGTCGAGCATCGACGAGACGTCCGAGAACGCGGTGTGCGACGCCGGCGAGATGCAGTCGCGGCCGAGCGGGATGTGCCGGATGCGCGCGATCTCCTCGGTGATCTTGGCCGCCGGCAGCACCCCGCCGAGCCCCGGCTTCGCGCCCTGGCTGAGCTTGATCTCGAGCGCCTTCACGTCGGCGGTGGCGAGCGTCTCCTTCAGGCGGTCCATCGAGAACCTCCCCCGCTCGTCTCGGCACCCGAAGTAGCCCGTGCCGATCTGCCAGACGAGCTCGCCGCCGTGGCGGTGGTGATCGGAGACGCCACCCTCGCCCGTGTTCTGCAGCGCGCCGGCGAGGGCGACGCCGCGGTTGATGGCCTCGACCGCGCTCGCGGACAGCGAGCCGAAGCTCATCGCGGAGGTGTTCACGATCGAGCGCGGCCGGAACGCGCCCTTGCGCCCGCGGTGCGCGCCGACGATCTTCGCGCACGGCAGCGAGTAGCCGTCGTCGTGCGGCGCGTCGACGGGGAAGGCCGAGTGGCGGATGATCACGTACCCGTGGCCGCCCTCGAGATCGTTGTCGGTGCCGAACCCGAAGTAGTTGTTCTCCCGCTTGCTCGACGCGTAGACCCAGCGCCGCTCGTCGCGCGAGAAGGGCCGCTCCTCGTCGTTGCCTGCGACGATGTACTGCCGCACCGGCGGACCGATGTGCTCGATCCAGTAGCGAAACCGCCCGATGAGCGGGTAGTTCGAGATGATCGAGTGCGAGCGCTGAAGCCGGTCGCGCAGGGCAAGCGCGAGCAGGCCCACGACAGGCGCGGCGCCCGCCGCGATCCACACCGGGAGGCTCACGTTCATGGGGCAGTGCTTAGCGTAGATTTCGCGGGCGCTTCACCGGCGCGGACGGATTCCTCGCGCTGGCGCCGAGATCCCGAGGTCGCGAGGACGCTGGTGCGTCGCGCGGCTCGTCGCCCGCGCGTGTGCGCTGTTCCCCGCGCCGCGCTCGCGCTGATCGGAGCGCGCGGGGTGGACCAGGATGTCCGTGGGCGCGGCGTCCGCGTCCACCCCTCGAGGCCCATGAAACACGGGAAATTCGTTGAATTTCTCGCTGGCCCGCCGCGTGCTTTCAGCCCGCCATGCGCGGCACGCTCCACGACGCCATCGCCGATCTGCTCGGACGTCACCCGGCGACGCTCGTCGACCTCGCCGCGCGCGCCGGCGTCTGGCTGCCTCCCGCCGACCTCGCCGAGG
>JADLFU010000055.1 GCA_020849655.1 Polyangiaceae bacterium | reverse complement strand
CTCGAGCGGGTGGAGCTCGCGGGGCCGGGGTTCTTCAACCTCTGGCTCCGCGCCGACTGGCTCGCGGGCGCCGCGGCGCGCGCGCTCTCGAGCGAGCGGCTGGCCGTCGAGCCCGCGGCGGCGCCCGAGCGCGTGGTCATCGACTACTCGTCGCCGAACGTCGCGAAGGAGATGCACGTCGGGCACCTGCGCAGCACCGTCATCGGCGACGCGCTCGCGCGCACCCTCGAGCACCGCGGGCACACCGTCGTCCGGCAGAACCACGTCGGCGACTGGGGCACGCCGTTCGGGATGCTCATCGAGCACCTCGTGGACGTCGGCGAGGCGACGGCGACCGAGGAGCTCGGCGTCGGCGAGCTCGGCGCCTTCTACAAGGCCGCGCGGCAGAAGTTCGACGCGGACGAGGGGTTCGCCGCGCGCTCACGGAGGCGGGTCGTGTCGCTCCAGGGCGGCGACGCGGAGACGCGCAGGCTGTGGCGCGTGCTCGTCGACGTCTCGGCGCGGTACTTCGAGGCGATCTACGCGCGCCTGGGCGTGACCCTGCAGCGCGACGACGTCGCGGGCGAGAGCCTCTACGATCCGCGGCTCACCCCGCTCGCGGCCGAGCTCCGCGCGAGCGGCGCCGCCATCGTCACGGAGGGCGCGCTGTGCCTGTTCCCCCAGGGGTTCGCCGGCAAGGACGGCGCCCCGCTGCCGCTCATCGTCCAGAAGTCGGACGGCGGCTTCGGGTACGCGACGACGGATCTCGCCGCCATCCGCTACCGGGTCGACGAGCTCGGCGCGACGCGCCTGCTGTATGTCGTCGGCGCGCCGCAGGCGCAGCACCTCGCGATGGTGTTCGAGGCGGCGAGGGAGCTCGGCTGGCTGCGACCGCCGGCGCGCGCGGCGCACGTCGCGTTCGGCTCGGTGCTCGGCACCGACAAGCGCATGTTCAAGACGCGCTCGGGCGACACGGTCCGGCTCGTCGATCTCATCGACGAGGCCGAGGCCCGCGCGCGCGCCGTCGTCGACGACAAGGCGCGCGACCTCTCGCCCGAGGAGCGCGCGGCCGTCGCGCGCGCGATCGGCGTCGGCGCGATAAAATACGCGGATCTATCGAGCGATCGCGTGAAGGACTACGTGTTCGACCTCGACCGGATGCTGTCGTTCGACGGCAACACGGCGCCCTACCTGCAGTACGCGCACGCGCGGCTGTGCTCCATCTTCCGCAAGGCCGAGGCCGAGGGCGCGGCGGCGGGCGCGATCGCCCCCGCGAGCGGCGAGGGCGCGGCGAAGGAGCGCGCGCTCCTCCTGCACCTCCTCGGCTTCGGCGCCGTGGTCGCCGCGGTCGACGAGACGCTCGAGCCTCACAGGCTGTGCACGTACCTCTACGAGCTCGCCGGGGCGTTCATGGGGTTCTACGAGGCCTGCCCGGTGCTGAAGGCCGAGGGCGACGTGCGCGCGTCCCGCCTCGCGGTCTGCGCGCTGACGCGCCGGACGCTGCGCCAGGGCCTCTCGCTGCTCGGCATCGAGGCGCCCGAGCGGATGTTATATTTGTTCAGAATAACGGCGGGTCAGGCCGCGGGCTTCACGTGGGTGTTCACCCACTCGATGATCGTCGCGAGCGGGGTGCCGGGCGTGAAGATGCCCGAGACGCCCGCGTCGCGCAGGCGCTGGAAGTCCTCGTCGGGGATGATGCCGCCGCCGAACACCTTCACGTCGTCGGCGCCCTTTGCGCGGAGCGCCTCGACGACGGCGGGGAAGAGCGTGTTGTGCGCGCCCGACATGATCGAGAGGCCGACCGCGTCGACGTCCTCCTGGACGGCCGCGGCGGCGATCATCTCGGGGGTCTGGTGCAGCCCGGTGTAGATGACCTCGAACCCTGCGTCGCGCAGCGCGCGGGCCACCACCTTCGCGCCGCGGTCGTGGCCGTCGAGGCCGGGCTTCGCGACGAGGATGCGGGCTTTCTGGCTCATGGCTCCCGCCCCGTACCAACGCGGAGGTCGGCGAGCAACGGCGGGGTGCGCGTCACAGGCAGCACCGGAACCCGATCTCGGCGTTGCGCGTGTCGCGCTTCGCCGACGCGTCGGCGTCGCAGCGCAGCTGCTGCGGATCCGCCGTCGAGAACGAGCCGCCGCGGACGTGGCACGCGTCGCCGGCGCCCGCCACGCCCGCGCAGCTGTCCTCCCACTCCGCGACGTTGCCGGACATCTGGTAGACCCCGGGCGCGCCGCCGAGGCAGAAGTCATACGGTGCGCCGCTCGAGTCGACGACGCTGCACACCTCGGCCGTCTGCTGGAGCGGCAGGATCGAGTAGTCGACCGAGCAGCCGACCTCGAAATCGAGCTGCGGGGTCGTGGGGCTCGTCGGCACCTTGAGGCTGGGGTCGCGGCAGTGCGCGCCCTTCGAGTACGCCTGCCCGTACGGGTACACGTTGCTGCCTCCCGCGGAGCACGCGTTGTGCCACTCGCTCCTGGTCGGATCCTTGAAGTCCGCCGGGGGGTTGCCGCCGACGGTGCCGACCTTCCCGCAGAGGTGCTTGCCGGCCCACGCGCAGTACGCCTGCGCGTCGCACCAGTCGACGTAGCGCACGGGCATGCCGAGGCTCACCTTCTGCGGGGGCCACTCGTTCGACGGCGTGTAGGTGCCGTTCCACGCGCAGACGCCGGTGCCCATCGCCTGCGGGTTCGCCATCCAGAACTTCTGGTACTGCGAGTACGTCACCTCCGTCGCGTCGATGCAGTACGAGCCCCCGCCGCCGACCTTGGGGACGACCGCCATGCCGTCGGGGCACTTGCAGAGGTTGTCAGGGCCGCACGTCGCGCTCTGACAGTCGGCGCCGGCGAGGCATTTCTGGCCGTTCGCGCACTTGTTGGCGCAGGCGTCGCCGCAGTCGATGTCGCTCTCGTCGCCGTTGCGGACGTTGTCGTTGCACGTCGGCCCCAGGCACTTCTTGTCGGCGCCGCAGACGCCTGTCTTGCAGTCGGACTTGACGAGGCACGCCTGGCCCTCGTCGCACGGGCCGCACTTGAGGCCGCCACAGTTGAGATCGGTCTCGTCCTGGTTCTTCGCGGTGTCCATGCACGACGGGGGCGCGCACTTGTCGCTGACGCAGTTCTTCGACTCGCAGTCGGCCGCGCTCTCGCAGCCCTTGCCCTCCGCGCAGAGCTTGGGGCAGACCTGTCCGCAGTCGACGTCGCCCTCGGCGCCGTCCTGCTTGCCGTTCGTGCAGTCGCTGGTCGGCAGCCCGCCGCCCGCGCCGCTCGCGCCCGCGTCGCCCCCCGCGCCCGCGTCGCCTCCTGCGCCTCCGTCCCCGGCCGCGCCCGCGTCGCCGCCTGCGCCTGCCTCGCCGGCCGCGCCCCCCTGCCCCGCCGCGCCCTTGCCTGCGGCGCCCGCCTTGCCGCTCTTGCCCGCGCTCCCCGCCGAGGCGCCCGCGCTGCCCGCCTGCCCGGACAGCCCGGAGCCGAGCGGCGGGGGCTTGTCGTCGTCCCCGCCTCCTCCGCAGCCCGCGGCGACGACGGTGGCGCCGAGCGAGAAGGCGGCGACGAGGAGCAGCGGACGACGGAGGGCGCGCGAAGGGGTCACGGTGCCTCAAGGCTAGCAAACGCGCCGCAATTCGGAAAACTCACGGCGGTGAGGTAGAAGGGCGCTCCGTGTCGCGCGCGCGCTGCCTCCTCGCCGTCTGCCTGCTCGCCGCCTGCGCGCCGTCGCGCCCGGCGACGCCCGAGCAGGCGCTCTCGGCGTACGCGGCGGCCATCCGCGAGCGGCGCGTGGAGGACGCGTACGCGCTCCTGTCCGCGGAGGCGCGCCGCGGGCTGCCGCTCGAGGCGTTCCGGCGCATCGTCAAGGAGAGCGGCGACGACATGGACGAGCTCGCGCGGGCGCTCGCCTTGCCGACGACGGCGCCGATGGTGACGGCGACGCTCACGGCGCCCAACGGCGAGGAGCTCGTGCTGTTCTACGAGCACGGCGCCTGGAAGATCGACGCCGCGAGCGTGGATCTGTACGGCCAGGACACACCTCGGCGGGCGCTCCGCGCGTTCCTCCGCGCGTACGAGAAGCGCCGCTGGGACATCCTCCTGCGGTTCGTCCCCGACGCGAAGAAGACCCCCGACGAGAAGGCCCCGCCGCTCGACGAGGCGAAGCTGAAGGACTCGTGGGAGGGCCCGCAGCGCGAGGACATGCAGCGCATCGTCTCGGCCATCCGCGCGGCCTTGCCCGACGCGCAGATCGAGGAGACCGGCGAGCGCGCGGCGATGTCGTACGGGGCGTCGGGCACGGTGCTGCTCGTGCGCGAGCGAGGTCTGTGGAAGATCGAGGAGTTCGACTGATGACCGCGAGGGCCGCCACCGTCACCCGCACGACGCGCGAGACCAGCGTCACGGTCGAGCTCGACCTCGACGGCGCAGGGCGCGCGCAGATCGAGACGCCGCTGCCGTTCCTCTCGCACATGCTCGAGCAGATCGCGCGGCACGGGCTCTTCGACCTCACGGTGCGCGCGACGGGCGACGTCGAGATCGACGGGCACCACACGACCGAGGACATCGGCATCGTGCTCGGCGAGGCGCTGGCGAAGGCGCTCGGCGACAAGAGGGGCCTCGTCAGATACGGGCACGCGACGCTGCCGATGGACGAGGCGCTGGTGACGGCGGCGCTCGACCTGTCGGGCCGCACGTTCTTCGTGTGGCGGGTGCCGCTGCCGAAGGCGAAGCTCGGCGACTTCGACGTCGAGCTCGCGGCCGTGTTCTTCGAGGGGTTCGCGCGGGGCGCGGGCGCGAACCTGCACGTCAAGCTGCACGAGGGCGAGAACCTCCACCACATCATCGAGATCTCGTTCACGGCGTTCGCGCGGGCGCTGTGCATGGCGACGCGCCTCGAGCCGCGCGTCACCGGCGTGCCGTCGACGAAGGGCTCGTTGTGAGCGCGCGTCGCGTCGCGCTGGTCGATCTCGGGCTCGGCAACCTGCGCTCGGTCGAGCGCGCGCTCCAGCAGGCCGCGGCCGTCGCGCGCGTGGACGCGACCGTCGAGGTCACGAGCCGCCCCGACGACGTCGCGGCCGCCGACCACGTCGTCGTGCCCGGGCAGGGCGCCTTTCGCGACGGGGGCGCGGCGGTCGCGACCGCGCTCGGTGAGGCGCTCCGCTCCGCCGTCGCGCGGGGCGCGCCGTACCTCGGCATCTGCCTGGGGCTGCAGCTGCTGTTCGAGTCGAGCGACGAGGCGCCGGGCGTGCGGGGGCTCGGGCTGTTCGGCGGACACAACACGCGGCTCTCGGCCGGGCCGGGCGTGAAAGTCCCGCACATGGGGTGGAACCGCGTGACGCTCTCGGCCGACGCGCCCGCGCCGCTCGTCGAGGCCGCGCGCGTGTCGCCGTGGTTCTACTTCGTCCACTCGTTCCACGCGGCGCCGGTCGATCGTGGGCTCATCGCTGCGGAGGCGACGCACGGCGCGAACGCGGTGACCGCGGCCGTCGCCCGCGACAACGTGCTCGCCGTGCAGTTTCACCCCGAGAAGAGCCACGCGGCCGGCGTCGCGCTGCTCGCGTCCTTCCTGAGAGGCTGAAGAAGCGGTGGCGCTCGAGATCTACCCCGCGATCGATCTGCTCCGAGGGGCGGCCGTGCGGCTGCTCCAGGGCCGCTACGACGAGGTCACGGTCTACGACGCGGACCCGGTCGCCATCGCGACGCGGTGGCGCGGCCGCACGCCGCGGCTGCACGTCGTCGATCTCGAGGGCGCGCGCGGCGGCGAGCTCGCGCAGCTCGACGCCGTGCGGGCGCTGGTCGCGGCGTTCGGGCCCGGCGTGCAGGTCGGGGGCGGCGTGCGCTCGCTCGACGCGGCGGAGGCGTACTTGTCGGCAGGCGCCGCGCGCGTCGTGCTCGGCACCGCCGCCGTCGAGGCGCCCGATCTCGTCCGGTCGATCGCGAGGGGCGCGCCCGGGCGCGTCGTGCTCGCCGTCGACGCGAAGGACGGCCTCGTCGCGACGCGAGGCTGGGAGACGGTGACGACCCGCACCTCGATCGACGTCGTCCGCTCCTTCGACGACGCCCCGATCGGCGCCGTGCTGTACACCGACATCTCGCGCGACGGCACGAGAGCCGGGCCCAACGTCGAGGCGACCTCGGCGCTCGGCGCGGCGTCGCCGTTCCCCGTGCTCGCGAGCGGCGGCGTCGGCGCCCTCGACCACGTGCGCGCGCTGGCCGCGGCCCCGACGATCGCGGGGGTCGTCATCGGCAAGGCGCTGCACGACGGCGTGTTCTCGATCGAGGACGCGCGCGCGCTCGGCGCGTGAGGGCGGCGATGACGAGGCGCGCTCGACAGCTCCTCGCCGCGGCGATCGGCCTCGCGCTCGGCGCCGCGGCGTGCGCCCGCCGCCCCGCTCCTGCCGCCTCCCCCGCGCCTCACCTGATCGAGGCGGAGGCGGCGCTCACGGACGTCGGCGTCACGGTGCGCGACCTCGGAGGCGGCGCGTACCTCGCGGTGCAGGAGAGCCCCCGCGGGAGCGCGGCGAACATCCTCGTCGTGCGCATGCAGGACGGGACGGTGGTGTTCTGCTCGTCGCCGTACGACACCGAGGCCACGCGCGCCCTCGTGCGCTGGGCGCGGGCGCGGCTCTCACCTGCCCGCATGGTCGCGATCAACACGCACTTTCACGCGGACGGCACCGGGGGGAACGAGGGCTACGCGGCCGAGGGGGTCGAGACGTACGCGAGCGACCACACCTCACGCCTCCAGGCAGCGCGCGGGGTCGCCGGCCTCCTTGGGATGGCGACGTACGTGCAGGCCGACGCGCCCGCCCTCGCCGCGCGCGTCCGCGCGACGCGCTTCACCAGGGCCGCGCACGAGTTCGCCGAGGCGGAGGGCCTCACCGTGAAGGCCGGCGCGGAGGAGGCGCGCGCGCTGTTCGTCGGCGCGGGCCACAGCGCAGACAACCTCGTCGTGTACTTCCCCGAGCGCGGCGTGCTGTTCGGCGGCTGCATGGTCCGCTCGCACCCCGGCCTCGGGAACACCGCCGACGCCGATCTGGACCACTGGGCGACCTCGGCGGAGGCGGCGCTGGCGCTGGGCGCGCGGGTCGTCATCCCGGGCCACGGCGAGCCGGGCGGGCCCGAGCTGCTCACGGCGACGGCGACGAAGGCGCGCGAACACTGAGCCGCACGGCTCACTCGATCGGCGCGCCCGCCGCGACCCAGCGCGCGAGCCGGTCGCGCTCGTCGTCGGTCATGTTGGTCTTGTTACCTAGCGGCATCGACCGCGTGACGACCGCGCGCTCGCGGATGCGCGACGCGAGGAGCTTCATCTGCGCCGGCGCGTCGAGCACGACGCCGCTCGGCGGGGCCTTCCACACGTCGTCGGTGGGGTGCTGCGAGTGGCAGGGGACACACCTCTGCTGCACGATCGCCTGCGCCTCGGCGAACGACACCGGCGGCCCGGAGGGCGCCTTCGGCCCCTCTCGCCGCGTGAGCGCGAACAGGCCCGCCAGGCCGGCCACGCACAGCCCGACGAGCGGCGGGAACCACCCCTTGGTGTGGAACCGGATGTTCATCAGGTGCCGCACGCCCGCGCCGACGAACAGGATGAGCGCCAGCACCGCCCACGGCAGCTTCGCGCCGAACGTCGACGGGAAGTGGTTCGACACCATGATGAACAGCAGCGGGAACGTGAAGTAGTTGTTGTGGATGCTGCGCGCCTTCGCGCGCATCCCGATGCGCTTGTCCTGCTCGCGCCCCTCGGTCGTCGCCGCCACCAGCTCGCGCTGCGACGGCACGATCACCATCCACACGTTGCCGGTCATCAGCGTGCCGATGACGACGCCGACGTGGAGGAACGCCGCGCGCCCGCTCATCACGTGCGTGAGGCCGTACGCGAGCCCGAACAGGAGGCCGAGCCCGAGGAGCGACGCGAGCCACTCGATCTTCGCGAGCGGCGACCGGAAGAGCCCGTCGTACACGACCCACGCGCCGACGATGGTGCCGACGCCGACGCCGATCTGCGCGTGCGGGTGGAGGGTCGTCACGCTCGGATCGGCGAGCAGCGCGCCCCCGCCCATGTAGTAGACGACGACGAGCAGCGAGATGCCGCTCGCCCACGTGGTGAAGTTCTGCCACTTGAACCAGTGCAGCATCGCGGGCATCTGCCCCGGCGGCAGCTGCTTCTTCTCGACCTGGTAGAAGCCGCCCGAGTGCAGGAGCCAGATCTCGCCCTCGTGGCGCGCGTCGCGGTCGGCGAGCTTGACGAGGTTGCGGTCGAGCCAGTTGAACAACAGAGAGTTCCCGATCCACATGATCCCCGCGATCACGTGGACCCACCGGATCACCAGATCCAGCAGCTCGCGCAGGTGTGCGTCCATCGCGCGCGACTACCGCGGATCGGCGCGAGCGTCCCAGAAGCTCGACAGATCGCGCGGCCAGGGCGACGTCACGACGAGCGGCGCGCCCGTGATGGGGTGCGCGAGGCGGAGCTCGTGGGCGTGCAGCGCGTGGCGCGGGAGCTCGAGCCGCGCGCGGTCCTCGTCGGTCGCCTCGCCGTCGCGGTCGCGCTTGAAGTAGCCCTCGTCGAACGCGTAGAGCTTGTCCCCGACAATCGGCGCGCCGATCGCCGCGAGGTGCACCCGGATCTGATGCTGGCGCCCCGTCTCGAGGTCGCACGCGAGCTGCGCGTACCCGCCTCGCGCCCCGAGCACCGTGAACCGCGTGCCCGACGCGAGCCCTCGGCCGGGCGCCGCGACGCGCATCTTCACCCGCGTCGACGACGTCGGATCGAGCTCGAGCGGGAGATCGACGCGAAACTCCGCGTCGGGCGGCGCGCCCCACGTGAGCGCGAGGTAGCGCTTGTCGACGCTGCGGCCCTCGAAGAGGCGCTTGATCTTGCGGTCGGCCTCGTGCGTCTTCGTCAGGAACAGCACCCCGCTCGTCTCGCGATCGAGCCGGTGCGCGAGGAGGTGCTCCTGGTCGGGGCGCGCCGCCTCGAGCAGCTTGACGACGGTGTTCTTGTGGTACCGCGCGGTCGGGTGGACGGGCACGCCCGAGGGCTTGTCGATCGCGAGCAGCCACTCGTCCTCGTAGAGCACGGGCAGCTCGGTCGGCACCGGCTGCTCGTCCCACGCCGGTCGCCACAGGAGCACGCGCTGCTCGGCGCGGACGCGCTGGTTCGGCCGGAGCTTGTGGCCGAGATCGTCGTAGGCGCTGTTGTGGATGATGAACTGCGCGCGCGTGCGGCTCGTGCGGTGCAGCTCGAGCTTCAGGAACTGATCGAGGCGCATCCCGGCGAGCTCCGGCGGGACACGGAACACCGTGACGACGGCGTCGTCGCCGACCCCGTCGGGGCGCACCCAGCGCTCGTCTCTCGCGCGGAGGCGCGTCATCCGGGCCCCGCGTGGGCCGAGCGCCGCGCGAACGCAAGGTTTGTCGCGCCCTCGGGGCTCGGGTAGCGACACAGCACCGTGTCGACCCTCGCCCCCTTCGCCGCGCTGCGGCCCCCCGCCGAGCTGGCGAAGCGCGTCGCCGCGCCGCCCTACGACGTCGTCTCGACCAAGGAGGCGCGCGCGCTCGTCGCGACCGGCGACAGCTCGTACCTCCTCGTGTCGCGCCCGGAGGTGGGCCTCCCCGACGGCGTCGACGAGCACGCCGACGCCGTGTACGCCGAGGGGCCGCGCGCGCTCGCGAGGCTCCTCGCCGACGGCGCGCTCGTCGCCGACCCCGCGCCGTCGCTGTACCTCTACGCGCAGACGATGGGCGCGCACCGGCAGCTCGGCGTCGTCGGGTGCGTGTCGGTCGACGAGTACGACCGCGACGTCATCAAGAAGCACGAGAAGACCCGCCGCAACAAGGAGGACGATCGCGCGCGGCACATCGACGAGCTCGGCGCGCACGACGAGCCGGTGTTCCTCACCTACCGGGCCGACCGCGAGATCGACGCCCTCGTCGCCCGCGTGACGGCGTCGCCCGCGTCGCCCGATTTCGTCACGGCCGACGGCGTGCGGCACGAGGTCTGGGTCGTGCCGCCGGACGCGCGTGACGCGCTCGTCGCGGCGTTCGCGGCGCGCGTGCCCGCGCTCTACGTCGCCGACGGGCACCACCGCTCGGCCGCCGCGTCCCGCGTGCACGCGCGGCGGCGCGGCACGGCAGGCGAGCACGGGGTGTTCCTCGCGGTGCTGTTCCCCGACGATCAGCTGCAGATCCTGGCCTACAACCGCCTGGTCCGGGACTCGCGCGGGAGGAGCGCGGCCGAGCTGCGCGCGGCGCTCGAGGTCGGGTTCGAGCTCGCGCCCGCCGCGTCCCCCGCGCCTCCTCGCGCTGGCACGTTCGGCCTGTACCTCGGGGGGGTGTGGCTGCTCGCGACCCCGCGCGAGGCCCCGCCCGACGATCCCGTCGGCGCGCTCGACTGCTCCGTGTGCCAGACGAAGATCCTCTCGGCCGTGTTCGGGATCGACGATCCCCGCGTCGACGACCGCGTGGATTTCGTCGGCGGGATCCGCGGCGCGGCCGAGCTCGAGCGGCGCGTGCGCGACGAGGGCTGGAGCCTCGCGATCCATCTCTACCCGACGAGCGTGGCCCAGCTCCTCGCCGTCAGTGACGCGGGTCAGCTGATGCCGCCGAAGAGCACCTGGTTCGAGCCCAAGCTCCGCAGCGGCCTCTTCGTGCACCGGTTCCAATGAACATGAAGCACCTCCCCCTGTGTGCGCTCGCGCTGCTCGCCGGGTGCGCGGCCCCGAGGCCCGCAGAGCCGCCCACGGTCGCCGCCCCGGCCGCCGCCCACCCCTCGACGACCTCGTCGCCCGCGCCCGCGGCGCCGCTCGTCGTCGCCGCGCCGCACGCGCGGCCGGTCGCCGCCGAGACGTGCCGGCTCCCCTGGACGAGCGAGCCGCTCTGGACGCCGATGTCCCCGCAGACGGGCCCGATCGGCGCGCCTGTAACGATTGTTTGGTTCTTCGATCTCGACGATCCTTTCACGGCGCGCGCGGCGCCGACCGTGTTCGAGGCGCGCGACGAGGCGGGGCGCGAGCAGGTGCGCGTGGTCTGGCGTCACCACCCCCTGCCGTTCCACAGGACGGCGAGGCGCGCCGCGAAGGCGGCCCAGCACGTGTTCGAGCAGCGCGGCGACGAGGCGTTCGGGAGGTTCATCCGCGCGGTCCTCGACGCGCGCCCGCCGCACACCGACGAGCGCCTCTTCGAGCTCGCGGCCCGCGAGGGCGTGGGCCGGGCGGATCTCGCCGCGGCGCTCGACGATCCCAGGCTGGAGGCCGAGCTCGACGCGAGCGCCGGCCTCGCGCGCGACCTCGGCCTGCTCGGCACCCCCGCGTTCCTCGTCAACGGCGAGGTGATCAACGGCGCGCAGCCGATCGATCGCTTCCGCGAGGTCCTCGGGCGCGCGCTCCAGGCGTCGCGACGGGGCGGGCTCGACGCCTGCGAGGCGACACGCCAGGCGCACCCGACCCGCGCCGAGCAGCGCCCGACCGCGCCGTCGCCCGCCGCGGACACGCCCGAGTTCGTCAGCGTCCCGGTCGGCGCCTCCCCCGCGCGCGGGCCCGCCGACGCGCTCGTGACGATCGTCGAGTTCGGCGGCTACCAGGACCCGTTCTCGCGCAAGGCCGCGGCGACGATGAAGGCGCTGCTCGCCGAGCGCGGCGGGGACGTGCGCCACGTGTGGAAGGATTTCCCGCTGCCCTTCCACACCCACGCGATCTCCGCCGCGGCGCTCGTCCGGCGGGCGCTCGCGCGCGGGGGTCCGACCGCCTTCTTCGCGGCGCACGACGAGCTGATGGCCTCCCACGCCGTCGACGACGCGACGCTCTCCAGCCTCGCGGCCCGTCATCGACTAGGTACGCCAACCAAGGTGACGACCCCCGCCATCGAGGCCGATCTCGCGCTCGGGCGCGCGGCGGGCGTCCGGGGCACGCCCACGTTCTTCGTCAACGGGCGGCGGGTCGGCGGCGCGCGCCCGAAGGCGGACTTCGACGCGGTGATCGACGAAGAGCTCGCGAAGGCGAAGGCGCTCCTCGCGCGAGGCACGCCCCGCGCGCAGATCTACGACGCCGCCCTCCGCGCGAACGGCGCCCTGCCCGCCGCGCCGAAGCCGCCCTGACCAACGGGCTCGCGCGGCGCGCGCGCGGCGTCTATTCTGCCGCTCGAATGAAGAGCTACGCGAAGATCCTCACGTGGGCGGCGGCGTCGGCGATCGTCTCCTTGGTGGCGTGCAAGCGCGATCAGCCCGCGCAGCAGCCGCAGCCGTACCAGCAGCAGCCCTACGGGCAGCAGCAGCCCTACGGGCAGCAGCAGCCCTACCAGCAGCAGCCCTACCAGCAGCAGCCTGTGCAGCAGCCGCCCGCGCAGACGACCGCGCAGCCGAGCCCGCTCGCGCCGCCGTGCCAGCAGCCGGAGGGGACGTGCGGGTTCGCACGCTGCAACATGGCGGCAGGGCGCTGCGCGTTCCCGTGCGGGTCGAACGCGGACTGCATCGCCGGATCGTCGTGCATCGGCGCGGGCACCCCGGTCGCGGTGTGCGGCCCCGGGGGAATGCCCGGCGCGCAGTGATCGACGCGGCGGGGCCGCGGCTCCGCGACGGGGAGTGGTCGAGCTGGGCGCGGACGGCGCGCGCGCGGCCGAAGCGGGTGGCGCTGCCGCGCGACGAGGAGGAGGTGGCGGCGCTCGTCGCGGCGGCGACGCGCGAGCGCGAGCGGGTGAAGGCCGTCGGCGCCGGACACTCATGGAGCGATGCCGCGTGCACGAGCGGCGTCCTCGTCAGCCTCGACCGGATGCGACGCCTGTGCGGGCTCGACGCCGAGACGGGGGACGTGACGGTCGAGGCGGGGATGCGCCTCTCGGAGCTGAACGCGGCGCTCGCCTGCCGCGGGCGCGCGCTGCCGGTGCTCGGATCGATCTCGGAGCAGAGCGTCGCGGGCGCGACGGCGACGGGCACGCACGGCAGCGCGCCGGGCCTCGGCAACCTCGCGGCGGGCGTCCGCGCGATGCGCCTCGTGCTCGCCTCGGGAGGCGTGCGCGATCTCGGGGGCGCGCGCGACGAGCCCCTGCTCCTCGCGGCGCGGGTCGGGCTCGGCGCGTTCGGGGTGGCGACGCGGCTGACGCTGCGCACGGTGCCTGCGTTCGATCTCGTCGAGATCCGCGAGCCGCTCCCCTTCGACGCCGCGCTCGCGCGCGTCGATGAGCTGCGCCGGAGCGAGCCCTTCGTGAAGGTGTGGTGGCTGCCGCACACGCCTACCGCGATGGTCGTGCGCTACCGACCGTCGACGGGCTCGAGGACGTTCAGCGAGGCCGCGCGCGCCCTCGACGAGCGCGTGCTGAACGCGCGGGTGCTCGCGGGCCTGCTGTCGGCGGGCGCGCGCTGGCCCGAGGCCATCCCGTCGATCAACCGCGCCGTCGCGAGCGCGTATTTTCGCGCTGGCGAGACGGTCGGCCCGAGCCACCGCGTGCTGAACCTCGCGATGCCGCCGCGCCACGACGAGCTCGAGTACGCGCTGCCCGTCGAGCGCGCGGCGGACGCGCTCGCGTACGTTCGAGACGTCATCGAGCGCGAGCGGCTCCGCGTCGACTTCATCGTCGAGCTGCGCTTCTCGGCGGCCGACGACGCGTGGCTCAGCCCCTCGTTCGAGCGCGACACCGCGTGGATCGGCGCGTACATCGCGCAGCCGCGCGACCGCGCGCGCTACTTCGACGCGGTCGAGGAGCGCTGTCTCGCGTGGGGTGGCCGCCCGCACTGGGGCAAGCGATTCTCGGCGTCGTCCTCCGCGCTCGCGGCGCGCTACCCGCGCCTCGGCGACGCGGCGGCGCTCCGGCGCGAGGTCGATCCGACGGGCACGTTCGACAACGAGCTCCTCGCGCGCGTCTTCGGCCCGCGGACCTGAAATCGCTCGTCTTGCCCAGCTGGATTTTTCCTCGCTGACTCGAAGATCGACGCACCGTCCGATTTTCGGAACGGGCGCCCGGGCTCGCTGTCGGTCGGTACGAGCGGCGCCACTTCCCCGAGGGCCCGCAGCCGAGCCGGCGCGCACTGTCGCGCGTCGACGCGGTCGACGGGGATCACCGCGCGACGAGCGTCTCGCCGCGCACCACGAGAGGTCCAGCCATGTCCACGCACGTCACCACGCCCGCCGCTTCGATCGATCACGAGCTCTCCTCCCTCACCGAGGACGCCACCAGGGAGTCGACCTCCGTGTCGATCGCGTGGGGCGGCTCGGTGCTCCACGTCGCGGAGATCGCGGCGGGCGGCGAGCTGTTCGTCGGCGAGGAGCAGCACCGCAACCTGCGCACCGACTTCTTGATCCCGGCCGAGCGGCTCGGCGCGACCCGCGCGCCGCTGGTCGTCAGCGAGGGCGGCGTCACCTACGCGGTCGCGCTCCCCGGCGCGGTCGGCACCCTCGTCACGCGGGACGGCGTCGAGACCAGCGTCGCGGAGCTCGTCGCGCGCGGCGTCGCGCGCCCGTATGCGGGCCTGCGCGGCGCGCACCTCGTGCCGATGACCGCCGGCGCAGCGCTGACGACCGAGCTCGGCGACCTCGTGTTCAAGGTGCGCGCGGGCGTCGCGGGCCGCCGCACGCCGCGGGCGCTGCTCGCCGACAAGTCGGTCCTCGCGGTGGTCGCGCTCTCGTTCGCGGCGCACGCGGGGCTGCTCTCCGGGTTCGCGTTCTTCAAGCCGCGCATCTCGGCGGCCGACGACGATGAGTCGCGGCGCGAGCAGGTGGTGATGATGCAGCAGCTCCTGCGCGCGTCGGCCGAGCGGGAGGACGAGGCGAAGGAGAAGCGCGACGACGCCGCGGACTCCGCGGAGGGCGGCTCCGAGGGCGCCGCCGCGAAGAGCCCGACCGGCGCGGCCGGCAAGGACACGGCCCCGAAGACGAACGGCCGCATGGCGATCAAGGGGGAGAAAGACAACCCCAACCCGCAGCTCGCCCGGGAACGCGCGCGCACCGAGGCCGCGAGCTTCGGCATCATCGGCCTCCTGAACGCCGGCGCCGGCGGCGATCCGAACGCGCCGACCGCGCCGTGGGGCGGCCCGATCTCGGACGGCCGCGACGCGCTCTCCGCGCGCGGCAACTTCTGGGGCGCGACGCTGGACGACAGCTTCGGCAGCGGGCTCGGGCTGTACGGCGTCGGCGAGGGCGCCGACGGGAAGCACGAGTCGATCGGGCTCGGCCAGATCGGCTTCGGCCGGGGGCGCGCCGCGGGCGGAGATCTCGACGGGTTCGGCCTGTCGCGCGGCAAGACGATGGGCGATCACGTCGTCAAATCGCCGCCGTCGGTGCGCGTCGGCGTCACGAGCGTCAGCGGGCGCCTGCCGTCCGACGTCATCCAGCGCATCGTGCGGCAGAACTTCGGGAGGTTCCGCATGTGCTACGAGCAGGGCCTGCGCAACAACCCGTCGCTGTCGGGGCGCGTCTCGGTGCGCTTCGCCATCGACCGCGCGGGGCACGTCGCGAGCGTCGGCAACTCCGGCTCGGATCTGCCGGACTCGAAGGTCGTCAGCTGCGTCGTCAGCTCGTTCTCGGGGCTGTCGTTCCCCGAGCCGGAGAACGGGATCGTCACGGTGGTTTATCCGATCACGTTCACGCCGGGCGCATGAGGCGCTGGCGCTGGGCCTCTGTCACGTCGCCGTGCCGGGGAGGCCACAGGGGCGCGTGGAGGCGCGCTCGGTTGGGGGCCTCCCCGGCCTCCCCGGCCCCCAAGCCCCAGGGCCAGAGGGGCTTCTCGGGGGAGGCGCTGGCGCTGGGCCCTTGTCACGTCGCCGTGCCGGGGGGGCCACAGGGGCGCGTGGAGGCGCGCTCGGTTGGGGGCCTCCCCGGCCCCCAAGCCCCAGGGCCAGAGGGGCTTCTCGGGCGGAGGGGCAGGAGGGCTCGCGCCCCCCACAAAGCCCCTCCCCCCGGCCAGCCCCTCTGGACACTCTGGACACCCCGGCCACCCCCCCTCCCCAACTCCCCCCGAAATCGCGGCCAGAGGCCGCGATTTTCGCCCGGAGGTCGGAGGTGGCTGCTCGGTCTGGTGACTCGGCTGGTGCCTGTGCACGGCGCGGGAGCGAGAGCGTGGCCCTCGGAGAGCCGCCGTCCCGCTCGTGCGGTTTGTGAGGCGCCTCGCTCCGCGCGTACGGGCCCGGCGGCTCTCGCGCGGTGCGACCCTCCGCTGTGCGGCGATGAGAGAGCGGGCGCCTACGGGACCGCGGCGCCGCCGCGCACGCTCGCCCCCTTGCCAGCCGCGCCCTGGCCGCTCCCGGCCGAGCCGGGCCCGGTGGTGTCGACATCGTGCTCGATCTGCCCTCCGCACGCTACGACGAGCGCCGCGGCGACGAGGGCCACGCGTGTCTTCGATGTCGTCACTCCGTGGGCCACTTGCCTCCGAGTACGGCGCCCGTCCCTCCGAGACACACACCTCCCCCCGGCAGATCATTGGCGAGTGCGATGCAGGTGTCGAACGGGAAGCAGAGCCTGCTCGTGAGGGTCAGAGCTGTCATGTACGCGAGCGGCGCGTGGGGATGTGGCAGCCGCTGCCCGGGGTGCCACGCGGCGGCGCTGGGGAACGCCGAGGCGCCGCGCGTCACCGGTTCTTCGCAGGGTGCGAGCGCAGCCGCGAGATCGGCGGGTACGGTCGCCGCCCTCGCGGAGTCGTAGGCGTGGGCCCAGCGTCCGTCGCGCTTCGCCCGGTCGACCTCTGCCAGCCCCGGCGCGTGCATGCCGCCACGGGCAATGAGAGCCTCCGCCTTCTCGCGGTTGACCTTCGACCACCGGCTCCTCGCCCGCCGTGGCGTGAAGCGCTGCAGCCACGCGCTGTCGTCGAGCGCTCGCTTCTGGCTGTCGATCCAGCCCCGCGCGAGCGCCGAGAGCAGCGCAGAGGCGTACGTGAGCCCACCGTCAGCGCCCAGGGCGCCCTTCTTCGGGATCTTGAGCCAGACTCCCTCCGAGCGGGCGTGGTGGTCCTCGAGCCACGCGTCCCAGGAGATGGCGCTCGGCAGCTCGAGGATCTCGACACTCGCGGCAGCCGTCGCGGCCCGTGCCTTCGGTGTCGTCACTCCGTGGGCCACTTGCCTCCGAGCACGGCTCCCGTCCCTCCCAGACACACACCTCCCCCCGGTAGGTCATTGGCGAGCGCGATGCAAGTGTCGAACGGGAAGCAGAGCCCGCCCGCGAGCGTCTGGACCTTCATGTAGGCGAGCGGCGCCGTCGGGATGTAGCAACCGTTGCCCTGATCGCAGGTGTTCTTCGTGCCGCAGCTATCCGGTCGCTTGGGCTTGCCCGGGTAGGAGTCCAGAGGCAGACACAGGCCCACGGGATGGGTCGGCGAGCGCTGAACACACCCATCGTCCGGTCCGCACACGCCGCAGGCCCCTCCGCAGAGCTTGACGGCGGCGTCTGGGATGGAAGGACACACTTCCGGGTCAGGCACCGCAGCCCCGTCGTACGGGGTGAAGTCCGAGTAGGTGCACGAGTTGAACTGGCCGTTCAGCTCGAACAGCTCGCACTGCTCGCGCGGGCCACATCTCCATCCACCGACGCACACCATGCCGTCCTCGCAGAGAGGGCAATAGTAGCCCTTCTGCGTCCACGCTGGGCCGTACGCGCAGAAGCCGAGGCCCGGCTTGTACTCTGGCCAGATGTTGCTGTCGAGGCACGTGCCAGGGCATTTGTAGGGGCAGGGTCCGTTGCAAATCGAGACGGTGAACGCCTCGCACACGGGCCCGGATCCGCCCGATCCAGCCGCGCCCGAGGCCGGTGCCCCCGCGACGGATCCTGCGGCGCCCCCAGGTGCGCTGGCGCCCCGCCCGCCGGCGCCGCCGCGCCCGCTCGCACCCTGCCCGCTCCCGGCCGAGCCGGGCCCGGTGGTGTCGACGTCGTGCTCGATCTGCCCGCCGCACGCGACGACGAGCGCCGCGGCGACGAGCACGACCTGTGTCCTCGTGGTCGTCAGGGTGCTCATGGCTTGCAGAAGAGCGCGGGGGGAGGGGGAGCGCCCGGAGCGCCCGGGGCAGGACACTGGTTGAAATACGCGTGATCGTGCACGTGGGTGAAAGTGTAGTCCCGCGTGAACGCGTCGCGCTCGCCGTCGCTCGTGTTGCAGAGCGCGTCCAGCTCGGCGCGAGCGGAGGCGGAGGCGGGGTCGTTCGCCTCGAGGAGCGCCATCTGCAGCGCCGCCAGCGTGTCGTTCTCCGCCTCTCGCATCACCAGCTCGAAGCCGTCGTTGTACACGTTGACCGCCTGGACGGGGATGTGAAACATGCACACCCCACACGCGCCGCCGCCCAAGCACGGCGCCTGGTTGCACATCTGGAAGTTGTACTCCTCTGTCTCGTCGGGCGTGACGCCGTCGCCCGTCTTCTCGTACGCCTTCTCGCAGGTGAAATCCGACGCATTGAAGTCTTCCACCATCAGAGCTGCTCGTATCCCTGCTTCGGTGTCGGACATGCCTGTCTTCGTCAGGTGCGCGATCAGGATTGCCGTCAGCGTGCCTGCCGTCCGTTTCCTGCAGTCGTCAGGGTCGGGCGCGGCCAGCGAACAGGCGGCTGGGTAGACAGCCTTCGACGGGAGGACGATCTTGCCCGGCAGCAGCTGCGCGAGCCGGCTCTGCATCGTCGCGGTGAACCCGGCCGGGATGGTCTTCTCGGCCGCCTCCTGGAGGGACTCCCGGACGTTCTCGTCCGTCAAGCTGCCCTCTGCGTGATATCCCCCATGGGTCACCACCAGCCTGGGCTGGTAGGCATCGACCCGAAACTCGTAGCCGGCGTTGAAGAAGACGTCCGAGTTGCCGAGATAGGACACCAGATTGGCCTCGAAGTTGCCGAACATCGTGAAGCCGCCGCCGACCACGTGGCGCCCCGGCTCGGTCGGACCGGTCAGGTGAGGAAACAGCCCCATCTGGTGCCTCCAGCCGCCATACCCAGGCTTGCCCGTGAAGATCCCCCCGTCGTACGTCGAGTTCAACACGCCGCAGCCGAACCCGACGGAGAACTGGTCCACCAGGGCCTGGAACGTCGACGCCCACGGCTCGAACCGGGAGCAGCGCCCCCGCAGCTGCGTCCGCACGGCCTCGACCGGGTAGCCGACGTCGCGCTCCGGGAAGTGGTAGTCGAGCCCTCCGAACAGGTACGAGTACGACGCGAAGCCGCTGTGCGAAGCCCTGGCTCCCGCTACCCCGTTCACGAGCAGCGCCATGTGCGCTGCGTCGAGCTGGGTGCCCTCCAGGAAGTACGACAGGTAGTTCTTGGCCTGCCAGGGCTTCGACGCCGCGTAGGGGACGCCACCGACCTGCGACATCGCCTGGATCTCCATCCGTCCCCGGCCTCGCCGCGCCGCGAGGTGGCCGCCCTCGTTGAACACCATGTGGGTCTGCACCTCCTGCGTGGCCACCTCTCCCGCGGGGATGCTCATGAGGTTCACCGGCTCTTCCGTGTCACCCGTGTAGTAGCGGACCTCGGCGTCGGCGCCAGGAGGGAGCGGGTTGCACCTGCACCCGTCCGCCCCGAGCTGGGACGCCGCGAACAGCGACAGCACGACGAGCAGAGAGCGGTGAGCGGTGAGCGCATCGTGGTCCCTCCTCTGGGCTGGGAGCCGCAGACTACCAGTAGGCTTCGACTGACGTCAAGCCTCACATCACCCAAATCGCACAGTCTCGCACAGTCCTTGAACCTCCCTCGGGCGGGCGCCAAGCGAGCCAAGCGAGCCCCTCACCGCGGCGCGTCGCCGAAGAACCCCGCCGCTGTCAGCCGCTCTCGCACACGCGGCACGTCGACCAGGTCGGCCCGCGCCGCCTGCTTGCGCAAGGCAATGATGGTCTTGTAGGCCCACCTGCGCTGCACGAGGTTCACTATCCACCTGGGCAGCGAGCCCTTCGGGTCTGCGTGGAGCTCGACCTCCACGCGCGTCCTCGCGTCACCGTCGGCGGTCAAAGTGAACGCCCCGAAGTGCACCTCTCCGCGGACGGCGTCGCCCTTCGGCGCGCGCGGATCGTCGGTCGCCCGCAGCCGGAGCCGGATCTGCCGCCCTGGCACGACGTCGAGCGTCACCGCCGAGACGAACTCGCGGTCGCTGGTGACGAGCGATCCTGCCAGCCGCGAGTAGTGGACGATCTCGAGCGGCGAGCGCGCGCCGAGCTCGCGGGCCTCGACGACGCGCGCCGCCCACTCGCGGCTGCGGGTCGCGTCGAGCACCACCATCGCGACGCGCAGGAGCGGCTGCTCGACCATGCCCTCCCCGCGAAACGCGATGAGCGAGCTGCCGGGCACCTCGCGCCTCTGCACGACGACGCCGTCCTCGTCGAGGACCGGCTCCCACGGCGGCGTCTCTTCGGAGGTCGCGGGCGCCTCCGCGCTCGGTGCGGGCGCGGCAGCGACGGCGGGGGACGGGGATCGCGCCGCCGGCGCCGCGCCGCCGCACGCGGACAGCGCGACCGCCAGCCACCCGGGCCACCGCCGGACGAGCGGACGGGTCACGGCCGCTGTCGCACCTCGACGAGCGTCGTCCCGTCGGGGTGGGGCGAGAGATCGACGGTCACCGGGGCGAACAGCGGCACGAGCGCGGCCTGCGTCGAGAGATGCGACGTCGGCGCGCCGGTGACGAAGCGCCCCCCGTCGCCCAGCGCGAGCGCGACCGGCAACATGTCGGCGAGGTGCGGACCGACGGCCGCGCCTCCAGCGTCGAACCGCTCGAAGTCGTTCACGAGATCGTCGGCGACCTCCTCGGCCGGGACGCCGAGCTCGCCGAGCGAGGTCGAGACGTGGCGGACGCGCTCGTAGGTAGCGATGAGCGTCATCGCGTTGCCGTGGCCGTCCGACGGGACGTGCGCGCGCGTGAGCCTCGGCCCGAGGCGCGTGAGCCGCCGCCCCGCCTGACCGAGCTCGCGGTCGAGGATGTGGGTCGGCAGCGACTCCGAGAGCGCGCTCCGCACCTCGATCGACGTGAGCGCGCCGCGCGTCGAGAGGTCGAGCGGCCCGAGGCGCGACGCCGCCGTCGTGAGCACGATCTTGCCCCCGCCCTTCGGGTAGAACCCGTGCCGCTCGAGCGAGAGCGTCAGGGTGGCGCCTGTGGACGCGAGCGCGGGCGCCCAGCACTCCGCGAGGAACTCGAGCGTCGGCGTGCCCGGGTTGTGCGTGCCGCCCTCGATCGTGACCGTCGAGGGCCTCGATCGCAGCAGGAGCGCCGGCGCGAGCGTCTGCGCGACCAGCGTCGCGCTGCCCGCCGAACCTACCGAGATCGACCACGCGTCGCCGTCGATCGCGCGGGGCTCGAACGTCACGTGCGTCGAGCCGACCTCCGCGCCCGTGACGCGCGCTCCCGACACGCGCGCCGCCGCCTGCACGACGACCAGGTGCTGACGCAACAAGCCCGGCACCTTGCGCCTGCCGCGCACGCCGAGCACGCGGAACCCACGCCCGGTCGCGAGCGACAGCGCGAGCGCCGTGCGCAACACCTGCCCGCCGCCCTCGCCCATCGTGCCGTCGAGCTGGATCACGACGGGCATGTTCCCGCGCGAGGGCGCGGGCCGGCAAGGCCGAACCTGGCGGCTTGACGCGCGCGGGGGACGCGCCCAAGGTATCCGTTCATCTGCATAGGCGGATTCATGGAGCTCGCGAGCTACGTCGGCGCACTCACCCTCCTCGGCGACGAGCGCCGCCTGCGGCTGTGCGCGCTGCTCGACGGCCGGGAGCTCAGCGTCTCGTCGCTCGTGCGGGTGACGGGCCTGTCGCAGCCGCGGGTATCGACGCACCTCGCCCGGCTGCGCGAGGCCGGGTATGTGCGGCTGCGGCGCGACGGGCAGCACACCTACTACGCGCTCGCGGGCGAGGCGCTCCCCCCGACCGCGCGCCTCGTGCTCGACGGCGCGAAGGCGACCGGAGACCCGGCGCTCCAGGGCGACGCCGCGCGCCTGCGCGCCCTGGACGCCGCGCCGCGCGGGCGGCTGCCGGGATCGTTCGCGGGAGAGATGGAGCGCCACTACTCTCCAGGGCGCACGTGGCAGTCGCTGTGCGAGGGCCTCGCCGCGCTCCTGTCGCTCGGCGACGTGCTCGACCTCGGGTCGGGCGACGCCGCCGCGAGCGCGCGCCTCGTCGCTCGCTGCCGGTCGCTCACCTGCGTCGACGCCAGCCGGGAGATGGTGGCCGCGGCGGCGCGGAGGCTGCGCGGGCACCGCCACGCGCGCGCGGTCGTCGCGGACGCGGCGGCGCTGCCGTTCGACGACGGATCGTTCGACCAGGCGCTGCTGTTCCACACGCTCGCGTACGTCGAGCGTCCCGACGCCGTCCTCGCCGAGTGCGCCCGCGTGCTGCGGCCCGGCGGTCGCCTCGTCGCCCTGTCGCTCGACCGGCACGCGCACCGCGAGCTCACGGCCCGGTTCGGCGAGCGCCACGCGGGGTTCTCCGCGCGGGAGCTCACGGCGAAGCTCACCCGCGCCGGGCTCGTGGTCGGCCACGCCGCCGTCGCCTGCACCGAGCCGAAGAAGCCTCATTTTCGCGTCGTCCTGTGCGTCGCCGACAAGCCGACGAAGCCGAAGCCTCGAGAGAGAAAGCCATGACCCACCCCCTCGCGCAGCTGATCCAGGAGCGCGTCGTCATCATCGACGGCGCCATGGGCACCACCATCCGCACGTACGGCATGAAGGAGGCCGACATCCGCGGCGCGCGCTTCGCCGACGCGAGGAAGGATCTGCTGAACAACGGCGATCTCTTCTCGCTGACGCAGCCGGAGATGATCACGGACATCCACCGGCGGTTCTTGCTGGCCGGCGCCGACATCATCGAGACGAACACGTTCGGCGCGACGAGCATCTCGCAGAGCGAGTTCTTCGTCGACGATCCGCGCGAGCGCGGCGGGCGCAAGGATCCCGCGTTCTACGAGGCCCTCATCGACGATCCCTTCCTCGACGCGCTCGCGTGGGAGATCAACGAGACCTCGGCGCGGCAGTGCCGCCGGGTGGCGGACGAGGTGGCGAGCCGCGACGGGCGGCGGCGGTTCGTGGCGGGCGCGATCGGGCCGCTCACGGTGTCGCTGTCGAACTCGCCCGACGCGGACGATCCCGGGTTCCGCGTCGTCACGTTCGACCAGGTGCGGCGCGCGTACGCGCGGCAGGTGCGCGCGCTCATCGCGGGCGGGTGCGACGTGCTGCTCGTCGAGACGATCTTCGACTCGCTGAACGCGAAGGCCGCGCTCGTCGCGATCGAGGAGGTCTTCGCGGCCGACGGCGCGCGGCTGCCCATCATGATCTCGGCGGCGGTCGGGCGCGGCGGCGAGACGATGATCTCGGCGCAGACCGTCGAGGCCCTGTGGAACGCCGTGGAGCACGTCCGGCCGCTCTCGATCGGCCTGAACTGCTCGCTCGGCCCCGACCTCATGTACCCGTTCCTCGCCGAGCTCGCGCAGAGGGCCGACGCCGCGATCTCCTGCTACCCGAACGCGGGGCTGCCCAACCCGCTGTCGCCGACCGGCTTCGATCTCTCGCCGGACGACATGGGGCGGTACCTGTCGGAGTTCGTCGACGCCGGCCTCGTGAACATCGCCGGCGGCTGCTGCGGCAACACGCCCGAGCACATCGCCGCGATCGCGCGCGCGGTCGGCGCGGCGCCCCGCGCGCCCCGCGTCGTCGGGCAGGTGCCGGAGGACGTCGGGACGCGGCCGCTCCGCCTCTCGGGCTCGCTGCCGTTCACCCAGCAGCCGGGGGTGTTCATGATGATCGGCGAGCGCACGAACGTCGCCGGCTCGCCGAGGTTCGCGAAGCTCATCAAGGAGGGCAAGTACGAGGAGGCTGTCGCGATCGCGCGGCAACAGGTCGAGAACGGCGCGAACGTCATCGACGTCTGCATGGACGAGGGGATGATCGACGGCACGGCCGCGATGACCCGCTTCCTCGCGCTGCTCGGCAGCGAGCCCGAGGTCGCGAAGGTGCCGACGATGATCGACTCGTCGAAGTGGGAGGTCATCCAGGCCGGGCTCGCGTGCCTGCAGGGCAAGGGCATCGTGAACTCCATCTCGCTGAAGGAGGGCGAGGAGGTGTTCAAGGAGCACGCGCGCACCGTCATGCGGTTCGGCGCGGCCGTCGTCGTGATGGCGTTCGACGAGCAGGGCCAGGCCGCGACGCTCGCCGAGAAGATCCGCATCTGCGAGCGCGCGTACGGCCTGCTCGTCGGGATGGGGTTCCCGCCGGAGGACATCATCTTCGACCCGAACGTCCTCACCGTCGGCACCGGCATCGAGGAGCACGCGCGCTACGCGATCGACTTCATCGAGGCGACCCGGTGGATCAAGGCCCACCTGCCGCACGCGAAGGTGAGCGGCGGCATCTCGAACGTGTCGTTCAGCTTCCGAGGCAACAACCCGGTGCGCGAGGCGATGCACGCGGCGTTCCTGTTCCACGCCATCGGGGCCGGCCTCGACATGGGCATCGTCAACGCGGGGATGCTCGAGGTCTACGAGGAGATCGAGCCGGAGCTCTTGACCCACGTCGAGGACGTCCTCCTCGATCGCCGCCCCGACGCGACCGAGCGGCTCGTCGAGCTGGGCGAGCGGCTGAAGCGCGCCGCCGCGGGCGAGGACGCGTCGACGAGGCGCGAGGAGGAGTGGCGCAAGGAGCCCGTCGAGGCGCGGCTCGCGCACGCGCTCGTCAAGGGCATCGACGCGCACATCGAGGTCGACACCGAGGAGGCCCGCGCGAAGCTCGGCCGCCCGCTCGCCGTCATCGAGGGCCCGCTGATGGACGGCATGGGCGTCGTCGGCGATCTGTTCGGCGCGGGGAAGATGTTCCTCCCGCAGGTCGTGAAGTCCGCGCGCGTGATGAAGAAGGCGGTCGCGTACCTCACGCCGTTCATGGAGGCCGAGAAGGCCGAGAAGGCCGCGCGCGGCGAGGCCGTGAGGACGCAGGGCAAGATCGTGCTCGCGACCGTGAAGGGCGACGTGCACGACATCGGCAAGAACATCGTGGGCGTCGTGCTCGCGTGCAACAACTACGAGGTCATCGACATGGGCGTGATGGTCCCGTGCGAGAAGATCCTCGACAAGGCGCGCGAGGTCGGCGCGGACGTGATCGGCCTCTCGGGGCTCATCACGCCGTCGCTCGACGAGATGACGCACGTCGCGCGCGAGATGGAGCGCCAGGGCGTCAAGCTCCCGCTGCTCATCGGCGGCGCGACGACGAGCCGCGCGCACACCGCGGTGAAGATCGCGCCCGCCTGCTCGCAGCCCGTGGTCCACGTCCTCGACGCGAGCCGCGCGGTGCCGGTGACGACGAGCCTGCTCGGCGACGGACGCGACGCGTTCGTCGCGCAGCACCGGGCCGAGTACGAGGAGCTGCGGCGCATCCACGGCGGCAAGAAGCACGCGCTCGCCTCGCTCGACGACGCGCGCCGGCGCCCGACCGAGCTCGCGTGGCGCGCCGAGGACGTCGTCGCCCCCGACGAGCTGGGCGTCCGCGAGGTGGAGGCGCCGCTCGACGAGCTCGCGCGCTACATCGACTGGACGCCGTTCTTCCACACGTGGGAGCTGCGCGGCGTCTACCCGCGCATCTTCGAGCACGAGCGCTACGGCGAGCAGGCGAAGAAGCTCTTCGACGAGGCGCAGGCGCTGCTCGACCGCGTCATCCGCGAGCGGTGGCTCTCGGCGCGCGGGGTCGTCGGGCTGTTCGCCGCGAGCGCCGTCGGCGACGACGTCGAGCTGTACACCGACGAGACGCGCAGGGAGGTGCGGGCGACGTTGCATTTTCTGCGGCAGCAGGCCGAGCGCAAGGACGACAAACCTCACCAGTCGCTCGCCGACTTCGTCGCGCCGAAGTCGTCCGGCCTCCGCGACCACGTCGGCGCGTTCGCGGTCACGGCGGGGCTCGGGCTCGACGTCGTGCTCGCGCGCTTCCGGGCGGAGCACGACGACTACTCGGCCATCATGGTGGAGGCGCTCGCCGACAGGCTCGCAGAGGCGTGCGCGGAGTGGCTGCACGAGCGCGTGCGGCGCGGGTGGTACGCGCGCGACGAGCGCCTCTCGCCCGGCGAGCTGATCGACGAGCGGTACCGCGGCATCCGCCCCGCGGCCGGGTACCCCGCGTGCCCCGACCACACCGAGAAGGGCACGCTGTGGGCGCTGCTCGACGCCGAGCGCCGCGCGGGGATCAAGCTCACCGAGTCGTTCGCGATGTGGCCCGGCGCGAGCGTGAGCGGCCTGTACTTCGCGCACCCGGAGGCGCGCTACTTCACGCTCGGCAAGATCGGCCGCGATCAGGTCGACGACTACGCGCGGCGCAAGGCGATGAGCGTCGCCGAGGTCGAGCGCTGGCTCGGATCGAACCTCGGCTACGAGCCGCCGCGCTGAGCGGGCCGGAGCACCAGCCGCCCGAACACGCCGCCGCCCAGCAGCCGCCGCTGCGCGAGATCGGCGCTCTCGAGCGGCAGCACGTCCTCGATGGGGACGTCGAACGGCCGCGCCGCGTGGAGCGCCAGCAAGGCCGCCATCTCCGCGGGCGTGGCGCCGCTGCCGCCGACGATGGTGAGCCCGGAGGTGATCACGAGGCCGAGGTTCAGCGAGGCCTGCTGCTCCGCGATGTTCCCGACCACGACGGCGCGACCGCCGACCGCGAGCGAGCGGAGCGAGGAGTTGAACGTGCTGGCTCCGGTCGCGTCGAGCACGACCTCGGCGCGGCGCGACGCGAGCACCGGGTGCTTGTGGAAGCCGCTGCCCGGATCGACGATGACGTGATCGGCGCCGAGCGCGCGCAGCCGCGGCTCGTGGCGCGCGTCGCGGACGATCGCGACGACCTCGGCGCCCAGCCTGTGAGCGATCTGCACGCCCGCGCTGCCGACGCCGCCGTTCGCGCCCGTGACGACGACGCGCTCGCCCGCGGCGAGCCGCCCGAGCGTGACGAGATCGCGGTACGCGGTGCCGAACGTGCAATGCATCACCGCCGCGTGCTCGGGGGCGAGCGCGTCGGGCAGCGGGTAGAGGGCGCGCGCGGGCGCGACGAGGTGCGTCGCGTAGCCGCCGTCGGCGAGGATGCCGAAGACCCACGCGGCCGACGCGCACAGCGACGTGCTGCCCGCCCGGCACGCCGCGCACTCGCCGCACGAGTCGCGGTGCATCGTCCCGACGCGCAGGCCGACCTCGAACGCGGGCGCGCCGTCGACCGGCGGGCCGACCGCGACCACGCGGCCCGCGGCCTCGTGCCCGGGCGTGATCGGCAGCTGCAAGAACGGAAATCCTCCGCGGCGATCGATGAGGTCGCGGTAGCAGACGCCGCACGCCTCGACCTCGATCAGCACCTGGCCGGGGCCGGGCGGCGCGGGCTCGAAGCGCTCCACCTCCAGCTCGCGCGCGAACCCCGTCGCGGTGAGGCGCGCGCGTGCGCCGCTCTCGGTCGCCGTCATCCGCGCAGCATCGCACGGCGCGCGTCAGGTCGCGTCGCGGCGGTGCGTCGGCGGCTCGGTCGAGTCGGGGAGCGACTCGCGCGAGCGGAGCATCAGCGCCGCCTGCCACGCGGCGAGCGGCACCTCGACCGGCGTCCCGCGCGCCAGCACCTCGATCGTCGCGAGCAGGACCGGCGCGTGATCGCCCGTCCGCCGCTGATCCGAGAACGCGCGGCGCGCCGACGTCACCGCCTCGAGCGCGCGATCCGGATCGCCCGACAGCAGCGCGAGCCACGCCGCCGTCAGCTTGCGGTGCTGCGTCGGCTCGGCGTCGTCGATCGAGATCGCCTCGGCGGCGGCGAGGTGGTCCGTGGCCGCGCCGAGATCTCCCTCGGCGAGCGCGATCTGCGCGAGCAGGCACTCGGCCTCGACGTTGCCCCAGGGGTCACGGCGGCCCTTCGTCGCGAGCGCGAGCGCGTCGGACGCCTCCCTGCGCGCGACCGCGGTGTCGCCGAGATCGAGCGCCGCCATCGCCGCGAGGCGCGCGCTGTCGGTCATCCCGCGCGCCGAGCCCAGCGTCTCGAACCTCGCCTTCGTCGCCTGCGCACGACCGAGCGCGGCGTCGTGGCGGAGCGCGGCCTGCTCCACCTGCGCGAGCGCGAGCTCGACCTGCGCGAGCCCCTCCGGGTACCCGATCTGCTGAAACTCCGCGCGCGCCGCGCGCAGGAGCTCCTGCGCGGCGGCGAGGCGCCCGCGGGCCATCTCGGCGCGCGCCTGCACGAGGGTGCACTGCGCGTACAGCAGCGACTCGCCCGACTGGCGGAAGGTCGCCGCCGCGTTCGCGAGGCGCGCCTTCGCCTCGTCGTGGTTGCCGAGCAGCGACTCGAGCTGCCCGAGCACGAGCTCGCACTCCGCGCGCCCCTCGTCGTCGCCGCTCGCGAGGAACATCGCGTACGCGTCCTCCACGAACCCGCGCGCCTGCGTCGGCCTCCCCTCGTCGCACGCGATCTGCGCGAGCAGGCGCGACGCGTGCGCGGCGTCGCCGGAGAGGCCCGCGACCGTCGCGTCGCGGAGCGCGCCCTCCGCGAGCTGCCGCGCGAGCGGGAGGTTGCCGACCAGGCGCTCGACCTCGGCCTTCCACCTCGACAGCAGGACGCCGTGCCGCCCCGCGACGCGCCCCTCGAGCAGCGAGATGGCGACGCGCGTCGCCGCCGGATCTCGCTGCCGCCCCCACGCCGCCGCGACGTAGTGAAAAATGGCGTCCGCCGCGGCGGTGGGCTCGCCCGCGTGGAGCAAGAGCTGCGCGCGCTGGCGCACCACGCGATCGGTGCCCGCGTCGGGGTGGAACGACAGCGCGTCCGCGGCGGCGCGGAACACCTCCTTCGCGTTCGGCGCCTCCTCCACCCGCGAGAACAGGTGCTCCTGCAGGAGCGCGTGCGCGAACCGCAGCCGCTCGCCCGCCTCGCTCATCAGCAGCTGAGCCCGCACGAGCGCCGCGATCGCGGCGGACGCCTCCAGGCCGAGGGTCGTCAACAGCTGCGAGAGCACCTGCTCGGGGAACACGGTGCCGAGCGCCGCCGCGGCGTACGCGGCCGGGCGGCTCGGCGCCGGCACCGCGCCGACGCGCTCCTCCCACAGCTCCGCGGTCGTGACGGCGCGCCCCGCGAGCGCCTGCGCCTTCACCGACCAGCGGCCCCCCTGATGCACGAAGTGTCCGCCGCCCGCCCACGCGTGCACGAGCTGCAGCAAGAACAGCGGGTTGCCCCGCGCGCGCTCGATCGCGATGGACTGCGCGTCGCCGGTCATCGGCAGCACGGCGTCGAGCAGCGCCCGCGTCTCGGCCTCGTCCATCGGCGGCAAGGGGAGGCGCACCGTCGGCACGATGCGCGAGAGCGCCTCGACGCGCATCGCGGCGCGTGCGTCGGCTGTGACGGCCTCCGTCCGCACCGTCGCCACCGTCAGCATCGGCAGCGTCGCGAGATCTTGGTGCAAGTACAAAAGTCCCTCGGCCGTCGCGGGCGGCGCGAGGTGCACGTCGTCGAGCCAGAGCGCCACCGGCCTGCCCTGCGCGATGCGCGTCAGCGCGTGCCGCACGATCGCGCGACCGAGCTCGGGCTTGTCGAGCACGAACCGCCGCCCGGCGCCGCCGTCGCCCGGATCGTCCGGCGCGGGCGGGCGCAGCCACGCGGACGTCGCGGCGACCCAGGTGCGCGCGTCGTCGTCGCCCCGCGCGACCTCCCACTCGTTCAGGAGCGCCTGCTCGATGATCTCGCGAGGCTGCCCCACGAGGTTGAAGTGCGTCAGGATGGCGCCGCGCAGCCCGTCGAGCGGGGACGGCGTCGGGTGGTACCGCGCGCGCAGGGGCACCATCAGCGCCTGCTCGTGCACGTGCACGCTCAGCCACTCGGCGAGGCGGCTCTTGCCCACGCCGGCGTCGCCCTCGAGGATCACCATGCGGTGACGATCGCCCTCGCCGCGCGCGAGCGCATCGACGGCGTCGCGCAGGGCCGCCCGCTCTCGCTCGCGCCCGACGAACGGCACCGGCCGCAAGGCGACGATCCCCGGCGCGACGTGCCGCGCGGCGCCTGGCGAGCTGTCGCGGGACTCACGCTCCTCCTGCCACCGCGCCCCGCTCGACGGCACGCTCGGGCGCCAGCGGATGGGCTCGTCGGGCTTGAAGGCCCGCCACGCGGCGCGCGCCTCGGCGGCGAAGCGGAAGCGATGCCAGGGGCGCTTCGCGAGCATCTTCACGACGAACGCGGCGACCCCGTCGGGCACGTCCGGCTTGAGCGAC
The DNA here is from genome assembly GCA_020849655.1 of Polyangiaceae bacterium. Classification (GTDB taxonomy): domain Bacteria; phylum Myxococcota_A; class Polyangia; order Polyangiales; family Polyangiaceae; genus JADLFU01. The sequence continues at coordinate 17,554 of JADLFU010000055.1, read as the reverse complement.
GGGCGCGGGACGGGCGCGTCGCGGTGCTGGCGCAGCACCTCCTCGGACGACCCGCTGAACACCTCCGAGCCCGTCACCATCTCGTGCAGGATGCAGCCGAGCGCGTAGAGATCCGTCGGCGGCCCGACGTGCGGCGTCGCGTGGCGGATCTGCTCCGGCGCGAGCCACCCGGGCGTGCCGCCGCCGAGCGGCATCGACGGCGCCTCCTGCTCGCCGCCGAGCCGCGGATCGATGGGATCGTGCAGGAGCCACGCGAGCCCGAGATCGAGCACGTACGCGCGGGGCTCGGCGCGGAGGTCGCGCGGATCGACCATCACGTTCGAGGGCTTCAGATCGCCGTGGATGACGCTGCGCGCGTGCGCGTGCGCGAGCCCCGACAGCACCTGATCGACGATCGTCCACGTCGCGGGCCACGGCGGCGGCGAGAGGTGCTTCCAGCTGTGCAGGCTGCGCCCCTCGATCGCGTCCATCACGAGGTACGGCGCGCCGTCCGGCAGGGAGCCGAAGTCGCGCGCCCGCACGACGGCGGGGTGATCGAGCGCGGCGAGCGCGCGCGCCTCCTGGTGGAACCAGATCGCGTACTTCTGCGCGGCCTGCGGCTGCTCGAAGAACAGCACCTTCAGCGCCACGGTGTCGCCGGTCGTGCTGTCGAACGCGAGGAACACGGCCGCCATGCCGCCTCTGCCGAGCTCGCGGATGACGGTGTAGCGCCCCGCGACGCACTCCCCGTCGGAGAGCGCCGACGCCCGCGCCGGCCGCGCCTGAGAGAGCACCATGCGACGAGCGTGAGGCTAGCCCATCGGGCGCACGCGTCGTACGGCGTTCGGCCCGGCTGCAATGCTGCAGCGCCAGGCGGCGCGTCAATTCGACGGCAGCGTCCCGAGCGCGCGCCCGCGCGCCTCCGCGTCCGCCACGCGGACGACGACCCCCAGCCCCGCCGCGAGCGCGCGCGCCTCGGCCTCGCCGACCTGCACGGTGAGCCCGCGCTTCGCGAAGTTGAGGTGGTAGCTGCCGCACGGACACTGGGAGATGCGGAGGTTGTCGTTCTCGACGAGCTTGGTGTGCGGGCCGCAGCGGCGTTCTGACATCGAGCGCCGAGCCTGCGCGAGACGCGGGCCGCGCGCAACCAGATGGCCGCGCCCCTCGCGCCACGACCAGGCGTCGTCGACCCCGGGTCCCCCGCGCGCGACGGTGTAGTGTCTGGCCCGGCGCGCGCGTGCTCACCCTCTCCGACTTCCCGCTGTGGTTCCTGCGCGCCTTCGCGATCACGATGGGCCTGTTGTGGGGCAGCTTCCTGAACGTCGTCATCTACCGGGTGCCGCGCGGGATGAGCGTCGTGCGCCCCGGCTCGGCGTGCCCGTCGTGCGGCGCGCCGATCAAGCCGTGGGACAACGTGCCGGTGCTCGCGTACCTGTGGCTCGCGGGCAAGACGCGCTGCTGCAAGACGCGCCTGTCGCCGCGCTACCCGCTCATCGAGGCGATGATCGGCCTGCTCATGTGGGCGGTGCTCGAGGTCGTCATCCTGCGGCTGCACCCGGCGACGCCCGCGTGGCAGGCGCTCGTCGTGTACGTCGTCGATCTGCTGTTCGCGCTCGGGCTCGTCGGCGCGGCGTTCATCGATCTCGAGCACGTGTACATCCCCGAGTTCATCCCGTACGGGCTCTCCGCGCTCGGCGTGCTCTCGTTCTGGACGCGGCCGCCGCTCACGATCCGCGAGGTGGTGGTGGGGGCGTTCGTGGGGTTCTTGATCGTGTGGCTGCCGTTCGATTTCCTCTACCGCAAGCTGCGCGGGCGCACCGGGATGGCGCTCGGCGACGCGACGCTGGTGATGACGGCGGGCGCGTGGTTCGGCGTCGAGGGCGCCTTCTTCGCGCTGATGGCCGGCGCCGTGCAGGGCACCCTCGCGGCGGGGCTGATGTGGTTCGTGAAGGGCAAGCTCGACGATCACGAGGCGGTGGCGCGCGAGCGCGCGGAGCTCGAGGAGGCCCTCGCCAAGCTCACGCCGGAGGAGCGCGCCGAGGTCGAGGCGTCGGGCCGAGATCCGATCCTGGACGAGCCGGAGGGCGGGCTCGGCGCGCGCATCCCGTTCGGGCCCTTCCTCGCGCTCGCGATGCTCGAGTACCTGCTCGTCGGCCGCGACGTGATGCAAGCGGCGTTCGGGGTGGGCGAGTGAAGAGGTCTCCGTGCGCCCTCGGCGCGCTCGTGCTGGTCTGCGCCTGCGGGGGCCGCGCGCTTCGCGAGCCTGTGCTCGGGCCTCACCCGGACGGCAGCAAGTGGGACGGTGAGCAGCTCGACTCGCCCCCGCCGCCCGTGCAAGCGGAGCAGATCGGGGATCCGCCGTCGCCCGCGCACGTGTGGATCGACGGACAGTGGACTTTTTTGCCGCTGACGAAGCGCTGGACGTGGGAGCAGGGGGCGTTCTGCCTGCCCCCGCCGGGCGCCGTCTACTACGCGAGGCCCGCGGTCGAGCGGACCCGCCAGTCGATGGGGCGGACCATCCGCTGGAACGAGGCCCTGCAGCGCTACGAGGAGGTCGACTCCGGCGACGATCGCTTCAGGTACCGCAAGGGGCGGTTCTACACGCGCACGGCGGACGGGACGCTGTCGCCCGTCGCCCAGAAGCCCGCTTGCGCCGCGCGCTGATCCTGTCGCCCAAACCAACATTTCTCCACCAGGCTGTCGCCCGTGGGCAGCCCGTGGCCACACGCTGAGGCATTCGGGCACACCCCCCGCCCGCGGGTGTGGCGGCGAGGAGACACCCGCGGGGGCGATCGCGAGAGAGACGCTGTGGCGCGTTGATTGCTAAGTCTTCGCCCCGTGACCCGATCCGCCGCCTACCTCGCGCTCGCCGTCGTGGCGCTCGCCCGACCGGCGCTGGCCGACGGCGCGAGCCCCACCGAGGGGACGCTCGTCTCCATCGACGGGCAGGACCTCGTGCTCGACCTCGGCGCCGCGCGCGGCGTGACGGAGGGCGAGCTGGTCGAGCTCTGGCGTCCGCTCCGCATCAAGCACCCGGTGACGGGGCAGCTCCTGGTCGATCGCTTCCGCGTCGGCACGCTGCGCGTGGGGCAGGTGCAGCGCACGCTCTCGCTCGCGCGCGCGGAGGGCGAGCCCGCGAGGAAGCCCGCGGTGGGCGACGTCGTGATCTTCCGCCAGAAGCCCGCGAAGGCACAGGCGCCCGCGAGCGCCCCCGCGTCCTCGGCGTCCGCGGCGTCCTCGGCGTCCGCACCGACCGCGCCGCCTCCGCTCGCGCCGCCTCCGCTCGCGCCGCCGAGCGCCGCTGCGCCCGAGGATCCGGACGCCGGCGCGCTCTCGCGCCTGTTCGACGAGCTGCGCGGCAAGCCCCCCGAGGAGCGCGTGCGCCGGTACCAGGAGTTCGTCGCGGCGCACCCCGGCAGCCGCTTCGTCGCGGTGCTGCGCGAGGAGGCGGCGGTGCTGAGCCTCGTGCGGCCGCGCACGGGCGTCACGCCCGAGGAGACCACCGTGCTGCGGCACGCGCCGCCGGAGGACGTGCGCGCGAGGACGCCCCTGCGCGTCGCGTTCCTCGTCCACGGCGCGCGCGCGGGCGTGCTGCACGTGAAGCCCGCGAACCGCCCGGCGTACGTGTCGCTGCCGCTGCGAGAGGTGGGCCCCGGGTACCTCGTCGCCCTCGTGCCCGGCGAGCTCGTCGCGGCGCCGGGGCTGTCGTACTTCGCCGAGGCGACCGATCCCGCGGGGCGCTCGCTCCCCCTGTACCGCACGGCGGACGCCCCCGAGGTCGTCGAGGTCGACGACGTCGAGGCGGCGCTCGCGCGTCGTGGCGCCTCGACCGCCGCGCTCTTCGGTGAGTACGCGTTCTACGGGCCGCCGAAGCGCGGGAACGACTACGTGTTCCAGACCGAGGGCTACTTCGGCACGCGCTTCGCTGACGTCGGCGTGCGCGCGCTGCGCTCGGGGTTCGGCGTGTTCCGCGGCGCGGGCGGCTCGCTGAAGGAGCTCGACCAGGATCACGCCGCGCCCCGCAAGGTCGGGCTCACCTACGGCTACGTGGAGCTCGAGGTCGCGCCCGCGCCGTCGGTCGGGCTCATCGGGCGAGGGATCGTCGGGCTGCGCGACGACGGCGTCGGCGGGGGGGCGCAGGCGTTCGTGCGCATCGGCAGCGACCGCGCGTCCAACCTGATGCTCGGCGGCGAGGTGCTCGGCGGGGTCGGCCTCCGCGGCATCGCCGAGCTGTCGTGGCGCACCATCCCGCGGGTGCCCGTCGTGCTGAGAACGGAGGTCACGAACCAGCCCGCCGGCACCGGCGTGACCCGCCCGCTCCCGGTCGACGCCGAGGGCAAGGAGGTCGCGCGCGGCAAGAGCGAGGTCGGCGCGCGCGCGATCGTGCAGGTGGGCTACCAGCTGACCGACGAGCTCGAGGTCGCCGTCCGCGGCTCGTACCAGGGTCGCACCATCAACCACGCAGGCCCCGGCTTCGGCGGAGGAGTGACGTACACATGGTGACTCGAGCTCGTTCGCTGGCGTCTCGCTGTCTGATCGCGCTGTCACTCATGGGCGCCGCGGCGTCCGCACAGGGGCTCGCGCCCGATGGCCCGCGGGTGCTGCACGCGCCGCCCGCCACCCACGCCGCCTGCACCGATCTGTCGCTGCGGGCCGCCATCGAGCACCCGGAGCAAGTGAAGGCCGCGTGGCTCGTCTACACCCGAGAGGGCGCGGCGCGCGAGGTGCCGTTCCGCCGCGCGAGCGACGGGCCGTACCTCGCCACGCTGCCCGGGGCGGAGGTGTGCGGCGCGTTCGCGTACTCGATCGAGATCGAGCTCCTCGACGGCGCGCGGGTCGCGGGCTTCGCGCACCGCACGGATCCGCACGAGGTGGCGCTGACGACGTCGCGCGAGGTCGAGCGCGAGCGAGCGCTGCTCGCGCGCCTGTCGGGGCGTCGCTCGGTGGTCACGGCGTCGGCGGAGTACGCCAACTTCGGCGACACGACGACCAAGCCGACGGGGCCCACGGCCGCCGCGACCCACATCTCGGACCGCTACCACCGCATCGAGGCGGGCTACACCTACCGCATGCTCGGGGTCGTGGCCGAGTTCGGCATCCGCGGCGGCGTGGTGCGGGGGACGTCGGCCGTCCCGGGCGAGACGGAGCGCGGCAAGCTCGACGTCGGCCTCAACTACGGCGCGCCGCGCGTGCTGTTTCGCGCTGCCGACTGGCTGCACATCGAGGCGACGATGCTGACGAGCGTGACCGAGGTCGGCTTCTCGATCGGCGGCGGCGCGGCGTTCGTGATCGGCGATCCGTGGGGATCGAAGTTCACGATGGGCGTCGAGTCGATCCAGGTGTTCGGCACGCGCGCCTACACGCGGCTCGATCTCCCGGTCACCCCGCGCGTGTACGTCGCGCCGATCGTGGAGGTCACGGACATGCCCCACGCGGACCGCCCCGGCGTCCGCCTCCTCGTCGAGGCCCGCGCCGATCTCGGCGACGGCTACGGGCTCGGCGCCCTCCTCGGCTACCAGGCGCGCGACGCCTCGAGCGGAGGTCCCGCGGGCGGCCTGTCGCTCTCCTACGCGTTCTGAGCGCTCGTAACGACCGCGCGCAGCAGTGACGTCAGCGCTGGGGGGCGAGGCGCGACGCGAGCAGGGCTTGGAGTTCCTCGATCGCTAGCGGCGGCCGTCGTCGGTGCAGGACGGCGTGGCAGTTCGGGCAGACCGGGCGCAGGTCGGTCACCGGGTCGACCTGGTGACCTCGCCCGCCGCACTCCGACAGCGGCCGCAAATGGTGGACGTGAATCAAGCCGACGGCGATGGGGCCGTAGACGTCGGCAAGCACGCGTTCACAAGCGGCGCACGCCGTCCCGTGGTGCGCGATGCAACGCCGCCGAGCCTCTGGGTCGCGCTCGTAGGCATTCACGAGGACACGCGCGACGGCCCCCTCGAAGCGGGGCTCGTCCGGATCCTCCGTGATCTCCTCGGGAAGAATGGGAAGCACAGAGGCCGCCGGCGCTGCCATCCCGGCTGCGATGGCGGCGCCCCGGAGCTTCGGTCGCAGCCGCCACCGGAAGAGGCGGCCCTCGTACCGTCCTTCGGCCACGACGCGCCACCAGGGCGTCGAGCCGTCGTCTCGCTTGCTGGGGGCTGCGGCTCCGACGGCCTTCGTAAGGCTCCTGGCCAGCCCAACGACTGCGGTGTTCACCGAGGCGTGGTGTCGGAGGCCGAGCTGAAGCGCAATTTCCCCGCCGGAAATCCAATCGCCTGGCGCGGTGATGAGCGCGGCGAGCACATCTCTCTGGATCGTGGTGAGCGTCCCGGCGACGCGCTGGAGGGCCAGCGCGTAGTCCAGCTCGAACGGCCCATGTCCGGCGGAGGGGACCACCCCTAACCAGTACCACCGCCCGGCCGCGGTCGGACCGCCTCCGCACGAACGTCGATCCTCACACCCCTACCAGGCGCGCGACGCCTCGAGCTAGTCGGGAGGGCGCCTCCCCTCCTACGCCTTTTGAGCGCGCTGCCCGATCATCACAATCTCCACGACGTGCCGCAATTCTCACACCCCCGGATCGTCGCCACCCAGGCCGCTGGCCGCGCTCGCGGCGGGATGCGAGGGCGGGGTTCGCCGCGCGCAGCCGTACTCCAGTACGGCGAGCACGCGAACCCCGTCAGCGCGCCCGCCCGCGGGATGCGGCCAGTGGCCTTGCGTCAGTCGTCGCTCCAGCCGCCGCCGCCCTTGTCGAAGCGGCCGCCGGAGCGCTCACGGTCCCACTGCTTGGTGCGGCGGCCTGCGCTCTCGTCGGGCTTCTTCTTCTTCCAGTCGACCTTGCGCGGCCCCCCGCCCTGACCGCCACCGCCGCCCGCCGGCGGGCCCCCGTACCCGCCGCCCGGCGGGCCTCCGTAGCCTCCCCCGCCGGCACCCGCTCCACCCCCTCCCGCGTAGCCGCCGCCGCTGCGCGGGGGGGCGCCCGCGGGACGCTCGCCCTTCGGGTACGCGAGGTTGATGACCAGCGGGCGGCCGCGCAGATCCGCGCCGCGCAGCGCCTCGATCGCCGCGTTCGCGCTCTCGGGCGACGGCATCGAGACGAACCCGAACCGGCGACGTCCCTCGGCGTCGGTGGGCAGGCTCACCCGCACGAGCGGCCCGAGCTCGCGCTCGTTGAACAGCGCCTCGATCTCCTGCGGGGTGGAGTCGTACGGCAGGTTGCCGACGTAGATCGTGCGATCGGGCGGGCTGCCGCCGCCACCTCCACCGCTCGACGGCGGGCGGTCGCCGCGCGGCGCGAACCCGCGGTCGCCGAAGCCCCCGGACGACGGGCCCCGCTCTCCGTCGCGCTTCGGCGGCTCCGCCTTGAACTCGCGCACCGAGATCGAGCGCCCACCCTGCAGGGTGCCGTCGAGCGCCTCGCGCGCGGCCTCTGCCTCTGCCCCCGTCGACATCGTCACGAACCCAAACCCGCGCGGGCGCCCCGTGGCGCGATCCTTCGGGAGGCTGACGTCGATGACCGCGCCCCCGGTCGCCTCGAACAGCTGGCGGAGGACATCCTCGGTGATGGACTCGGAGAGCCCTGCGACGAACAGCTTGCGCTCTTCAGCGGCCATGAAACGTGTCTCTTTCCTCGATACTCGGGCGGGGGTGGGGCAGCGCGCGCGGCCGCGCGACGGCGCGACCTGCGAGCGGACACGATACCGAGCGCCGGTCGGTCGTCAAGCGAGCGAGAGCGCGCTTCCTCGTCGTCGCGTCTCGTCTATCCTCCCGCGCGACCGCGATGAAACCACCCGACGTCCGCGTCGTCCTCAACCCTCGCGCGGGCGCTGGGAGCGCCAAGCGCCTGCTCCCCGAGGTGCGCCGCGAGCTCGCGCGCCTGGATCTCTCGAGCGACGTCGCCGAGACCGAGGGCCCGCGCGACGCCGGGCGCCTGGTGAAGCGCGCGCACGCGGAGGGCGTCCAGATGGTCGCGGTGATGGGCGGCGACGGCACGCTCAACGAGGCCGCGCAGGGCTACCTCGGCGACGACGGCGGCGCGATCGAGGGCCCGGACCTGCTCGTCGTGCCCGCCGGGACGGGCGGAGATTTCCGCAAGACGCTCGGCATCGACGGCCTCACGGCGGCGATCGCGCGCGCGCGCGGGCGGGCCGCCGTCCCCCACGATCTCGGGCGGCTGGAGCTCGTCGACGACGACGGCGCGACGGTCACGCGCGCGTTCATCAACATCACGAGCTTCGGCATCGGAGGCGTCGCCGACAGGATGGTCAACGAGTCGCCGAAGTGGCTCGGCGGCAAGGCGTCGTACTTCCTCGGCTCCGCGCGCGCGTGGCTCCGCTACCGCAACCAGCCGATGCGCGTGCGCGTCGACGGGGCCGTCTTCGAGGAGGGCCCGGTGTTCAACCTCGCGGTCTGCAACGGCAGGTACTTCGGCGGCGGGATGAAGGTCGCGCCCGACGCCGATCCGACCGACGGCCTGTTCGACGTCGTCTCGATGGGCGATTTTTCGCGGCTCGAGGGCCTGTCGCTGTCGAACAAGATCTACGCCGGCACCCACCTCACCTCTCGCGCGGTGAAGGTGACGCGCGGCGCGATCGTCGAGGCGGAGCCCATCCACCCGTGGACGAAGGTGCTCATCGACATGGACGGCGAGACGCCGGGGCGCCTGCCGCTCCGCGCGACCGTGCTCCGCGGCGCGGTGCGGATCAGGTAATTTCCCGAGCGCCTCCGCGCGGTTGACGATGCGCGGCGTGAGGAAGATGACGAGCTCGCCGCGCGAGTCGCTGGCGCGACGCCGCTGGAAGAGCAGGCCGAGCAGCGGGATGTCGCCGAAGAACGGCACCTGGTCGAGGTTGCGGCCGGTGTTGCGCGTGAAGATGCCGCCGATGACCGCCGTGTGACCGTCCATGATCAGGAGATCGGTCTCCGCCTCGCGCTTCAGGATCGTGGGGTCGCCGCGGGCGGAGGTCTGGTTGAAGTCGGGCTCGTCGCGGTTGATCTTCACGTGCATCGAGATGCTGCCGTCCGCGGTGACGTGCGGCTTCACGTCGAGCTGGAGCTTCGCCTCCTGGAAGTTCGTCTGCACGCCCTGCGCGCTGATCTGCGAGTACGGGATCAGCGTGCCCTGCGCGATGCGCGCCTGGCGGTTGTCGAGCGTGAGGATGCGCGGGCTGGAGACGATGCGCAGCATGCCGCTCGACTCCGCGGCCGAGAGGCGCAGGCCGAGGTTGAACGCGTTGTTGATCGAGCCGAACGTCAGGCCGAGCGCGCCGCCGGTGCCGGTGCCCGCCGCGGCCGGGAGGTTCACGGCGAAGTTCGGGTTCTGCACGTTGCGCTGAAAGGGCGACAGGCCGGCCGTCGGGGTCTGCGCGTCGCTGGCGCCGCCGACGAGGCCGATGCTGTTCGGGAACGCGAGGCCCGTCGGGTTGCCGGTCGCGGGCGAGAACGTCGCGTCGCCGCCCCACTGGATGCCGACGTCGCGCAGGTAGCGGCTCGTCGCCTCGACGATGCGCGCCTCGATGAGCACCTGCGGCGTCTGCGTGTCGAGCGAGCGGATGAGCTCCTCGACCTGGTTCAGGTTGCCCGGCACGTCCCGCGCGATGAGCATGTTCGTCCGCTCGTCGACGGAGAGCGAGCCGCGCGCCGACAGCAGCTCCTTCGCGCGCGCCGCGATGTCGGTCGCGCTCGAGTACGAGACGGGGATGAGCCGCGTCTCGAGCGGGGCGAGGTCGAGCTCCTGCTTGCGCTTCTGGATGAGCATCTCGCGCTCCTTCTCCAGATCGGCGAGCGGCGCGACGCGCAGCATGTTGCCGGTGCGCACCATCCCGAGGCTCTTCGCCTGCAGGACGACGTCGAGCGCCTGATCCCACGGGACGTTGCGCAGGCGCAGGGTGACGTCGCCCTTGACGTTGTCGGCGGTGACGATGTTCACGTGGCCGACGTCGGCGAGGATGCGCAGGACGTTGTGGACGTCGGCGTCCTTGAGATCGATGTCGACGCGCGCGCCGGTGTAGCGGCGGCGGCGGCCGTCGACGGTGTCGGCCGCGCCGCGGGCCTGGCCGAGCGGCGCGGAGACGAAGCCCGCGGCGTCGGGCGCGGCGATGTCGTCGGCGGAGATCCCCGTCTCGATCTTCGGCACGCCGGACACGGCCTCCTCGCGCGCGACGGTGCGCGTCTTGCGCGCCACGCCGCCGTCGAGCGCGACGCCGGTCTCGGCCGAGGTCGCGCCCCGCGCCTTCGACGAGAACGTCCACACGACGGCCGAGCCCTCGCGGGAGACGACGCCGACCGCGCCGTCCTGGCGCTCGACCTCGACGACGACGCCCGCGTCGGTGTGGAAGGTGCTGACCGATTTCACGAGGCCGCCGTACGCGCCGACGTCGAGCGTGCGCTCGAGCTCCTTCGGCACCTTCGCGCCGCGCAGATCGAGGCGCGCCTTGCCGCCGCCGGTCGCGCCCTCGGAGACGCGCGCGTCCTCTCCGACCTCGATGGTGACGCGGTCGACCCCGCCCGCGCGGGAGTAGCGGACGTCCCGGACGCGATCACCCGGGGCGCGCGGCGCGGCCGGCGTCGGCGCGCCGAGGCGGACCGGCCCGGTCGAGGCGTCGCCCTTCGACAGTGATACGCGCAGGTTGGTGCCGTCCGCGCGGACCCGGAAGCTCGCCTCCTCCGTCAGGCTGATCGTCACGCGCGTCGTCGAGCCGGTGTCGGTCTTGAACGATTGCGTCGAGACGCCGGCGACGAGGCCCACGCGCTCGGTGATGGGCGCCGGGGCGCCCTCCACCTGCGTGTCGGAGATGTCGATGATCAGGCGCCGCTTGTCGGCGAGCCTCGCGGAGAACTTCGGGCTCGCGGTGCCGACGACCACGATCTCCGTGCTCTGCGGCGCCGCCAGCGCCCGCACCTCGCTCACGCGGTTCGGGGGGGCGCCGTCGGCGCGCGCGATCGTGGGCGTGGCGAGTCCGGCTGCGAGGGCTACGGCGCACACGAGGCGCCTCGGGGCACCGAGGCTCGAACGGCGGGAGAAGGTCATCTGCGGGGCTCTCCTAAACTGTGCCGAATCGTAGGCAGGAGGTGGGTGAGAGGGCCAAATTCAGGGGCATCATTTGCGCGCGAAGGCGCGCTCGCCGGGCGCGCGGGCGCCTGCGCCAACCATCCCGGTCGGGTTAGTTTCGTTTACTTCGGCAGGACGCGCTACTTGCGGTCGGAGAGGTCGCCCTCGGGGCGCAGCGCGACGACGCGGGTCGCGGTCGCGACGTTGCGGCCGGGGTTGTCCCGGACGAACACGACGTCCTTCTCGCGGATGCGCTCGACCTTCCAGTTGAGGTCGTACTCGGGCCCGGTGACGCCGCCCGCCTTCACGAGCTCCGAGCGCCCGACGAGCTGCCCGACCGTGATGATGTGGCCGACGCGCTCCGGGTCGACGAACATGGCGCGCGCCTGGGTGCCGCCCGTGACGATGCCGACGAGCTTGAGCTCATCGAGCGCGAAGCGCTCGGCGATGATCTTCTGCTGCCCGCGGCCGGGCCCGCCTCCCCTGCCCTGGTCGCCCGTGAACAGCTCCGGGTAGTCGCGGAAGGGATCGCGGTTGCGATCCGACGGCGTGAAATCGCCCTCTGCGAACACCCGCCCCGCCGACGCGGAGGCCGACGCCGACGCCGACGCGACGGCCACGGCGGCGGCGCCACGGGGAGGAGGAGGCGCCTGCGTGACCTCGTCGTCGCAGCCGGCCACGACGGCCGGGACGGCGAACACGGACGCGACGAGCAACAATGCGCGGACGCTGCGGGCGTTCACTGTGCACCCCCCGCCGGCGGCGCGGCGCCCGCGGCCGGCGCGGTGGGCGCGGGCAGCGTGTGGAAGGCGGTCGCGAGGCACTCGGTGGAGACAGTGACGTCATCTCCCTCGCGCTTCGGATCCTGGATGCTGATGTTCTCGATGTTGATGATGCGGTCGAGCTGGCCGACGCCGTAGAAGAACTTGGCGACCTGGTGGAACCGCCCGGCGATCGTCAGCCTCATCGGCACCTTCGCGAAGAACTGCTGCGGCACCTCGTCCATCGGATCCCACGAGTTGAGCGCGACGCCGGTCACGTTGGCGACCCCCTGCACCGCCGAGAGGAACGACGGGTACTCCGCGGCCTCCGGCAGCACCTTGTTGAGCTCGCGCTGGCGCTGCTGGCGGTCGGTGAGGTCGGCCATGTCGCGCAGGTAGGCGGACTCGCTCTCCTGCGCGGTCGCGAGCTCGCCGCGCAGCTTCGACTCCTGCTGCTTCGCGGCGGTGATCTGCGACGAGACCTCGCTGTACCCGATGACGAAATACGCGACGCCGATCAGCACGACGAGGCCGGCGCCGATGCCGATCTTCGCGGCCAGCGGCAGCTTCGCGAGCGGAGACGAGGAGCCCTTGGCGGCGGCCATCTCAGTACCTCACCTTTGCTTGGAGCTGGAATTTGAGCATCTCGAGCGAGCCGGTGCGCGCGTCGAGCTTCACCTTCGCCGCGGGGAGGAGCTTCACCTCCTCGAAGTAGTCGGAGAGCGCCAGCCTGCGCGCGAGCTCGGAGACGTCCTCGCCGTCGCGCGCGAGGCCCTCGATGGTCACCACGCGATCCTGCTCCTTGTAGCCGAGGATCCACAGGCGGCGCGCGTCCCACGACGGGCTCGGCAGCGCGAGCGGGTTGTCCTTGCGCAGCTGCGGGATGGTGTCCGGGTTCGCGACCGTGGGGCCGCGGCCGGTGGTCATCACCTGCGCCACCTCGAGCAGCACGGCGGTCGGGCCGGTGCGCGCGGACTGCAGCTTGTTGATCGCCTCCTCGCGCTGCTTGTACACGGCGAGCTGCGCGAGCACGTTCGCGTGGTTCGCGACCGTCTTCTGGATCTCGGCGATCTGGTTCGAGATCTCCTGGTTCTGGCTGCGCTGGCGCTTCAGCTCGTTCTGCTTCGACTGGTGGAAGAAGAACAGGCCGACCGCCTGCACGAGCAGCACGCCCATCACGACGCCGATCCACGCCTGGCCCTGCTCGGCCTGCGCGGCGGCGCGCTTCTGGGGGAGTAGGTTGATCCTGATCACGCGCGCTTCTCCTTGTCTTTGCGGAGCGCGAGGCCGAGCGCGACGGCGAGCTGCGCGCTGCGCGCCTGCACGAGCAGCGGGTCGACGTCCCTCGGCTCGACCGTCAGCTTCTCTGTCGGGAAGAACACCTCGACGGGCACGCGTGACCGGCGCTCGATCGCGGTCACGAGCTGCGGGAGGTTCGCGCTGCCGCCGGTGAGGAAGATGCGGCCGAGCTCGCCCTCCCCCGTCGTCGCGAGGAAGAAATCGAGGCTGCGCTGGATCTCGGCGGCGATGCCGTCGCACGCGCCCGTGACGATGTCGACGACCTGCTTCGGCACGACCGCGCCGTCGTCGGTGTTGCTGCCCGTCTTGTACAGCTCGGCCTGCTCGAACGGCGCGCCGAGCTGCTTCTGGATCTCCTCGGTGATCGTCTGGCCGCCGTTCGCGATGTCGCGGGTGAACGCCGAGACGCCGCCGGCGAGCACGTTCAGCGACGAGAGGCTCGCGCCGACGTTGATGAGCGCGACGATCTGGTCCTGCGGGATGCCGCGCCACGCCTCGAAGGAGTTCTGCACGGTGAACGCGTCGATGTCGACGAGGAGCGGCTTCAGCTTCGCCTCTCGCGCGATGTTCGCGTAGTCGTTGATCTCCTCCTTCTTCGCGGCGACGAGCAGCAGGTCCATCTGCCCGGCCTCGGGGCGCCGCCGCAGCACCTCGTAGTCGACGTGCACGTCCTTGATGTCGAACGGGATGTGCTGCTCCGCCTCCCACTGGATCTGCTCCTCGAGCTCCTGCGGGGTCATGTGCGGCACGGTGATCTTGCGGATGATCACCGACTGCCCGCTCACGCTGAGCGCGACGTCGCGCTGCTTGATCTTGTGGTCGTGGAAGGCGCGGCTGAGCGCCTCCACGACGGCCCCCGAGTTCATCACGTGGCCGTCGACCACGGTCTGCGGCGCGAGCGGCGCGTAGGCCACCTTCGCCAGGCTGTGGCCCTTGCGGACCTCCTTCAGCTGGCAGACCTTGATCGAACTGGAACCGATGTCGACCCCGACTAGGTTCTTACCCTCGGCCATGCTTCGACGAAGTCTGACACCCTCGCCTCGCTCGGGGCAAAAAAGCGCTTTACGTGGCGGGGGGGCGGCCGTACCCGGCGGGCTCGCATCATGAAGCTCTTCGCGAGGTGGGGCGGGCCGATCATGTCGTCGCTGCTGGCGATCTCCGCGGCGTCGCCCTCGTCCGCCGCGTCGAAGCCGGGCGAGCCGGGGCGCGTGCACGTCGTCGGCGCGGGGCAGACGCTGGCGAAGATCGCGAAGCGGTTCCACGTCTCGGTCGACGATCTGCGCGAGGCGAACGACCTCTCGCCGGGCCAGAAGCTCCACGAGGGGATGAAGCTCGTCATCCCGAGCGAGGGAGACGATCGCGCGCGCACGCGCGACAAGAAGAAGGGCGCCGACCCGGAGGCGAGGGGCGAGCGAGACCGCGACGAGGAGCGCGAGGAGCCGCGCGCCGACCGCGCGAAGAAGAAGGACCGCGACAAGGAGCGCCGCTCGAGCGACGACGACGGCCCGCAGCGCCCGGGCCATGTGAGGATCGTGCTCGACGGCGAGGAGTGGCAGGGCCCGGTGTTCGAGCGCAGGTCGCGCGTGTCGCGGCGCGCGCAGGAGGGCTTCGCGCGGGTGCTGTCGACCCACGCGGGCAAGCGCCACACGATCCACCCGCGCCTCATCGCGACGATCGCGGAGATCAGCGATCACTTCGGGGGCAAGACGATCGAGGTCGTCAGCGGCTTCCGTCAGCCCGCGAAGGGCCAGCGCGGCGCGCGCTCGAAGCACCACGAGGGCGCCGCGATCGATTTCCACATCGCGGGCGTCCGCAACTCCGAGCTCCGCGACTTCTGCAAGTCCATCAAGAAGCTCGGCTGCGGCTACTACCCGAACAACACCTTCGTCCACGTCGACGTGCGCGACAAGGCGACGACCTGGGTCGACCTAGCGCGCCCCGGCGAGCCCGCCCGCTACTCGAAGATCGAGCAGGCGAAGCGGGCCGATCGGCACGGAGACGACGACGTCGAGTCCAAACCGACACGTCTCGTGTCTGACCGAACTCGCTGATTTTACAGCGCAGTTCCACGGTGACCTCGTTTTGGTGGGTGTGCGCCTGGCCGCGACTCATGTCGGAATCGACATGGCCCTCTCGCGAGCGCCTCGCGCACGAAAGTCGTTCAGTCCGGGTGAGCGCCCGTCTAACGTCGCCGCCGTGTCGCTCCCCCGCGCCCTCGGGCTCGCCCTCACCCTCTCGTGCGCCGCGTCGGCGTGCACGTCCACCGGCACGAAGCTCGTCACGCTCATGCCCGGGGTCGTCAACGATCCGAAGAACCGGACGCTCCGGCGGGAGCTGCTCCAGTTCGGCTCGGGGCAGTTCTGCAGGGAGATGCGCCAGCGCGGCGCGCCGCTGAAGGTGAGGGACGACGCGCCGGCGGTCGGGCGGTTCTTCATCGACCAGTGCGACTACCGGGAGCTGGAGAACGACGACGCGTTCGTGCAGTTCTCGGGCGCCGGCTACGCGTGGACCCAGCCGACGGGGCGCATCGGCTTCCGGGCGGCGGCGGCCATCACCTACAACCCGGATCTGCTGATCGACGACGGCACGATGTACGCGTATTTCCGGCCGCGGAACGTGCAGTCCTCGAAGTTCGAGGCCGTGATGATCGAGCACCAGACCGCGAGCGGGGTCGCCGGCATGCTGCTCGGGCAGACGAGCCCCGAGCTCGTGTCGCGCATCGGCTCCCAGATCGTCGCGCAGGAGCTCCAGAAGGGCTTCACCGTGCTCCGCGAGCCGAACGGCGAGGCCGACTTCGCGCTCGGGATCCTCGAGAAGGGCCAGCGGCCGTTTCACCCCTACAACGTGCGCGGCTCCTCGAAGGCGCTGCTGGCCTCCGACTGGTCGGAGATCCACTCGGAGCAGCGCGAGTTCGTCGGGCCCTTCACAGTGGACAGCGACGGGCGGGCGCTGTTCTTGACGATGAACGTCGACGGCGCGCCGAACCTCGACATGTTCCTGATGCGCAGAGAGACGGCCGACCCCTGGCTGCGCGACCACGTGTTTCGCCCCGGCGCGGGCCCGCTCCCCGGGCAGCCGCTGGCGGCCGAGGTCGTGCCGCAAGGCAAGGAGGTCAAGCGCACCATCCCGCTGAAGAAGGGCGTCTACTACGTGGTGCTCGATCACACCTCCACCGCGGGGAGCGTCGCGCCGCCGGGTACGAGCCCCGGCCTGCTCGGAGCGACCGATCTCGCGGCCGTCGCCCGCTACGTGGTGCAGCTCGGCGACGCGCCGTGAGCGCGCCCCGCGCGGCGCCCTTCCGCGACGGCGTCCCCAGTCACAGCGGCACTCAACGACCCTCCGCTGGAGGTGCGTGATCGGTCAGTCGCCGCAGCAGCGGAGACCGACGTTGGTAGCGACACCAGCGATGAGAGATGGGGCGAGCGCCCGACCGGAGGCCCGAGACGGCATCGCCCAAGACCGAGTCGTCCCACCCACGCATCCCGACACTCATCGAGTAGATCCTGTCGAACGGCGGCTCGGTTCCGCGGCACTCCGGCAGAAAGTAGTCATTCGGACAGCGGATGATCGGTCTGCGTGGCCGAATCTCCTCTCCGATGGGAGCACCGCTTGCCCCGGCCGCCGTGCCAGCAGTCCCCGCGGTGCCCGTGCCCCCGGGCGCCGCGTCGCGTTGCTCAGCCGCGCACGCGCTGATGGCGGCCAGAGCGAGGACGAGGAGCGGGGAGACGGTGCGCTGGAGACGTGGGGAATGGGATGCCATGAGTGAGTTGGGGGTGAGGGGGATCGGTCAGTCGCCGCAGCAGCGGAAGCCGAGCGAGGTGCTGACAAATCTGAAGAGCGTGCGCGCTTGCGTGCCGTCAGGCTCCGCGCAGGCAGGGGGAAAGAGCTGTTTGGAACTTCCACCATAGTTGCCACCCCGCAGGCCCGCTGTAGCGTTGTCCGGCGTGTCTCCCACGACCGAGTCGTCCCACTCCACGAGGCCGACACTCATCGAGTAGACCTTGTCGAACGGCGGCTCGGTTCCACGACACTCGGGCGCATTCTTCTGCGGATCGGCGAGCACAGCGAGGCCCTCGAGTCCTGCGCCCTTGGGCATGCGCGTAGCGTCGATGCACCGTCCGTCCTCGAACGTGTTGCCGTACGGGAGCTTGGTCTTGCCGCCCTGCGTGCACGCGTTGACCCACTCGCTCGCCTTCGGATCGATCGACTCCTCCGTGGTCAAGGTGCCACCTCCGATGCGCCCACACAGCCGCTTGCCCGCCCACTTGCAGTACGCGTCGGCGTCGCAGAAATCGACGCACCCCATGGGCCAGTCGGGCCTGGCGTCCGGCAGAAAATAGTCGTTCGGACAGCGGATGATTGCCGTGTCGCTGTCGCCGGGCGGCTCGAACGAGGTGTTGTCCTTGCAGATCTCGCGCTGGCCCGAGAGATCGTCCTTCTTCTCGGCGAGGAAGGCCGCGTAGTGCGCCATGGTGACCTCGGTGGT
>JADLFU010000054.1 GCA_020849655.1 Polyangiaceae bacterium | reverse complement strand
TGTGGCGGAAGTAGCGCCAGATGTCCTGCAGACGTAGATCGGTGTGCTCGCAGCGCTCGTCGCTGTCGACAAACTGCAGGTACGGGTCGATGACGGCGCGGAGAGCTTCCGCGCGCTTCTCGCGCGGCGAGCGTCGAACCTCCCGCAGGGAGGCAGCGAGCTCGCGCCCGTCCCGGAGCAGACTGTAGACGGAGAGCTGCCGCCCTCTGCGGCTGATGACGCTCTCGATGAACTTGCGCGTCGCCGGCTCGCGGAGCTGTTCGTTCCGCTTCACGAGCTCTTGGTTGCGGATCCTCGCCTTCTCGCGCTGCGGGTCCAGGCGAACGCCCTCTGGCCGTTGAACCTCAACGTCCCCGGCATCGGTGACCCGAATCAGCCAGCGTTGCCGCGCGAGATCCGTGAGCACTGAGAGCGCCGCCATGAGCTTGGTGGAACGCTCCACCTTCTGCACTGCCTCACGCGCGTGCTCCAGCGCGATGTCCAGCCCCTCGTCGTCAGCGTCGGCCGCGACAAGCTCCGCGAGCCGGAGTGCGTACTCGCGGAAGGCTCGGCGAGCGTCGCTCCGCTCGCCGAACGGCGGAGCAAGCACGGCCCAGCTGTTGTGCGGTCGTCGGGTCATTCGTCATCCATTGAGGAAGGTCGCGAGCGTGTCGCTCCAGTCGATGCGGAGCTGCTCGGCGACCTTAAGAGCATCCTTCCCTTCGAGCAGCGCCTCCGCGCGCGCGGCGGCCAGCAAAAGGAGATCGATGCTCGTCCGCATGGCGACATCGCGAGGATCTTCTGACTCCAGGAGTGGCCTGTAGACGAGCCTGTAGAACTGGTGGTCCGGGTTGAGCACCAGGACGAGCTTCCCCTCGGCCCGTGCGTAGTTGAAGAAGCACGTGTCGCTGAGCGCCTTAGGGACAATCCGGTACTCAACTCCCCCGTGTTCGTCTCCGCGTTCCGTCCCTTGCTGCTTCAGCTCCTTCTTCAGCGAGTCGAGCACTGCCTTGTCGCGCGGCCTGGGCTTTGGCGGGAGCGGCGTGAGCAACTCGTCCTTCTCGGTCGCTCGCTCCTCCGACGAAGAGAAGCGCTCCGCCATCTTGACGCTGAGGTGCGCCTTGCGGGCGCGGCTGTTGAGCGCGCGCGCGGTGTTCTCGATGTCGCCGGCGAGTGCCTCGATGAGGTCCGGGCGCGGACGAATCTGCTGCTTTGTGTGGGTGATCCCGAACGCCTCATCGAGCGCCGGCTCGAAGAGGATTTCGCAGCGCCACCAGTCGTCGTAGTTCTCGCGGCGCTTCCCGCCGAGGAAGAACCACCCGTAGTCGACCTCTCGCCCTCCCCGGACAACCGAGACGCCCGCTCCCTTGGCGATCCCGCGCTCGCGCTTCTCTTGGTTGCTGAGCTTCGACCACTCAGCCACCGGGAGCTCAGAGAACCGGACGCGAACGAGCCCCGTCGCGCTCGAGTCTCCCGGAGTTACTGCGACCTCGCGCTCGAGCGTGGCGAACTCCGTCGCGCCGTTGAACAGCGCGTCCTCGTGCAAGAAGAGCGGGTCGATCGGCTGCACGCGCTCGCCGTTGACCGAGATCCTGACCTCGTTCCAGAGGAAGTGGCGGAATCGGCGACCGAGCGAGAGCGCGAGCTTTCGCTCGAGGGTCGAGACGCGGCGCGCGTCGAGTCGGTCGCAGCGCGACCAGGTCACGGCGGTCCCCGAGGCGTACCCGTTGATGAACGCCGGGCGCGGTACGCGGCCAGGCTTCGGCACCTCGGTCAGTACCCCCGCGGCGATCTCGTCGAGATCGAGGTACGACTCGAGCACCAGCCCGCCTCTCGAACTCCAGGAGTGCACAGTCACGCGCTGCGCTTGGCTGAGTGAACTGTTGGGCAAGCCCATCCCGTAACGACCTAGGCCGCGGCGGTCGTTGAACCGGGTGCTGCCTCCGAATCGCAACGCGGTGCGCAGGGTCCGCATGTCCATCCCCGAGCCATTGTCGATCACCTTCAGCGTGATGGGGTGGTCGTCATCCCCGTCGCTTGTCAGCGTCACCTTGATCTCGGTCGCGCCCGCCTGGAGCGCGTTGTCGATCAACTCGGCGACTGCGCTCGACGTCCCCTTGTAGCCAGAGTCACGCGTCGCCTGGATGAACTTGTCGACGGCGACGATCGAGAAGTCGTGGTCTTCTGCGGGCTTCATTCGGTTGGCTCCACTTCTTGCGGCGCGAGGGCGTCGGCTGCGCGGACCCGCTGCGACTCGACGTAGCGCTCGAGCTCCGCCTCCTCCACACGGAGCTGACCGCGGTCGCCGACCTTGAAGGCCGGCAGGTCGCCTCGCTTGATCAGGCGGCGGACGGTCTTCTCCGACACCTTCATCGCCTCGGACACCTCTGGGATCGTGAGCAGCTTCATGTTGCCTCGATGATCGGCTGGCCATGTCTGACCAGGCCTGACCATCACTGGCCTGCAATGGGATGCTTTGTCAAGCGTCCCGATCTGCGCTGCCAACCCTCACCCCTCGGTTCCGACGTTTCGGCGCTGGACAAGCGTCCACCCCGCCCGCTGCCCGCGCCAGCTCCCTGCCGCGACCACCTCCCGGAGCCCCCGCTCCGTCACCGGATCCCGCCCCGGCGGCACCTCGGCGAACAGCAGCGCCTCCTGGATCTCCGGCGCGAGCAGGGTCAGGTCGACGATCTGCGTGATCCGCGCGCGCGTGAACCCGAGCGTGCGCGCCGCGTCCGCCAGGTCCTCGAACGCGCCCTCGTCGACGAGCCGTACGACCTCGTGCGCGATCGCGAGCATCCGCGCGACGCGCAGCGGCCGGCGCCGCTCGTCGATGCGCGTCGCCGCGACGTCCCCGGCGCGCCCCCGGCGCGCGCTCGGCAGCCCCTCCGACCAGCATGGCGCGCCCGACAGCCCCTTCACGTCGGGCACGGTCACGACGGCCTCTTGCCGGTGTCGCCGGTCGCGAGCTCGACGTGCACCTGCTGGTGGGCGACGTCGACGACGACGGCGCGCACGAGCGCCCGGACGAGCCGGACGCGGTTCACCTCGGTGAGCACGTCCCAGATCGCGTCGAAGCGCTTCAGCGTGCCCTCGATCCACCCGGCCTCCGCCTCGACGCCCTCGAGATCGCGCAGCTCGCGGCGCACGGCCGCCAGGCGCTCCTCCTGCCACGCGACGATCTCGCTTTCCTCGTCGAGCCGGCGCGTGAGCACCCGGCGCGCGGCGTCGGGCGCGTCCCCGACCGCCACCCCGAGGCTGTGCACCCGCGACGACGCCTCGCCGATCGTGCGTGGCAGCGTCGACGCCTCCGCCTCGAGCCGGACTCGCTGCTCGGCGACGCGCGCCCGGAGCTTGGCGCCGACGTCGGCGGCGAAGTCCGGGCCGCGCGCCTGGTCGCGCAGCATCCCGACCACGACGTCCTCGATCGGTCCCGCCGCGACGCGGGCCCGAGTCGGGCAGGAGCCGTCGCCCTTCTTCTGGTACGTGCCGCACCGCACGTAGCGGTACGTGCGCCGGCCGCTGCGGGTCGTCTCGACGGTCATCGCCGCGCCGCACCCGCCGCACCGGACCAGGCCGCGCAGCAGGTGGTCGACGCCGGCGCCGCGCCCGACGACGCGCTCGGGCTTGGTGATCATCGCCTGGACTTGGTCGAGCTCCGCCTCCGGGATGATGACGGCGTGCTCGCCCTGGTACCGCTCCCCGCCGTAGCCGATGAAGCCCGCGTAGATCGGGGTCTTGAGGACGCGCAGCACGGCGTCCTTCGTGAACCGCCGCGCGCGCTTCGTCGTGCGGCCGGCGCCGTTGAGACCCGAGACGATCCGCACGAGCGATCGGTGCGCGGCGTACTCGCGGAAGATGTCGCGCACGATGGCCGCCTCGACGTCGTCGACGACGAGCTTGCCGTCCACGAGCCGGTAGCCGAGCGGCACCGGCCCGCCCGTCCAGTGGCCCTTCTTGCGAGCGGCGACGATCTTGTCGCGCGTGCGCTCGCTGATCATCTCGCGCTCGAACTCGGCGAAGCTCGCGAGGAGCCTCATCGTGAGCCTCCCCATCGCGTCGGCCGTCGAGAAGTTCTGCGTGACCGAGACGAAGGCCGCGCCCGCCTTCGCGAGCCGCTCCATCGTGTTCACGAAGTCGAGTAGCGAGCGCGACAGGCGGTCGACCTTGTAGACGACGATCACGTCGACGAGCCCCGCCTCGACGTCGGCCATGAGCCGCTGGAACGCCGGGCGGTCGGTGTTCGCACCCGTGAACCCGCCGTCGTCGTACCGCTCGGGCACGACGGACCAGCCGGGCTGCCGCGACACGTAGGTGAGGCAGGCCTCGCGCTGCGCGTCGAGGCTGCTGAACGCCGAGTCGAGCC
>JADLFU010000053.1 GCA_020849655.1 Polyangiaceae bacterium | reverse complement strand
CTGACCATCACGCTGTCGACGGGCGGGCGCGCGCCGGCGCTCGTCTCGCGGCTGCGGCGCGAGCTAGAGGGCGCGATCGCGACCCCGCGCATGGCCGAGTTCCTCGACGCGCTCGCCGCCCGCCGCGCCGCCGCCCCCGAGGGCGCGCGCGGGCGCGTCGGCAAGGAGTCGATCGAGGGGTTCCGCGTGGAGGCGCGCGTGACGTACCCCGCGTGGTTCGACGAGGCGGCGGCGGACGAGCGCCCGAAGGCGAAGGCGCGGTCCGCGCGTAAGACGAAGGGGCTGACGTCGGAGGCGGCGCCCGCGCGCACCGCGCCCGCGACGCGCCGCAAGAGCACGAGCGCGACGACGGCCGTGACCGCGGCGAGCACGGCGGCGACCGCGCGCCGCACGAAGGCCGGCGGATCCCACGTCAAGTAGCCCGCGGCGCCCGCCGCGACGAGCGCGCACGCTGGCAGCGCGAACCGGACGAGCGGCCTCGACGCGAGGCGAAGGCTCGGGCGCGGCACCGCCTCGACCGCGACGGCGACGAGGGCGGCGACGCACCAGGTCTTCGCGATGAGCCACACGGCGCCGAGCGCGACGAGCGGCAGGCTGCGCTCGGCCGCGAGTCGATCGACGAACGGCAGCGACCAGCCGCCGAGCCAGAGTGTGGCGACGAGCCCGGAGGTCACGAACACCGAGGCGCGCGACAGTGCGGCGGCGGCGCCGCGGTCGACGTCGTCGGTCGCGACGAGGCGACGGTCGAGCAGCGTGGGCGCGAGGGTGAGCAGCGCCGCGACGGGGCCCACCGGCGAGCGGAACAGCAGCCACTGGTGCGGCGATCCGCCCTGCGCGCGCACGACGTCCGCGAGCGAGAACGAGCCCGCCTCCGCGAGCGCCGACGCGACGGCGACGACCGCCGGCGCGTACCAGGCCAGCGTCCACGCGGACAGGCGCAGGCTCCCCGACAGCGACCACCGGCCGCGCGCGTCGCGCCCCGACGACAGCGAGGCGAGCAGGGCCGAGGTCGCGCCGACCGCGAGCGGCAGGGCCGCGTCGAGATCGACGCCGACCGTCGCGCGGCCGAAGGGAAACATGGCTACCAGCGTCGAGGCGGCCGCGAACGCGACCAGCGACACCACGTCCGACGTCGCGTCGCGCGACGACGGGCGCAACAGCCCGAGCACGCACGCGAGCAGGAACACGCGGCCGCGTTCGCGCCGCGCCGGCCCCGCCTGTCGCCGCACCCACCGATCGATCCACGACGCGAGCCGCGCGAGCGGGGACGCGCCGAGCAGCGCGAGGGCCGCCGCCGTGCCGAGCACGAGCGCGACCGGCAGCAGATCCCCCGAGGCGCGAGGCTTGTAGCCGGTCAGCATCACGTGGCGGGCGGCGAGCTCTCCGCCGCCGACGAGCACGCCGAGCGTGGTGACGCGCGAGCGCCCGCTCGGGACGAAGTCGCCGAGCTCGAGCACGTTCCACCCCTCGAGCGCGACGATCACGTCGCCCGTCGTCAGGCCCGCCTGATGCGCGGGAGAGTCGTCGGCGACCTCGGCGACCGTGACGCCTCCCTTCTGCTGATCGGTCGGCGTCACGCCCAGCATCGCGAGCACGCGCGTCGCCTCCTCGCGCTGCTGCTCCATCGCGTCGCGGCGGCCAGGCGGGGGCCGCGCGTCGATCACGACGTCGCCCAGCGTGCCCGTGATCGGCATCGCGCCCGCCGTGATCGCGGCGAACGACACCTCCACCGCGCCGCGGAACGTGACGTGCTGCGCGGCCTCCGCCTTGCCCGTGAGCGCGTCGAGCAGCGCCTGCGAGACGGGAACGTCGATCTTGTTCGACGAGCTCGCTGTGCCCTCGGTCTCGAGCCGCACGTCGACCTCGCCCCGGCCTGGCCGGTGCAGCGTGCCCGCGAACGTCACGCGCGCCGTCCGCTGCGCGGGGAACCCCGTGCCCGTCAGCTCGAGCGTGTCGCCGAGCGTGAGCTGCCGAGGCCCGGCGTCGAGGAGGTTGAGCAGCTGCGGCACCGGCTCCGCCGCGCGACAGCCGAGCATCGCCACGAGCGAGACGAGGGCGAGCGCGAGCCACGACACCACCCGCGCGACGCCGCGCGCCCTCGGACCCGGCGGGTCACCGATCATGCGCCGGGCGTACGTCGCCTGCGCCGTCGTGGCCCAATTTTCGGCCGACTCATGGACTAGCATCGCGCCGGATGGCCCCTCGCCTCTCTCCGCGCGCGCTCGCCCTGGCCCTCGGCGGGCTCGCCGCGTGCGCGGCGCGCGAACCTCCGCGCCGCCTCGACGACGCCGCGCCGTCCTCGAGCGCGCGGGTCGAGACGTCCTCGAGCGCGCGGGTTACGCCGTCCTCGAGCGCGCGGGTCGAGCCGTCGAGCGCGCCGGCCGCGCCGTCCTCGAGCGCGCCCGCGGTGTCCAGCTCCGCGGCCGCTCCGCCAGGGATGCGGCTCGTGCCGGCCGGCACGACCGTGATGGGGCAGGACGACAAGGGCGAGCTCGACGAGCGCCCGGCGCACGCGGTCACACTGAGCGCCTTCTGGCTCGACGAGACGGAGGTCACCAACGAGGCGTACGGAGCGTGCGTCGCCGCCCGCGCGTGCCACCCGCCCGACCCGAAGAGCGCGCGCGCGAACAAGCTCGGCGACGACAAGCAGTTTCGCCGCCCGCGCCAGCCCGTCAGCTCGATCTCGCACGACGACGCCCGCGCGTACTGCGCGCACGTGGGCAAGCGCCTGCCGACCGAGGCCGAGTGGGAGCGCGCGGCCCGCGGCGACGACGGCCGAACCTACCCGTGGGGAGAGGAATTCCCGACGAGGGCGCGCGCGGTGTTCGGCGAGGCGACGACCGCCGACGTCGGCTCGCGTCCGTCCGGCGCGGGCCCCTTCGGGCACCTCGACCTCGCGGGCAACGTCTGGGAGTGGGTCGAGGATCCCTACGATCCGTACGCGTACCGGCGCGCCGGCGCCGCCCGCGGCGAGCCCGGCACCTGCGACGAGATCCTGGCGACGCTCGCGGAGCTGAAGCGCGCGAAGATGCAGGGCTTCACCGGCAGCAACCCCCTCCCCGACGAGTGCGAGCGCGTCCTGCGCGGCGGCGCGTTCAACTACCACGCGAAGGGCCTGCGCGCGTCGAACCGCGTGCACCACCCGGGGAGGTTTCACCTCGTGATGAGCGGCTTCCGCTGCGCCATGGACGCCGCGCGATAGGCTTGGGCGGCCGCGCGCGTCGCTGTAGCATCGCGCCGGCGTGACAGGATCGACCGTCGTCGCGGGGAGGTACCGGCTGGACGGCCTCGCCCAGCCAGAGGATCCGTGCACGCACGTCGCCACCGATCTCATCGAGCGGCAGCCCGTGCTCGTGTGCCTCGTGACGGCCGACGCGAGCGGCGCCGCGCGCACGCGCCGATCGATCGAGCACCCGGCGCTCTTGCGCGTCCGAGACGTCGTCCACGGCGTCGATCGCGCCGCGCCGCCGCTCGAGGCCGTGCACGGGCGCGCGAGCGGGTTCGTCGTCATCGATCTGCCCGAGGCCGAGACGCTCGCCGGCCGCGTCGCGCGCAAGGGCAAGCTCGAGCTGCCGCCCGCCGTGCGCACCGTGATCGCGCTCTCGAACGCGCTCGCCGCCATCCACGCCGAGGGCGCCATCCACGGCAGCGTCGTGCCCGAGGCCATCGAGCTGCGTGAGCTCGAGGACGGCGGCCCGCGCCTCGGGCTCGCCGGCGTGAGCGATCTGTCGCTCGCGTACGAGTCGCCGCCGAGGCTCTGCGGCGAGGGCCCGAGCGAGGCTGACGACGTGTGGGGATTGTTGGGATGCTTGTATTTTGCGGTCGCGGGGGCTCCGCCGTTCTCCGCCGAGTCCCCGGCGGCGCTCGCGCGGCGCATCCTCGGGGGCAGGCCGATGCCGCTCGCGCAGGGCTCCTCGGGGGCGGCGGCGCTGCAGAAGATCTTCGACCGCGGGTTCTCCCGCACGGCCGCGCTGCGCTACGCGTCGGCCGACGAGCTGCGCGAGGAGCTGCGCGCGTGGCTGTCGCGCCACGCCACGCACAGCGACGCGCCGATGGTGTCGGTGGCGCCGCCGCCGAACCCCGCGACGACCACCGCGCGGCGGCGCCAGTCGCTCGACGCCGAGCTGCTGAAGAAGGCCCTCCCGTCCGATCGGCCGCTCGGCTCCGCGCCCATCAAGCTCGCGAACCGCCCGCTCGACCGCCCCTCCGATCGCCCGCCGCCGACGGTGCCCCGCCCGCCCGCCGACGAGCGGCCGACCGAGGGCGCCATCCCCGCGTCGCGCAGGAGCGATCCCGTCGCCGCCGAGGGGCGGCTCGCGAGCGACTACCCGAACCTCACACCCCGCGAGCCGCGCAACCAGACGGCCCCGTGGAGCGAGCCGCCGCGCGCGTCGTCGCCTCCTCGCAAGGACAGCGAGCCCGCGCCGCCGGTGGCGCTCGTCGAGGTCGATCCGAGGCGCCCGGCGACCGCGTGGCCAGGCCCGGCGCGTCGCGAGGAGCCGCCCGACACCCCGAGGTCCGCCGGGATCCCGGCGCGCGCGCCGACGACAGCGCGGCCCGGCACCGCGTCGCCGTCGGAGCCGACGCTGACGGCGATCCCGCGGAGCCGCGTCCTCGCGTCGCAGGAGGAAGAGCCCGCGCCGACGCCGTCGAGCGCGCCCAGCGTCGACCCGACCGTCAGCGACGAGACGGTGCGCATCTCGCGCGATCAGCTGCTCGATCTCGAGACGCTCGCGCGGGCGTCGCCGGCGTCCGAGGCCGCGCTCTCCGCCGCGAGGCCCGCCGCCGAGGGCGTCGTGGCCGAGGACGCTCCTCCGGTGCAGCCGACGAGAGAGATCCCTGCGGACCCGACCACCCGCACGACCGATCCGCCCGCGCGCGCGTTGCCAGCGGCGCCGTCGAGCGCCGCGCCGTCGAAGACCGGGACGGTCGCCGCCTTCGTCGCGGGGGTGGCCGTCGCGGGGGCGCTCGGGGTCGCGTACGTCTCGCAGCGCACGCCGCCTGGCCCTCCGCCTCGGCCCGACACGCCGGTGAGCGCCGCGGCGGTCGTCACGAAGGCGAGCGCCGCGCCCGTCGCGGCGCCGAGCCACGCGCCTCCCGCTGCGACCTCGAGCGCGCCTGCTCGCGCGGAGGAGCCGCTCGGGGCGTGCGTCGCGCGGTGGTTCCCTCCCGAGACGTTCGAGACGTCGGCAGATCTGTCCTGGGTCTGCGACGCCACCGACGGGCGCCGGGCGCAGCGCGACATGCAGCGCGCGGTCGTCGCCGGCGGGCGCGGGCTACGGGTGACCGAGGGCATGCGCGACTGGGCGCGGTACCGGTGGTTCCAGTATCCGGTCCTGCTGACGCTGCGCAACGCGTGCTGCCCGTCCCCCGCGAAGCTCGAGCTGCCGCGGGGCTCGCCCGCCTGCCCGTCGGCGACGGAGTCGATCACGCCGCTCAGCGAGGCGGCCGCGCGCCGCGGCGGCGATCTCGAGGCGCCCATCCGGCAGCTGCGTCGCATGGCCTCGTGCATGGCGGAGACCGGCGACGCGGCGTTCTTCGCGCTCGAGGGGCCCATGAGCGGCGGCGAGGAGTCGCTCTTTCGCGCGTTCGTCGAGCGCGGCCGGCGCTGATGTCCCGGCGCCTGCCGCGCGTGGTCCTAGCGCTCGGCGCCGTCAGCCTGCTCACCGACGTCGCGAGCGAGATGGTGTACGCCGTCTTGCCCGCGCTCGTCGCGAGCCTCGGCGGCACGGCCGTCACGCTCGGCGCGATCGAGGGCGTCGGCGACGCGACGAGCGCGGTCGCGAAGCTCGTCTCGGGCCGCCTCGCCGACGATCCGCGCCGCCGCAAGCCGCTCGTGCTGCTGGGCTACGGGCTGGCGACGGTGGCGCGCCCGCTCCTGTGGTTCGCGAGCGCGCCCGCGCACGTCGTGGGGTTCCGGTTCCTCGATCGGGTCGGCAAGGGCGTGCGATCGTCGCCTCGCGACGCCCTGCTCGCCGCGAGCGTCCCGCGGGCGCGCGCCGCCGAGGCCTTCGGGCTGCACCGCGCGCTCGACAACGCGGGCGCGGCGATCGGGCCGCTCGTGGCCGCCTGGCTGCTCGCCCACGGTCCGCGCGTGGTGGCCTTCGCGAGCCTCGCGCCCGGGCTCGCCGCCCTCGTCACGCTCGCCGCGCTCGTGCCGGCCTCGAGCGACCGCGGCGCAGAGGCGCCCGCCCTCGCCCCGTCGAGCGAGCCCCCCGCGAGCGCGACGGCGCCCTCGGCGCTGCGGTCGTACCTGCTCGTATTGGGATTGTTCG
This sequence comes from Polyangiaceae bacterium, assembly GCA_020849655.1. GTDB lineage: Bacteria > Myxococcota_A > Polyangia > Polyangiales > Polyangiaceae > JADLFU01. The sequence goes on along the minus strand of JADLFU010000053.1, from coordinate 47,516 downwards.
CCATCATGAACACGAGCGATCTGTTCCTGCTGCGGCGGCTCGGCGAGCTCGGCGCGTCGGCGCGCGAGGTGGCGCTCGCGTGGTCGGCGCTCTCGTTGCTGCGCGCGTTCGCCGCGACCACGGGCGGCAGGCTCGCCGATCGGATCGGCAAGGCGACCAGCCTCGGCGCGGGGTGGATCGTGTACGCGGCGGCCTACGCCGTCCTCGCGCTCGCGCCGGACGTCGCGACGTTCCTCGCCGGGATGTGCCTGTACGCCGGATATTTTGGCCTGAGCGAGGGCGCCGAGCGCGCGATCGTCGCGGAGCTCGCGCCGCGGGCGGTGCTCGGCACCGAGTTCGGGAGGTTCCACCTGGTCACCGGGCTCGCGAGCCTGCCGTCGAACCTGCTGTTCGGCTGGGCGTGGGGCGCGGTCGGCCCGAGGGCGTGCCTGCTCGCGAGCGCCGCGGGCGCGCTGTGCGCGGCGGTCGCCCTGTGGTCGTGGACGAGGGCGCACCGACGGCGGTGACCTAGCGCGTTCGTCGGCCCTCCAGGAGCACGATGACGACGCCGGGCAGCGCGAAGGCGAAGAACGTCGCGAACCACAGCACGCTGAGCGCGAGCGCCGTCGCGTCGGGGACGCCGAGGCGCCCGAGCACCAGCACGAACATCGACTCGCGCAGCCCCACGCCCGCGATCGTGACCGGCAGCATCGTCGCGACCACGATGAGCGGCAGCCCCGCATAGATGGCGGCGACCAGCCTGGCGTCGCCCGCGGGCGCGACGAAGGCCGCGAGGATCGAGATGCCCGCGGCCTGGTAGAGCAGCGTCCACCCGACCGCCTCCGCGCGCGCGCCGCGCGTCGCGAGCGGGCCCGCGAGATCGGCGCTCATCCCCTCCGCGACGCCGCTGACCGCCGGCGCGCGCCGCGCGGCCATGCGCGCGAGCCACGCGAGGGGCGCGCGCGCGAGCACGACGACGGTGAGGCTCACGACCGCGAGCGCGAGGGTCGGCGCGACGAGCGCCTCGCCGCCCGGCACGACGAGGATGCCCGGGGCCGCGACGAGCGCGAGCGTCGGCAGGCCGATCATCCGCTCGAACAGCGTGGTCGAGTACGCCGCGGCCGGTCGCCCGAGGCGCCGCGCGCAGCGGACCGCGCGCACGACGTCGCCCCCGACCGTCGACGGCAGCACGAGGTTGTACGCGGAGCCCACGAGCGTGTCGGCGACGAGCGCGCCGAGGGGCTGCGGCTCGCCCGCGCGCGCGAGCATCCGCTTCCACCTGAGGGCGCCCAGCGCGATCTGCGCGACGAGCGCGAGCGCCGCGAGGGCGACGCCCGCGCGAGGCACCGCCCGGAGCGCCGCGGTGACGTCGGCGAGCGGCACGCGCCACGCGAGCGCGGCGATGAGGGCCGCGGTCAGCGCCGCGCGCGCGGCGCGCCGGAGCCGCGCGCGCGCGCGCTCGGTCATGCGACGCGGAACGACAGCAGGCGGTAGTCGGCGAGCGGCTCGAGCCACGCGCTCGCGTCGAGCACGCCCTCGCCGGCGGCGAACACCGGCCGCACGAGCCACGGCGGCGCGTCGAAGCTCGACAGCGCCGCGCGCACCGGCAAGAGGCCCATCCCCCGGCGATCGACGAGCCGCAGCCCCGCGCGCCGCGCCGACGACACCCAGCCCTCCACCGGCTCGCGCAGCACGCGCCCGAAGAACCGCCCGTCGTGGATGGGCTCGAGCAGCACGACCGCGCCGCCCGGCCGCGTCGCCGCGCGCATCGCGCCGAGCGCGCGCTCGAGCGCGTCGAGATCCCGGCACGCGACCGCGAGGCACCCGACCGCGAGCGAGAGATCGAACGAGCCGTCGGCCACCGGCAGCGCGCCGGTCGTCGCGTCGGCGACCACGAACGTGGCCTCGAGCCCGGCCTCTCGCGTCTCCGCCCCCGCGACGCGCACCGTCTCGGGCGAGAAGTCGAACCCCGTCGCCACCGCGCCCTCCCGCGCGAGGAACCTCGTGATGCGCCCGGTGCCGCACCCGACGTCGGCCACGCGACGCCCGGCGAGCGGCCCGTCGAGCGCCGTGAGCGCGCCCCGCAGCAGCGTCTGCTGCCGCTCGTCCCACGCCTCGCTGAAGCTCTGCGAGTGCCACACCGACCGCGCGAACCCGCTGCGGGTCTTCGCGCGGTCGTCCCAGTAGTCCGCCGAGGCCATCAGCGGCTTCTGGCTGCGGTCGCGGAGCACCTGCGCGAGCTTCTGGAGCATCGCGCGGTCGCTTAGCAAGAGCGGCCCTGCCTGCAAAGCGCGACGCGCGGTGAACGACCTTTCTTTCGAGCCCGTCCCGACTAAGCTCCGCGCGAGAGATGGTCGCCTCCACATTGTCCAAGGTGCTGCTCACGGCAGCCTTCGCCGGGCTCGGCTTCTCGACGTGCCGCGGCCCCGCCGAGAGCGGCGGCGCGGCCGGCGGCGCGAAGAGCGCCGTGCCCGTCTCCGACGTCTCGCTCCCCGGCGTCGACACCTCGTCGCTGACGCCCCGCGAGCGCCGCGAGTGGTCGACCTACGTCTCCGAGGTGATGGCCCCCTGCGCCGACACGCCCGTCAGCCTCGCCGTCTGCGTGAAGGAGCAGCGCAAGTGCCCGAAGTGCGTCCCCGGCGTGAAGTACCTGATGCGCGAGGTGCGCGACGGCCGCACCCGCGAGCAGGCCGTCGACTCGTTCAAGACCCGCTTCGACCCCGACCGCGCGAAGAGCATCGACGTCTCCGACACGCCGATGAAGGGCCCCGCCTCCGCCCCCGTGACGATCGTCGAGTGGGCCGACTTCGAGTGCCCCGCGTGCAAGGCCGTCGCGCCGAAGCTCGACGAGGCCGTCGCCCGCTGGAACGGCAAGATCAAGGTCTACTACAAGAACTACCCGCTCTCCATCCACCGGCTCGCCGAGCCCGCCGCGCGCGCCGGCTACGCGGCGATGCAGCAGGGGAAGTTCTGGGAGATGCACCACGTCCTCTTCGACAAGCAGCCCGCGCTCGAGGTCCCCGATCTCGAGAAGTACGCGAAGGATCTCGGCCTCGATCTCGTCAAGTGGAAGGCCGACATGGGCAGCGAGGCGGCCGCCGCGCGCGTCACGCGCGACAAGAAGCAGGGCGACGCCGTCGGGCTCGACCACACGCCGACCATCTTCATCAACGGCCGGGAGTTCCGCGGCGGCGACCTCGACGGCGACCTCGACGAGTGGGTGAAGCTCGAGCTCGAGCTCGCGGGTGACACGACGCCCATCCCCGCGAAGGCGGCGCCGAGCGCCAGCGCGCCCGCCCCCGCGCTCAGCGTCCCGCAAGGCAAGCGTTGAGCGCGCGCGGCGAGATCTGCGGGTGCTTCCCCACGGGGCGGCACTACGCGGGCATCGCGCACCTGCTCCGCCTGCGCGTGCTCGGCGCGGCCGACGAGGTCCCGGCCGACGCCGCGTGGGCCGATCAGCTCGTCGTGTGCATCGACACCGAGACCACGGGGCGCGATCCCGCCGTCGACAGGATCGTGGAGATCGGCCTGATCGTCGGGCGCGGCGGCGAGATCGTCGCGCGGCACGGCTGGCTCGTGAACCCCGAGCGCGCCATCCCGGAGGAGGTCTCCAAGATCCACGGCATCACCGACGACGCCGTCCGCGACCAGCCGCCGTTCCGCGATCTGGTGAAGCCCGTGCTCCTTGCGCTCGAGGGCGCGCTGCCGGTCGCGTACAACGCGCGGTTCGACCGGGCGTTCTTGCACGAGGAGATGCGCCGCGCCGGCGTCGAGGTGGGGCCGTCGGGGCCGCCCGCGCTGCGCACCTCGGTCGACTGGATCGATCCCTTGGTGTGGGCGCGCCTGCTGCACAAGGAGGAGAAGAGCCGCGCGCTCGGCGACGTCGCGGCGCGCCTCGGCGTCGCGCTCGACAACGCGCACCGCGCGACCGACGACGCGGAGGCGGCCCTGCGCGTGCTCTACGCGTTCGGGCTCGATCCGCGCGTGCCGCGCGCCTATGGCAGCCTCGTGCAGGAGCAGCGGCGCCTCGCGAGGCAACAGGAAGAGGAGGCGCGCGCGTGGCGAGATCGCTCGTAGCGTCGGTGGTCGCCGTGTGCGCGCTCGCGGGCTGTCAGCCGCCGCCCGCGTCCGAGCCCAAGGTCTGGTCGGCGTCGAACTCGGCCGACGGCTTCGCGCAGTGCCCCGTCGGCACGACCGTGGTCGGCGGCGGCTACGAGTTCACCGAGGCCGTGCTCTTGCCGGGCAGGCTTCCGCACGTCACCGCCTCGCGCCCGCACGGCAACGGCTGGCAGGTGCAGTGCGTCGACGACCGCGGCGCGCCGACCAACGGCTGCAAGGCGTGGGTCGTCTGCGCCTCCGTGCTCCGATGACCTGCGCGCGGTGCGGCCACGTGTCCGGCGCGCCCGCGGGCGGCGCCTGCCCCGCGTGCGGCCACCGCGATCCGGCCCCGGCGCCCGCGTGGCCCACCGCCGGCGCCTGGCGCCCCCAGCCCGTCCTCCGCCCCGAGCTGCCCGGCGCGAGCACCGTGCTCATCGTCAGCATCCTCTGCGCGACCAGCTGCTGCATGCCGGCCGGGGTCGTCGGCGTCCTGTGGACGGAGAAGGCCAAGAAGCTCTGGCTGGAGGGACGCGACGCCGAGGCCGAAAAGACGCTCTCCCAGGCGAAGATGATGACCTACGGAGGCGCCGCGGTCGGCCTCGTGCTCGGCGTCGTCGTGGTCATCCTCCAGGTCGCGGTCGAGCTGATCAAGTAGCGCGGGCGACCGTGCGCGAGCCGGGCGCGCGGCGTGGAGCACGCGAGACCGTGTAAGGATTGTTGCAAAAGCATGATCCGGCGCCGCGCGGTCAGCCCTGATCGAGCGCGTAGACCTCGATCTCCTCGACCTTCCCGGTGAGCTTGCGCGCGCCGACGGGCACGAGCTCGAACGCGTCGCCCGCGAGGCGCGCCGTCTCGCCCGCGACGAGGACCTGGTTGGGCGCGGCGATCTGCTCGAGCCGCGCGGCGATGTTCACCGTGTCGCCGATCACCGTGTACTCCATGCGCTTGTCGGAGCCGACGTTGCCGACGATCGCCTCGCCCGAGTTGATGCCGATCGCGAGCTTGACGACGACGCCGTACTTCTGCTCCCACGTCGCGGCGGCGTTCTCGAGGAACCGCAGCATGTCCTCGGCGGCCGCGACGGCGCGCGCGGCGTGATCGGGCGCGGGCACCGGCGCGCCCCACACGGCCATCAGGCAGTCGCCGATGAACTTGTCGACCGTGCCCTGGTGCCGAAAGACGATCTCGGTGAGCAGCGAGAACAGCTCGTTCAAGAGCGCGACCACCTCCTCCGGCGGGCGGCTCTCCGCGAGCGGCGTGAAGCTGACGACGTCGGCGAACAGCACCGTCACCTGTGCGCGCGCGCCGCCGAGCGCGAGCGAGTGCTTGCCCTCGACGATCTGCGTGACGAGCTCCTTCGAGAGGAACCTCGACAGATCGCCGCGCAGCCGCGCCTCCTCGGCGATCTTCTCCTCGCTCGCCTCGAGCTCGTGCGCCATCTTGCCGAGATCGGCCCCCAGCTCGCCGAGCTCGTCGCGCGGGAGGCCCTCGACCTTCACGTCGCGCCAGCGCCGCGCGCCGATCACCTTCGCGAGCCGCGACAGGGCGAGCACCGGGCTGGTCACGCGGCCCGCCGCCGCCACGCTCGCGAGCAGGGCGAGCAAGAGCGCGCCCGCCGCCGCCAGCAGGCCCTTCTGCTTCATCGCCGCGAGCGCCGCGTACGCCCGCGCCTCGGGGCGCCACACGGCGACCGCCCACGACAGCTCGGGCACCGGCTTGACGACGCCGACCATCTTCTCGCCGCCCACGGCGTGCTCCGAGACGACGGCGGCCGGGTTCGCGAGCACGCCGGGGCCGAGCCGCGCGAGGACGGGCAGCGCGGCGCCGTCACCGCCGACCAGGAGGCCGGAGCCGGAGTCGGAGGCGACGATCTTGCGGTCGGCGTCGAGCACCACGAGCTTCGCGCCGCCGTCGCGGAACCTGCCCGCGAGGCCGTCGAGCGTGACGTTGAGCGCCGCGAGATCGACCGGCACGGTGACGTAGCCGCTCGCGCCGTCGCCGCCCCTCGGGATGGGCACGACGAGCGCGCCGAGCCCGCGGTCCACGATCGCGAACCCGACGCCGCTCCTGTCGGCCTCCTCGCGCGCCGCCGGCGTGGACGTCGGGGGCTCCGCGCCCACGGCGTCGGACTTCTTGAACACCGTCGAGACCTTCGCCGAGGGCACCTCGAAGCGCGCGGCGTCGATGGACGTGCGCGTCGCGAGGATCGCGCGCACCGCGACGAGGCCGCCGTCGCCCTTCTCTCGCGCGGCCTCCGCGAGCGCGAACGCGACCGCCTGCGCGTCCGAGCGCGCGTCGAGCACCGCGCCGACGCTGCCGGCCGCGACCTCGGAGACGATGGAGACCTGCAGCGTGCGCTCGGTCGACACCACGGCGTCCTTGTTGACCTCGAGCAGCGCGGCGACCGCGACGCCGACGGGCGCGACCGCCACGAGCGAGAGGAGCGCGAGGGTCTTCGGGAGGAGCTTCACTCGACCGGCCCGTCGCGCCACGCGGCCTCGCCGCGCGCGTCACGCAGGCGAATCTGGAACTCGACGCGGCGGTTCTTCGCGCGGCCCTCCGGGGTCTTGTTGTCGGCGAGGGGCCGGCGCGGGCCGAACCCGCGCGCCTCGAGCCGCCGCGCGTCGACCTTGTGATCGACGAGCCACCGCAGCACCGAGACGGCGCGCCGCTGCGACAGGGCGAGGTTGTTCTTCTCGGAGCCGACGTCGTCGGTGTGCCCGTCGACGGCGAGGCGCACGATGTCCGGGTGCTCGACGAGGACGCCGGCGACCTGCGACAGGAGGCCGAAGCTCTCCTCCTTGATGACGTCCTTGCCCGTCTCGAACTGCACCTGCTGCATGATGACGATCTGTTGACCCTCGACGCGCACCGAGGTCGGGCAGCCGTGGGTCTTCGGATCGCCCGTCTTCGCGCCCTTCTCGCGCGGGCACGCGTCCTCGGGATCGATGACGCCGTCGCCGTCGGTGTCGGGCGGGCAGCCGTGCTTCGCGGGATCGTCGGAGGGCACGCCGGGCGCGGTCGGGCACGCGTCGCGCGCGTCGACGACGCCGTCCGCGTCGGTGTCGCGCGGGCACCCGTTGCGCGCGGGCGTCGCGCTCGCCTCGCCGACGACCGACGGGCACGCGTCGTCCGCGTCGAGCACGCCGTCGCCGTCTGTGTCGACGGGCGCGGCCGCTGCGGGTGCGCCCTCGGGCGCGACGGCGGCCCGGGTCGACGCGGGCTCTGCTGCGCGCGCGTCGCCTCGCGCGTCTCCGGTCGTGTGGCGCTCCCGTGACGAGCCTCCGAGCTCGAGCGATCCGCCGACCGCGAGCACCGCGCGGAACGCGGGCGTGCCGATCCCCTTGCCGACGCCGGGGCCCGCGGCGCCGGTGACGAAGAGCCCGCGCCCCGACCAGCGCACGACGCCGAGCACCTCGGCGTTCGTCGTCGACCTCGAGAGCGCGTCGGTCGAGGCGTCGCTGACAGTGCTCGCGTAGGCCTCCGCGCCCGCCTGCACCGGGCCCACGCGCACGGCCGCGCCCGCGGAGGCGTCGAGCGAGCTGCCGGAGACGCGCGCGCTCGTCGAGGCCGCGCCGCGGAACGTGCGCCCGAGCGACAGCGACCAAAGCCACCCGCCCGCGTCGGCGCCGACGACGATCGCCGGCGCGTAGCGCACGTGCCCTGCGCTCGCGTACCCGCCCTCGCGCCCCGTCGGGAAGAACACGCGCTGGGAGAGCGCGACGCCCGGCGCGCCGCCCTCGGGCGAGAGCAGCGTGAACCTCGCGCCGGCGCGGACGTCGCCGAGCGTGGCGCCGTCGGGCGCGGCCACGCGCGACGCGCCGACGCTGCGGGTGGCGCCGCCCTGCGACGCGACGGCGGGCGCGTCGACGTCGACGGTGATCCGCCGCGCGAGCGACAGCGACGCGCCGAGGTGCGCGACCAGCTGGTAGTCGACGACGCGCGAGCGATCGTCCGTCGACGTGCGCCGGAGCGCGAGCGGCGCCTTCGCGTAGGATCCGAGCGCCGCGAGCGTCACGCGCGACGGCGCGGTCGCGGGCGACTCGACCGCGAGCATCGGATCGCCGGCGGGCGCGGGTTGAAGCCGATCGAGCGCGAGCGCGGGCGTCTGCGCGGCCGCGCGCCCCGAGACCGAGAGCGCGAGCGCGGCCGTCGTCAGGCTGAAGACCTTGGCCCGTTGCATGAATCGCCACCTCGCCCCGTATCATCGCGCCGCCCGCGCACCAACGGCGGCAGGCGCGGCCGCGACCAGGCCCGCGTCGGATCGCCGTCGAGCGAGCTCGCGGAGCGCGCGGACCGAGGTCCGCCGCAACTCGGCGGCCGAACCAGCCGCCGCCGCGGCTATCCACGATCTTCACAGGAACGCGCCACGGCACGCTAGGCAAGGCCGGTGAGCGGGCCCCTGGCGCAATAGTCCGGATCACCAAACGTCTCCGCCTCCACACCCATCATGTGACAGAGCGACAACAACAACCGGTTGTGGGGTTCCCCGGGGAAGGTCAACAAGCGCCCCGCCGAGAGCTGCTGGCGCGAGCCCCCGATCAGCACCCACGGCGTGCGCTCGTGGCTGTGGTCGCCGCCGGTGCCGAGCTCGTTCATCCAGACGACGACGGTGCTGTCGAGGAGCGTCCCGCCACCCTCGCGCACCGAGGCCAGGCGATCGAGCAGGTGCGCCAGCTCGGCCGCGTACCACGCATGGATGCGGACGAGCTTCGCGCGCGAGACTGGATCGGTGTCGCGGTGCGCGAGCGCGTGCAGGCCCTTCGCCTGGCACGCGGGGCCGACCTGCGGGTCTCGTGCGAACTCCTGACCCAGCCACGTGAACCTGTGCGCCGCGCCGCCGCGCCCGAACTGCAGCGTCGCGACGCGGGTCAGATCACAGGCGAGCGACATCACCACGAGCTCGGTCTGAAGCCGCGCGAGGGCTGGGATGTCGTCGTTGTTCCACGGGTGGACGTGCCTGGCGAGCGTCGGCGCCGCGCACGCCGCGCTCGCGCCCGCGCCCACCCCGGTCGCCAGGCTGTGGCCCAGCGCGCGGACGGCGTCGAGGTGTGCCTCCACCTTGACCCGGTCGCTCGCGGGCAGCCGGGCGCGAAGGGCGTCGAGGTCGGCCGACACGGCCTCGAGCACCAGTCGGCGGTCCTCGAGCGCGCCGACGTCCGCCGCGTCGCCGCTCGGCGCGACCTGCCGCGACGCCCCGGTGAACAGCCTGTCGAACAGGCGATAGGGGCTGCTCTCCGGCAGGATGGGGGCGCGCCGCCCCGCGTACGAGAGCGCGGCGAAATCTTTGTTGTAGGGCTCGACCTGCACGCCCGCCTCGACCGTGCGGAGCTTGGAGTTCGCGCCCAACCGCGCGCCGAGGTGCTGGTCGAGCGAGACGCCCGTCGCCAGGCTGTGGAGCGGCTGGCGCGGGTCGGTGATCTCGTTGTTGCGCCCCGTGAGCGCGGTGTTCATCCCGGCGGTGTGCCCCGACCGGCTGCTCTTCTCGATGATGACTTTGTGCGCGAGCCCGTCGATCACGAGCAAGCGCGCGCGGTGCCGCTCGAGCGGCGCCAGGATGGGGCTCAGGCGGTGGAGGCGCTCGCCGCGCGCCTCCGGCACCCAGCTCTCGTGGACGGTGCCGTTCGAGGAGAAGAAGAACAGGATGCGCTTCGGGGGTGGGGCGCCGGCGGCGCGAGCGTCGAGCCACGGGACGAACGGCAGCGTCGACGCGCCGAGCCCTGCCCCGAGCGCGCCGAGCAGCTGGCGCCGGCCGATGCGATGGCTCACTGGGGCGCCCCCCGGTCGAAGCCCACGCGGCGAAACGAGTCGGTCTTCACGATGGCGATCAAGAGCGCGCGGGCGTCGAATCCCGAGGTGACGAAGGCGGCGTGGGCAGCCTCGAGCGACGCCTCGTCTTCGTCGCGCTCTCTTCGCCCGAGCGCCGCACGGAGCCACTGAGTCGTCACGCAGCGCCGCGCGCGGGGGCTCTCGGCGAGGAGCTCTCCGAGCGCGACCGCGCCGTCGAACCCGGCCGCTGGGCCCCCTGCGCCTTCGAGCACGCCCGTGGCGTCGACGTCGCGCCCGCCCTCGCGGTCCCGCCACGCGCCGGTCGCGTCGTAGTGCTCGAAGCCGAAGCCGACAGGGTCCATCAGCCGGTGGCACGAACCGCACGCGGGCGCCACGCGGTGCGTGGCGAAGCGCTCCTTCTTCGTCACCGACGGGTCGACCCTCGGCAGCGCGATCGCCACGTTCGGCGGCGGAGGCGGCACCTCCTGACAGAGCACCTTCTCGCGCACGAACTTGCCGCGCATGACGGGCGACGCGTCCTCTGCGCTCGCGTGCACGGTGAGGACGCTCGCGTGCGTCAGCACGCCAGCGCGCCGCGCCGCGGGCAGCGAGACCCGCGAGAAGCCGGCGCGGGTCGGCGCCTCCACGCCGTAGTGACGCGCGAGCGCCGCGTCGACGAACGACTCTTGGCTCGTGTACAGCGCGCGGACGAGATCGCGTCCCTCCAGCGTGGCGTCCGCGGCGAAGCGGAGCGTCTCTTCGACCATCGAGCGGCGCAGCTCGGGCGTGAACTCGGGGTGCACCCGGGCGTCTCGCGACACGGTCCCCAGCTCGCGCAAGTCGAGCCACTGTCGATAGAAGTTGCGCACTCCGTCGATCGCGCGCCGGTCTGCGAGCAGCCTGCGAGCCGCGGCCTCGACGCCCTCCGCGCAGGCCAGCCGCCCGGCGCCGGCATCGTCCAGCAGCCGCTCGTCGGGGGTCGAGGCCCAGAGGAAGTACGAGAGGCGGGTCGCGAGTTCGTACCCGGTCAGCGCGCGCGCCGCTTCTTCGGGTGAGCGCTGTGGCTCGGCGCGGTAGAGGAACGCAGGAGACTGCAGCATCGCCTGCACCACCAGCGCGAGCGCCCGCTCGTGCCCGCGGCGGGGCGCGGCGCGAGCGTACAGGGACGTGAGCGCGTCGCGCTCGCGCGGCTCGACCGGGCGACGAAACACGGCGCGCCCGAGGCGCTCGACGAGCTGCGCCGCGCACTCCGCCTCCCGCTGCGCCGGGACGCACCCCCCGAGCGTCGGCAGCCGCGGAGCGGCGGCCGCGGAGAGCGCCTCGGCCGCCGCGAGGTACCGCTCGACGAGGGACTGAGTCACCGGCGAGACGGAGCCGCTCTCGAACCCCCCGGCCAGCTCGTCCGGCGGGAAGTCCGCCGCCGGGCGCGTCGTGTCGCCGAGGAGATCGCGGACGCTGTTGTCGTACTCCTCGTTGCTCAGCCTGCGGAGCGGCGCGGGCGCGGCGGGCAGGGGGGCGTGGGTGGCTTGGGTAGGGTGAGGGTGCGTGCCAGGCTCGTGCGCCGGAGCGACGATGGACGCCGAGCGCGCGCAGCCCGCCGCGACGGCGAGGGCAAAGACGAAGGGTCGCGGGCGCATGGGCCGAACATGGTCCCCCCCAGGCGGCCCCGCGTGCAACTTCGCGCGGGACCGAAGAGTGGAGCGATGCGCCGTCCCCTGACGCTCGTCGTCCTCGCCGTCCGACCGGCGCCCTCACTGCTTCGCGAACGAAGCGAAGGTGCCTTTCGTCGACACGAACCCGCACGCGGCGGTGCCGGCGCGGGAGTACGTCCCGGAGGGAGGGTCCGCGAACGAGAGCTGCGCGACAGTGATGACCGAGTCCGCGAGAGGCCCCCCGGCCGACCCCGGGTACATCGCCTCGAGGCGCGCGTCGCATCCGCCCGCGAAGAACGACACCCCCCAGCTGGTCGGCGCCGGCTGCACGAGCACCGCGAACCAGCCCTTCACGCTGCGGATCTCGAGCGTCAGCGGCGCGCTGCCGCAGTCGGCCTTCGGATCCAGCGGCTCTGCATACGTGAAGCCCCACTTCCCGTGGGCGTCGCACGCGGACGTCGGCGGCTCGGCACCGGCCATGGTCCCGACCCACCACGTGCCTCCTGCGCTGCACTGGGCGACCGTCCTCTCGGCCACGAGGCAGTCCTCGTCCGTGCCGGGGACGCACGTCGCTCCCGCCGTCACGGAGGGGTCGCACGCCGGGAACACCGGGCACGTCTGCCCCTCCGTCACGCACTCGACGCCGGAGACGGCGGTCATGCACGCCGTGACTTTCTCGCCCGGGCAGGGCCCGAGGCGGTACCTCCCGTCGGGGCAGTAGAGCCCGTCGCAGCCGCTGGCGCCGTTGCCCGCCGCGCCCGTGCCGCCCTTGCCCCCCGTGCCCCCCGTGCCCCCCGTGCCGCCGCCGGCCGTGCTGCCGCCGGTCCCGGCCACGCCGCCTCCCGTGCCACCCTGTCCGCCCTGTCCGCCCGTCCCACCGCCGCCGGTGCCGCCGGTGCCCTCGCCCGACTGCCCGGACTCGCCGCCGTTGCCCGACTGCCCGCCAGCCTCGGCGCCTGCGGCCCCGGCGCTCGCTCCGGTGTTGCTCGCCGCCGGCTCCTCGTCGCTCGTTGAGCACGCGTACGCGGAGAGGCAGATCAGGACCAGAGAGCCAGCCGTCAAGAGTCGCATGGTGTTTCACCTCGAACAGAAGGCCCGAGCCGGGCGGAGAGCCGCATCGTAGCAAGAGCTCGAGGCTTGCCACGCGCGAACGAGCGCGGCGCCCCGTCGCGGATTCCGCGTGCTTCGTCGTCCGCGTGTGTCCGTGCGCAGGCGGGCGACGCGCGTCGAGCGGCGCGTGCTCCCCAGAGGAGAGGTGAGCTTCGACGCCGAGCGCGACGCGCGCGGCCACGCCGATGAGGTCTGGGCGGTGGCGCTCACGCGCCAGAAGGCGCGACCGGCGAGCGACCCGCGCACGGGAGATCGGCGAGCGGGTGCTGGGGTGAGCCACCCGAGGGTCATCCGGCAGGTGTGCGGTGGTCACGGGGTGACATGCCGGCGTGCTGGCGAAACACTCGGCGGAACGCGGCCGCGTCTGCGTATCCGACGCGCGCGGCGACCTCTTCGACAGACGCCCGCGTCGTCTCGAGGAGATGTGCGGCGTGCGCCACCCTCACGCGCTGAACGAAGCCATGCGGCGTCATCCGGACGCTGGCGTCGAGCCTCCGCGCGAGCGTGCGTGGCGACGCGCCGACGGCACGCGCCAGCTCGGCGAGCGAGAGCTGGCGGTCGATGTTCGCGGTGATGAAATCCTCCAGGGTGCGAAGCAGCGGATCGAAGCTCTGAAGGTGATCCATCACCATGTACCGAGCCTGCGACGCGCGCGCGTCCAGGAGGAGGTAGCGGGCCGCGAGGTTGGCGACCGACGGGCTCGACAGACGCGCCACGACCGCGAGCATCAGGTCGGCGTGCGCGAACGCCGAGCCGGCCGTCATCACGCCGCCGGCGTCGATCAGCATGCGATCGGGGCGCAGATCGACCCGCGGGTAGCGTCGCTGGAACGACGGCATCAGCCACCAGGTGGTCGTCGCGCGCTTGCCGTCGAGGAGCCCGGCTGCCGCCAGCAGGAAGGTCGCCGAGCAGGACGCGGCGATGAGCGCTCCCTTGTGCGCGGCCCCGGGCAGCAGGGAGACGACGCGATGAACGTCCGAGCGGGCGAGGATCCGCTCGATGGACGAGTCCTTCGTGGCGAACACGCCGGGGATCACGACGACGTCGCCGCTTCGCACCGAGCGCAGCTCGAAGGCGCCGTCGACCGAGATCGCGCGCCGCTGCACGGAGGGCACGGACTTCCCGTCATGCGAGACGACCCGCTGCTGGAGGGAGCGCAAGCTCCTCGCGTGCGACACGATCCCCGCGCGCACGAGGCGAGCCGCCGTGTCGACGACGTCGAGCCCAAGACCCAGCGCTCCCTCCATGACTCCGTCGATGGCCAGATGAACGATCATCGCGTGGCAAGAATAGACCGAACGTTGTCATTCGCGCCACTCGTCGGGCGAGCCCGCGTGCCGGATGCTGCGCCTCATGAACGACGACGCGCTCCACGACTTCGAGAGGCGGGCCACCATCATCGACGGGGTCGAGCGCACCGTGTACGTCGGGGGGCGAGGCCCGGCTGTCATCGTGATGGCGGAGATGCCTGGCATCAGCCCCGATGTCGCGCGCTTCGCTCGCTGGATCGTCGCCGCGGGCTTCACGGTCTACATGCCGTCGCTGTTTGGACGCGACGGCGCGTACCCCGAGGCCGCCCCGGGGCTCGCCGTGCTGAAGCGGGCCTGCGTCAGCGCGGAGTTCCGCGCCCTCGCCGCGAACGAGTCGAGCCCGGTGACAGCGTGGCTGCGCGGGCTCGCGCGCATCGCGTTCGCGGAGTGTGGAGGGCCGGGCGTGGGCGCCATTGGCATGTGCTTCACGGGGAACTTCGCGCTGAGCATGATGCTCGAGCCGGCGGTGCTTGCGCCGGTCCTGTGCCAGTCGTCGCTGCCCATCCACCAGCCGGAGGCCCTCAACAGCTCCCCCGAGGAGCTGGCCCAGGTCCGCCAGCGCCTCGAGCGTGAGGACCTGACGGTTCGGGCGTACCGCTTCGAGGGCGACCGCCACTGCACGGCGCAGCGCTTCGCGGCGTACGCGGAGGCGCTGGGCCAGCGGTTCCTTGCGACGGTCCTGCCTTCCTCGGCAGCCAACCGCTCGCCGCCGCCGTTCTTCGCGGACGTCATCGGCTGTCCTCACAGCGTGGTCACCGCACACCTGGTGGATCGCGCCGGGGAGCCGACCGTCGCCGCCAGAGAAGAGATCATGGACTTCTTCGCGCAGCGGCTGCGGGGGAGGGCCCGAGGATGACGCGATGAGCCCTGTCGCGGTTCGCCTGATCGGTCGCAGCAGCTCGCACACTTCACGCGAGTCGCGGCGATGTTCGCTCACGAGCTGGACGTCCCGTTCACGCTCGAGGTGGTGCATGACCTGGCGAGCGTGGACGCCGCCGCCTTCGGCGGCAATCCGATGCTCAAGGTCCCGACGCTCCAGGTCGGCACGACGAGCACCTTCGGCACCGAGAACATCTGTCGCTCGCTCGTCGAGCACGCCGGTCGGTCCGGCGATCGGCGTATCGTCCTCGCAGAGCACCTCGCCGACGCTGTCGTCCGGTCGGCGCAGGAGCTCGTCTGGTCGGCGATGCTGGCGCAGGTCCAGCTCCGAGTCGGGATCGCGGTGGCGAACCTCCCAGCGAACAACGTCTTCTTCGTCAAGGCGGCTGCGGGTCTCACGGGTGCGTTCGCGTGGCTCGAGGCGCGCCTCGACGACGTGCTGGAGCGGCTCCCCGCACCGCGCGATCTCAGCCTGCTCGAGGTCACGTCGTTCTGCCTCATCGAGCACGTCGCCTTCCGCCCGACGGTGAGCCTCGAGCCATTTCCCAGGCTGCGCGAGTTCGCCACGACGTTCGGCGCGCGCGCCTCGGCGCGCCAAACACTGTTTCGCTTCGATCCGCCCCACAAAGGAGACACCCCATGACGCTGAAGCTGCCTGCCCTCGATCCGGCCACCCTGGCCCCTCGCACCACATCGGCGTACCCAGCGGAGTTTCGCGCGCGCGTGACGCCGCGAGAGAAGCGTGCGCTCGGGGACGCGCTCGGGCTCACCCGCTTTGGCGTCAATCTGACGACGCTGTTCCCGGGAAAGGAGTCGTCATTGCGACATCATCACGCGCGCGAGGACGAGCTGATCTTCGTGCTCGAGGGTGAGGTCGTGCTCCGCACCGACGAGGGCGAGCAGGTGCTCGCCGCCGGGATGTGCGCTGGCTTCCCGGCCGGGACGACGAGTGGACACCAGCTCGTCAACCGAAGCGAACGGCCCGCGCGCTACCTCGAGGTCGGGAGTCGAGACCCCGACGACGTCGTCGGCTACTCCGAGGTCGACCTCGCGTGCCACAAGGATGCCGCGGGCGCGTGGGTCTTCACGCGTCGCGATGGCACCCCCTACTGACGCGAGGCCGCGCTGCGCCTGGGTCTCGCGGCCACCGCATCCCCGGCGCTTCCTCCCTTGAGAAATGGAGTCTCCATGTCATCGCTGCTTCCTTCCCTGCTCCTCGCCGGCTCGCTGCCTGGTTGCGCCAGTGCACGCGTCCCGGCGGTCCGCTCACCCTCGACCCGGCTGCGCGAACCAACCACACAACCCGAGGCCATCACTGTGACACTCGAAGCGGTCGATGGCGGTCGTGAGAGCCAGGCGAGCACGCGTTCGCCGGATCCGGCCGTTGCCCGATGACGTCGCTCGCATATCGGGCCGCGACCCTCGCGTGCGCCGAGGAGATCGCGGCGCTGCACGCCGAGAGCTGGCGACGAACGTACCGTGGCATCTTTCGGGACGAGTTCCTGCTCGGCGACCTCGAGCGCGAGCGGAGGGCGGTCTGGCGCGCCCGGCTCGCCTCGCCTCGCGCGTCGACGCTGGGCCTCGTCGCGTCCGATGAGCGGGGCGTGCGCGGGTTTGTCTATGCGTTCGAGCGAGGCGACCCTGGGTGGGGAGTCTTCATCGACAACCTTCACGTCGCGGCATCGCACCAGCGTGCTGGCGTCGGCGCGGCGCTCCTCGCGGCGGTCGCACGATGGGCGAGCCACGTAAGCCCCGGTGTCGCGCCGTACCTCTGGGTGCTCGAGCCCAACGTGCGGGCGCGCCAGTTCTACGAGCGACGCGGCGCGAGCCTGCGCGAGGCGACGGTTCGCGAGAATCCCGGTGGCGGAACGGCGACGTACCTCCGCTACGCGTGGACGGACCCTACGGAAATGGCTGCGAGAACCTTGACCGCGTGCGTGGACCTCGTCGGCACGGCGCCGCCCCACGTCAGGCTCCCGCCGTCGCGTTGACGTGATGCGTGGCCGCGATCGGCACGGCGCCATGTCGGTGACGCTGACGTGCGAGCTCTCCGAGCTCGTGTGGTGACGCGTCAGAGCGCCTTGAACATCGTGAGCGCGTCGACGTAGCGCTCGTCGGGTGCAAGAACGCGAGGGGCAAGCGCCCGACGATCTCGAACCCGAGCGCCTGCCAGAGCTTCACGGCCCGTTCGTTCGCGCTGACGACGAAGTTGAACTGCATCGTCACGCCCATGCCTTCTCCCGTTGCCTCTCCGCGCTCCGATCGCGAAGGCTGGGGCCGCGTGGTCAGCCCTCCGCGGCCTGCGCACCCTCGGCCGCGCGCGCACCCTCGGCCGCGCGGGCGTCCTCGGCCGCGAGCAGCTCGTCCCCGCGCGCGAGGGCCGCGTCATACGCCGCGATGATCGCGCCGCTGCGGCGGGCGGCGGCGACGAGCGCCGTGAGCCCGAGGAGAGCCCACGCGGCCGCGGCGATCGACGCCGCGAGGATGGGCCCGAGATCCGGGGTGGCCGTCCGCCCGCCGAGCTCGGCCGCGACGACGAGCGCGTAGATCGGCGACGGCGCGGCGACGACGGGGGCGTGCCCCAGCGAGCCGGCCATCGCGCCGCCGATCGCCGCGACGACCCACGGGCCCACGAGCGCGAGCCCCAGCGTGACGAGCAGGAGGATGCGCGGGGTCATCACGGAGTTCGTGCGCGCGCGCAGCCACGCCGTCACGCCCGCGAGGAACACGAAGAAGCCCGCCGTGTAGGTCGCGACGATCAAGAGCGCGAGGCTGTCCAGCGCCTTCGACGGCCCGCCCCACAGCCCCGCGCCCGCGAGCCCCGCAGCCGTGATCAGCGAGAGCCCGCCGAGCCCCGCGGCGAGCGACGTCGTCGTCGCCCGCATCACGCCCGGCCCGAGCGCGCGATCGAGGGCCCCCGCCCCCTCGCGCTCCCACCGCGCGAGCACGCGCCGCGACGGGCCGATGGGCTCGCCCGCGAACGTGAACGTGCCGAGCACGAGGAGCCACGAGTAGGTCGCCGCCATGGCCGCAGCCGCGCCCGCGCCCGCGCCCCCCGCGCCGACGACGACGGCCGCCCCCCCGACCGCGAGCACCGCCGCGCTGACGATGAACCAGCGGCGGATGCCGGTCGATCGATCGTCGGTGACGCTCGTCAGGTTCGCGAGGGTGACCTCGTAGAAGAACCACGCCGGCAGCGCGGAGGCGACGAGCGGCCCGAGGACGAGGTAGCCGAGGTACTCCCACCCGAAGGGCGCGCGCTCGAGCGCCGACGGCAGCCACACCGGCCAGCCCTCCGGCACCGCGGGCCACTGCTTGTGCGCCGCCCAGCTGAGCGAGACGCCGACGCCGTAGATCGCGGGTGAGGTGACGACCGCGACGATCAGCGTGACCACGATCGCGGCGCGGAGGTTCTCCATCTTCGACGAGACCGCGAGCCCGAACGCCACCCACAGGCCCGCGCCGAGGAACAGGCACGCGAACGCCAGCACGACCTCGACGACCGTCACGCCGCCGAACAGGAACGGCAGCGCGCCGACCGGCGCGAGCGACACGATGAACATCGCGACCGACGTGTACGCCGAGGTGAACTTGCCGCGCGCGATCACGCCCGGCGACAGCCCCGTCAGCAGGAGCGCCTCCCAGGTGCGGCCCTCGCGCTCCTGCGCGATGCTGTTCGCCGACACCGTCGGCCCCGCGAGCGAGACGACGAAGTACGCGATCGAGAAGAACGTGTGGTGAAGCGCGCGCCCGACCTCGGCGGGGCTCACCTTGCTCGTCATCATGATGCCGCCGACCGCCGACAGCAGGAAGGCCGTCATCGCCGTCACCGTCATCAGGATGAACGGCGTGCGGAGCAGCCGCGCGGACTGCCGCATCTCCCGGACGAACACGGGGTTGTGGCGCGCCGTGACGACAGGCGGCGGCGGCGGGATCGACGACATCGGCGGGGCCTCGTCGGCGCTCAGCATGGCTTTCGGGAGCCCGAGGAGCGAGTGGGGGAGTCCGAAGCGGACTTCGAGATGAATTGGGCTGAAACCGGGCGCAGGCGTGGCCCTGCCACGTCGAGCACGGACTCACCCAAGGCGGCCGAAGGACGCGAGGAATCCGGCGCGCGCGACGAAGGGATCCCGAAACCCATGCTCATTGCAGGTCTCCGCGCGTGGCCTCGAGGAAGATGCGCTCGAGCTCGGTGCGCTCGGGCTCGACGGCGACGATCGGCACGCCCTGCGCGACCAGGTGCCGCACCATGTCGGCGACGAAGCGCTCGTCGCCCTGGTACGAGACGGTCAGCTGGCTCGGCGACGTCACCTGCGCGCCCTGCACGCCCGGCCCGCCGATGACCAGCCGCAGCACGCCGTGCGCGTCGCCTATCACGCGCACCTTCACGCGGTGCACCGCCTGGTCTGGCAGCGGCACGCCGGCGGCCGTGATGACCGGGGGCGCCGCGTCCGCGCCCGCCGCGCTCGCCGGTCGCCGCTGCGAGACGGGCCCGCGTGCGCGCATCCGCTCGGCGATCTCGCTGATAGGGCCCGCCACGACGAGCCGGCCCTTCTCGAGGATCGCGACGCTCGTGCAGACGTCGGCGAGCTCGGTGAGGATGTGCGACGAGAGGAAGATCGTCTTGCCGAGCGAGCGCAGCTCGAGCAGCAGATCCCTGATCTCGATGCGCGCGCGCGGATCGAGATCGCTCGCGGGCTCGTCGAGGATCAGGATCTTCGGATCGTGCAGCAGGATCCGCGCGAGCCCGAGGCGCTGCTTCATGCCCTTCGACATCGTCGCGACCAGGCGCTCCTCGAGCTTCTTCAGATCGGTCAGCTCGAGCACGACGTCGACCACGTCGGGCGGCACGCCGTACGCCTCGGAGAAGAACTCGAGGTACTCGCGCACGGTGATGCGGTCGTACACGCCCGCGTGGTCGGGCATGTAGCCGATGATCTTGCGCACCGCCTCGGGCTCGAGCGTGACGTCGTGGCCGTCGACCTCGACGCGCCCGGCCATCGGCTCGAGCAGCGTCGACATCACGCGGATGGTGGTGGTCTTGCCGGCGCCGTTCGGGCCGATGAACCCGAAGATCTCGCCCTCGCCGACGTCGAACGTCACGTCGCGCACGACGTCCATGCCGCCGAAGCGGTGCCACAGGTGCCGCACGCGGATCGCCGGTCGCGCGCTCACGGCGCCCCTCCCCACCCGACCACGCGCACGAGCAGCCGGTCCTCCGAGACCGCGAGCCCCGCGTCGCGCGCCACGCCCTCGCCGCCGTCGGCCTGCGCGAGCAGCACCGGGACGCCCGCGGGCCACCAGTCGGTCTGCCGCGGGCGCGACACCGACTCGAGGGTCGCCCACGCGCGCGCGAGCCGCTCGCCGCCGTCCGCCGTCCACGCCGCCGCGAACGTCGACGACGACAGGGGGTGCGTGACGAGCGCGCCGCGCGAGTGCGACGTGGTCGGCGCTGCGAGCAAGAGCGTGCCGCTCGTGCCCATCACGGCCGCGCCGTCCCGGAGCGCGGGGAAGTGGAACACGCCGCGCCCGGGCACGTGCACGAGCACCCCGCGCAGCGTGTGCGACGAGCGGTTCACGACGCGCACGTCGGCGCCGTCGCGCACGAGCGAGACGCCCGCCCCGAGCGTCGTCACGCCGTCCTCGCGCGCGACGATCGTCTGCCACGGGAGCGTCCCCACGTTGGCGAGGTGCAGGCCGCCGCGCTCGACGAGCAGCTCCGCGCCGGTCGGCTTCGACGACGAGTCCGACAGCACGTCGAGCACCGCCCCGGCGTCGCTCGCGTGCACGGTGAGCCTGCGCGCGCTCGGGGTGAAGAAGCCGCGGTAGCGGCGGATCGCGCCCTTCGAGACGCCCGCGCCCGCCTCGACGAGCGACAGCCGCCGCGCCTGGCCGCTCACGCCGCGCGACACCGTCCCGAGCAGCACGATGAACAGGAACGTCCCGAACGACAGCGCCGGCAGCGTGAGCAGCGCGGAGAGCGGGCGCCCGCGGTTGCGCGCGAGCGCGAAGTTCACCGGCCCCGCGACGACCGAGTACGCGAACAGGAGGAGCGCCGCGACGACGATGGCCCACCGCGCGCCCTCGTTCGGATCGAGCAGCCGGCGCAGATCGGCGGCGCCGGGCCCGGCGTACGCGCTCTGGCGGCCGCGATCGAACACGTGCGCGGCGCGCCTGTCCCACGCGTGACGCGTGAGCTCGACCAGGCGCGACTGCGCCCACGGATCGTCGAGCGCGCCGGGGCGCCACGGATCGAAGGCGAGCAGGTGCACCTCGCCGAGCCCGTACGCGGCCGTCGCGCCGAAGTCCGACGGCGCGAGGTTCCCGCCCGCGTACGCGACGAGCGCGTCGCCCAGCTCCTTGCCGGGCGTCACGGGCGGCTTCAGGTTGGGCTTCGACGTCGTGGGCGCGGGGCGCGGCATCTCCTCCTCGTCGTCCTCGGGGGGCGCGGGGAGGGGCGCCGTCACCGCGGGGGGCGCGGCGCTCACGGGATCTCGCTCGAGCGCCGTCGCGCGCGAGCCGGCGAGCGCCTTCGCGGGGCCCGCGTCGTGGGCCTCCCCGCCGAGCATCGCGACGAGCGTGGGGGCGCGCAGATCCTCGGGCCGCTTCACCGCCACCGCGAGCGTGCCGCCCGCGAGCACCCATGACGCGAGCGCCTCGAGCTCCTGCCCGCCGAGGCGCGACAGCGTGTCCGACGGGATCAGCAGCGCCGTCGTCGGCCCGTACTCGGCCGCGCGGACGGGCAGCACCGGATCGCCCGTCGCCGGATCGAGCAGCACGGCGCCGAGCGCGAGGGGCAGCGTCGCGGTGCTCGAGTACGCCGGGTGACACAGCGCCGGCACCTTCGCCCCCCGCAGGCCCGACGGCAGCCGCGGCGGATCGGACACCTCGACGAGCACCGGTTCGGTGGGCGTGCCGGCGCGGAGGTTCTGCTCGGCGAGCACCTTGCCGCCGCGCGCGCGCAGCGTCGCGGTGAACTGCCACGCGGTCTCCGCGTGCACCGGGATGCGCAGCACCGCCGTCGCGCCCGCGGCGACGGAGAACGGCGCGCGCACGACGGGCGACTTGTGCTGCTCGGTCGTGAGCTCGACGTCGCCCGTCGCGACCACCGGATCGGAGTTCTCGATGCGCACGGCGAGCGTGGTCCACCCGCCCCCTGGCGCGATGTCGGGGCCGAGCGCGGACTGCGCCGTCATCCGCACCTCGGCGTGCGCGCTCGCGCCCGAGAGCGCGAGCGCCGCCACCACGCCCCGTGCGACGCCTGCGCGTGCGCTCACCGGGCGGCCGCCACCTGCTCGACGCGCTCGGGGCGCGTCGCCACCTCGGCGATCAGCGCCTCGACGACCCGGTCGGTCGACACGCCGTCGGCCTCGCCCTCGAACCCGCGGATGAGCCTGTGACGCAGGCACGGCGCCGCCACGCGCTGCACGTCCGAGAACGACACCTGCGCGCGCCCCTCGAGCAGCGCGACCGCCTTCGCCGCGAGCACGAGCGACTGGCCGCCGCGTACGCCGGCGCCGTACCGCAGCGCCTGCTTCACGAGCGCGGGGGCGGCGGCGCTCGTCGGATCGCTCGCGCGCACCAGCCTCGCCGCGTACCTCAATACCGGCTCGGCGACGGCGATCTCGCGGCAGAGCGACATCACGGCCATCACCTCCGCGGCGTCGAGCACCGGCGTCGGGCGCTCGCCCGCGTGCGCGGTCGTCTTCGCGAGCACCTGGACGAGCTCGTCCTCCGTCGGCGACGGCACGAGCACCTTCAGGAGGAAGCGATCGAGCTGCGCCTCGGGCAGCGGGTAGGTGCCCTCCATCTCGATGGGGTTCTCGGTCGCGAGCACGAAGAAGGGCGGCCCGAGCGTGTGGCGCTGCCCCGCGATCGTGACGGCGTGCTCCTGCATCGCCTCGAGCAGCGCGCTCTGGGTCTTCGGCGTCGCGCGGTTGATCTCGTCGGCGAGCACCATCTGGCCGAAGATGGGCCCCTTGTGCAGCGCGAACCCGCGCGCGCCGCCGCCCTCCGCCGTCACCAGCATGTTCGTGCCGAGCACGTCGCTGGGCATCAGATCGGGCGTGAACTGGATGCGCGAGAACTGCAGGCTCAGGCTCTCCGACATCGTGCGCACGAGCAGCGTCTTGCCGAGGCCGGGCGCGCCCTCGAGCAGCACGTGCCCCCCGGCGAAGAGCGCCCAGAGCACCTGATCGACGACCGCCGCCTGCCCGACGACGGCCTTGCCGATGGCCTCGCGGAGCTTCGCGGCGGCGGACTGCGCGTGGGCGAGGCGGGCCTCGAGGTCGGACGCTGGGCTCACGGTGACGCGGGAGCGTAGTACAAAGCCCCGTCAGCGTGGCGCCTCGGGAGGGTCGACCAGCTTCGCCGCGCGCGACGCCCCGCGGAACACGTAGTCGCTGTAGGCGAACGGGCCGTCCGCCCAGACGAGCAGCTCCGACGTCAGCACCCCGCGCGGCGCGCCGTGGAGCAGCTCCGCGAGCCCGAGATCGGGCCCCTCGTGCTCGACGCGCGCCGAGACGTCGATCTCCTCGCCCGCCTCGGCCATCGCGGCGAGCGCGCCCGCGTGGCGCTCGGCGTCGAGATCGTGCACGGCGTGCAGCGTCCACGAGAGGAGCACGAGCGACGGGTGATCCGGGTACTCGACGTCGCCCTCGAACGGCGCGTGCTCGGGCGCTCCGAGCCCCTCGGCGAGCGCGAGCGCGAGCAAGGCCTTGCGGCGGGCCTCCGCCTCCGGCTCGGGCGACCACAGCGCCGCGAGCGCAGCCGCCACCTCGTCGGCGCTCGCGGCTCGCCACAGCGACGGGTCCCGTGACGCGGCGTCGAGCTCGGGCTCGCGCAGACGCCGCGCGAGGAAGGCCTGCGCGTGAGCGTCGAAGGGGGCGAAATCCGAGAGCGCGGCGTCGATCAGCCAGTGCAGCCGGTGGTCGACCTCCGCGAGGTACCGGTGCTTGCCGAGCGCGCGCACGAGCGCGCCGACCTCCTCCGCCGTCCGACACGAAAACGCCCACGCTTCCATCGCGGCCGGCAGCCTACTGCCACGCCCCCGAGGTCGTGAGGGGTGTGTGCCAGGACGTCGCGAATTCTCGGGGGATCCCGCGAGGCCGCGCGCGGCCTCGCCCACCGCGCGCCCGGGGGGGCGCGCTCCTTCACGCCGCCATGCTCAGTTGAGCACCTTCTTGCGGAACGTGAGCTCGCCTGCGTCGGTCGCGTCGACGACGACGGTGTCGCCGGTGCCGAGCTCGCCGCCGAGGATGCGCGTCGCGAGCTCGTCCTCGACGAGCCGCTGGATCGCGCGCTTCAGCGGGCGCGCGCCGAACTGCGGATCCCACCCGGCCTCCGCGATCGCGCGGCGCGCCTTGTCGGAGAGCTCGAGGGCCATCCCGCGCCGCGCGAGGCGGGCCTCGAAGCGCGCGAGCTGGATGCCGACGACCGCCTCGAGATCGCCGCGCGACAGCCGGTGGAACACCACCATCTCGTCGAGGCGGTTCAGCAGCTCGGGGCGGAAGTGCTTGTGCACCTCGCCCAGCACCGCGCGCTTCGCGAGCTCTTCGCGGTCGTCCTCGGGCAGATCGGCGCGGTCGAGCGCGGCCTGCGCGGCGGCGGAGCCGAGGTTCGACGTGAGCACGAGGATCGTGTTCTTGAAGTCGACCGTGCGGCCCTGGCCGTCGGTGAGGCGCCCGTCGTCGAGCACCTGCAGCAGGGTGTTCCACACGTCGGGGTGCGCCTTCTCGACCTCGTCGAACAGGACGACGCTGTACGGCCTGCGGCGCACCGGCTCGGTGAGCTGGCCGCCCTCCTCGTAGCCGACGTAGCCCGGCGGCGCGCCGATGAGCCGCGAGACGGCGTGCTTCTCCATGTACTCGCTCATGTCGAGGCGGATCATCGCCCTCTCGTCGTTGAACAAGAGCTCCGCGAGCGCGCGCGCGAGCTCCGTCTTTCCGACGCCGGTCGGCCCGAGGAAGAGGAAGCTCCCGATCGGCCGCTTCTCGTCGCCGAGCCCGGCGCGCGATCGACGGACGGCGTTCGCGACCGCGACGACCGCCTGGTGCTGCCCGACGACGCGCTGGTGCAGCTGCGCCTCGAGCTGCAGGAGGCGCCGCTGCTCGCTCTCCAGCATCTTGGAGACGGGGATGCCCGTCCACTTGCTGACGACGAACGCCACGTCCTCGTCGCTCACCTCCTCCTTCAGGTACGAGCTGCCCGACTCGCGCGCGTCGCCGAGGGCCTTCTGCGCGGCCTCGCGCTTCTTCTCGGCCTCCGGGAGCTTGCCGTACTGGATCTCGGCGGCGCGCCCGAGATCGCCCTTGCGGCGCGCGATCTCCTCCTCGGTGCGCAGCTGATCGATCGATCGCTGCGCGGCGCGCATGTCGCCGAGCAGATCCTTCTCGCGCAGCCACGACGAGCGCATGCGGTCGCGGCGCTCGCCGAGCTCGGCGATCTCCTTCTTCACGTCGACGATGCGCGCGCGCGACCCGGCGTCGTCCTCCTTCGAGAGCGCCTGCTCCTCGATGCGCAGCTGCACGAGCTTGCGCTCGACGTCGTCGATGGCCGACGGCACGCTGTCGATCTCCATCTTGATGCGGCTCGCCGCCTCGTCGACGAGATCGATCGCCTTGTCCGGCAGGAACCGATCGGAGACGTAGCGGTTCGACAGCACGGCCGCGGCGACGACGGCGGCGTCCTGGATGCGGATGCCGTGGTGCAGCTCGTAGCGCTCCTTCAGCCCGCGCAGGATCGCGATGGTGTCCTCGACGGTGGGCTCCGACACGAGCACCGGCTGGAACCGCCGCTCGAGCGCGGGATCCTTCTCGATGCGCTTCTTGTACTCGTCGAGCGTGGTCGCGCCGATGCACCGCAGCTCGCCCCGCGCGAGCGCGGGCTTCAGCATGTTGGCGGCGTCCATCGCGCCCTCGGCCGCGCCCGCGCCGACCAGCGTGTGCAGCTCGTCGATGAACAGGATGATGGCGCCGTTCGCGGCCTCGATCTCCTTCAAGACGGCCTTCAACCTGTCCTCGAACTCACCGCGGAACTTCGAGCCGGCGACCATCGACGCGAGGTCGAGCGACGCGAGGCGCTTGTCCTTCAGGCCCTCGGGCACGTCCCCCTGCACGATGCGGTGCGCGATGCCCTCGACGATCGCCGTCTTGCCGACGCCGGGCGCGCCGATGAGCACGGGGTTGTTCTTCGTGCGGCGCGACAGCACCTGGATCACGCGGCGCACCTCCTCGTCGCGGCCGACGACCGGGTCGAGCTTCCCGCGGCGCGCGGCCTCGGTGAGATCGCGGGTGTACTTCTCGAGGGCCTGGAACTTCCCCTCGGGGGCCTGATCGGTGACGCGCTGGCTGCCGCGCACGTCGCGCAGGGCCGAGAGGAGCTTGTCGTACGTGAGCCCGACGCGCCCGAGCGCGGCCTTCACGTCGTCGTCGTGCTTCGCGCCGGCGAGCAAGAAGTGCTCGACCGAGACGAACTCATCCTTCAGCGCCTTCGACTCGTCGTCGGCCTTCTGACCGAGCGCGACCGCGCGCCGCGACAGCGAGGGCTCGCTGCCGCCCTGCACGCGCGGCAGGCTCGCGAGCTTCTTGTCGAGCTCGCGCACGACGGCCTTCGGATCGACGCCGGCCTTCTGCACGAGCGGGCCTCCGACTCCCTCCGCCTGCTCGAGGATGGCGACGAGCATGTGCTCGGGGACGATCTCGGGGTGGCTCGCGCGCGACGCCTTGTCGAACGACTCGCGGACGGCTTCCTGGCTCTTCGTGGTGAGACGATCCATGCGCATGGCAGACTCCTCGGCACCGGCGCTCTGCCGGCGATCTCGCCTCCTCTATCGGGAGGCGGTGGCCCTCGTGGCAGCTCCGACGGTAAGGCTTCGTCTCGAGCATGCAAGGCGCGTGCGGGGCGCGACGCCCTACTCGACGCGCTTGACGACCCAGTAGCCGCGCGGAGTCTCGATGGGGTCGCTGACGGCGCCGGGCGGCAGCAAGAACACCTCGTACTCGATCGACGGCTCGAGCACGCCCTGCGCGAACTTGCCCGCGTCCTCGACGCTGCCGGGATCGGCCGACTTCACCGCGGCCTTGAACGACTTGCGCGCCGGCTCGACGGCGGCCTTCGCGGCGACGAGCGCCTCGGCCTTGGACCGCGCCGACGCGGGCGCGAACTGCGCGCCCCGGTACTGGAACAACAGCACGCCGAGCCTCACGCTCTTCGGCGCGTTGCGGGGCAGCGGCTTGTGGAGCGGCGCGAGCTCCGGATCGGCGAGGGACGAGGCGTCCGGCAGCGCGAGCGACAGCGCGGGCGGCGCGAACGACGGCGCGGGCAGGTGCAGCGAGGGCACGGGGACGGGGGCGGAGGGCCGCGCGCCTGCGCCCGTGCGCCACACGAGCAGCACGACGACGGCGATCAGCAAGACCCCGATCGCGACCGTCGACGAGCGCTGCACGACCGGCCTCGCTCAGCCGCGGTACGCGCGCTCGACGGCGTCGGCGTCCGCGCCGACGATCCACGCCGTCCTGCCGCCGCGCGTGACGCCCGTCAGCGGGATGCCGCTCGAGCCCGCCTCCTGCCTCGCGCGAGCGTAGAGATCGGGGTAGCGGTCGACGTCGACGGTGTCGAAGGGGACGCCGCGCTCGCGCAGCGCGGCGTGCAGCACGTGGCACGGCCCGCACCACTCCGCGCCGTACACGGTGACCGCGGAGGCGGCGCTCGACGGCGCCGCGCGGGCCGCTCGGGCGGCGAGCGACGGCAGCGCGAGGAGCGCGAGGGCGGCCGTGCGGCGGGAGATCACCTCTCGACGCTAGCATCGCCGAGGCGGACTGCGCTACGGTGCGGGGCATGCGCGCGCTCCTGGCCGTCGGGTTGTTGCTCGGATCGTCGCTCGTGCCGGCGGCCTCGACGTGCGACACGAAGTGCGATCGCGACGCCGCGGCGTGCGTCGACGGCTGCGAGGCCAGCCACGCGAAGGATCCTGCCCGCAGGGTCGGCTGCAAGCTGAAGTGCAGCGAGCGGCGCGAGGCGTGCGCCGGGGCCTGTCGCTGACCCCGGGGGACGCCGGGCTAGCGGCGGCGCAGGATCGCGAGCCGCTCGCCGAGCACGAGCGCGAGCCCGTCGAGATCATCGCGCGACGCGGGCAGCGTGAACACCGTCTCGCGCGAGGTCGCGCCGCCGCGCGACGGGCAGGGCTCACCAGGCTGCCCGTGCGTGAGGCACACGAGCAGCGGCGCGTCGCGGGTCGACGCGGGCACCGCGACCGTCACCTCGCCGGCGGTCAGGCAGACCTCGACGCTGCCGAACACGACCAGCCTCTGCTCGGGCGCGCGCGCGCTCGCCTCGTGCAGCGTGAGCGCCGCCTCGTGGTGCGCGGCGGGCACCGTGACGTCGAGCAGCTCGGTCGGCAGCGCGAACGACACCTTCCCGAGCGCGCGCGCGAGGACGCCCGACAGCGCGCGCAGCGCGGCCTCGTCCAGGCTCGCGCGGCGCGGGGGCACGTCCAGCGCCTCGCCCGACAGCGCGCGCCCGAGCGCCACGCCGAGCGCGTCGGTGAGCGCGAGCGTCAGCGGCTCGGCGTGCGCCACCACGCCCTCCTCCGCGACCCTGCGAGAGACGGCCTCGGCGAGCGGGAGCAGCGCGAGCGCGTCGGCCCGCGCGACGAGCGCCGCGAGCTCTCGGCCCGTCTCTCTCGCGCGCTCGGCCTCGCGCGATCCCGGCGACGCGCTCGCGAGCACCGCCGTCCACGCGCCGAGCCGATCGATCTCCGTGGCGGCCGCGTCGACGGCGGCGCCGGGCGCGGCGAGGTGCGCGCGCACCGCGTCGCAGGCGGGCGGATCGTCCGCCACCCGGTCGCGGGGGAGCAGCGCAGCGGCGAGCGCGGCGGCCTCGTCGACGAGCGCCGCCTCCTCGTCGGTCTCGGCGTCACCGCCGGCGACGCGCAAGAGGCGTCCGAGCGCCCAGACGTCCGGCGACGACAGCGCGCCGCGCCCCGCAGCGAGCGCCCGCGCCCGCGCCACGATCTCAGCTTTTCGGGTCATGTCCTCGAGCTCTCCACCCCCGTACGACGGAGCTCCTCGACCAACATCAGCCGAGCTTTGCTGATCCGCTCGCAGACGGCGCCCTCGCGCTTGTCGATCGGCTTGCCGACGCCGATGCGCAGGGCCTCGGCGATGGCGCGCCGCGACAGCCCGCCGGGCTCGAGGCGCTTGCGCTCGTCGAGCTCCGCCGCGTACGCCTCGCGCCACGGCTGATCGGGCAGCTCGCAGCGGCGGCCCGAGTCGCAGCCGCGCGCGTCGGCCTGGCTCGTGGCCGTCTCGTGGCACCGGGCGAACCCCTGGAACGCGGCCACGTCCTCCGCGTCGTGCTCGTACGCGGGCCACAGCGACAGGCGCAGCGGCGCGCCTCGCCCTGGCGGCAGCGCGCGCAAGAGGGCGAGGGCGATCGCGTGGTTCCGCATCAGCGCGCGCGCGCGCTCGTCGAGCTCGCCGGGCAGCGGCGGCTCCTCGACGTCTTCGGGCGCCTCGAAGGCTGGGTCGTGCTCCTTGCGGTGAAGCTCGGCGCGCCCGGCCGGGGAGCGTAGCCAGTCGAGCAACAGGTTGTGCAGCACGCGGCGCAGGAACCCCGCGAACGCGCCCTCCCGCCCGTACTGCGCGATCTTGTCGCCCGCCGCGAGCCGCCGCTCGACGAACGTGAGCGCGGCCAGCCGCGCGGTGTCGTCGGCCCGCCGCAGGAGGTGGTGATCACCGACGCGCGCCGCGAGATCGTGGACCGCGAGGGCGCGCAGATCGCCCGCGCGGCGCGCGACGCCGCCGACGAGGACGACCGCGTCCTTCTCGGTCGGGAGCGGCGCGAACTCGGCGAGGTACGCGGCGAGGAGCAGCGGGTCGTCGGCGCCACGGGCCGCGTCGGCCTCACGGGTCATCCGCGTACGATCCCAGGTTTGCCCGTCGCCGGTCAACGGCCGCGCGCGCACGGAAATTGGCCGCGGCGGCGCGCGCACGCGACGATCGCGATCGAGAGAGGTGCCCCGATGATCCAGGTGAAAGCTGCCCCGCGTCCCGGCCCGAAGGCCCCCGCTGCATGGCTCGTCGCGAGCGGGCGGCTCGTCGTCGGGCCCGTGTCGACCTCCCAGCTGCTGCGGGGCGTCCTCTACGAGAAGATCCCCGCGGGCGCCTACGTGGCGCAACCTGGCTGGAGCGACTGGCGACCGCTCGACGAGATCCGCGAGATCCGCGCGCTCGAGGGCGCGGCCGGGCCCGCGCGCTCGATGATCGACGACGCGCGGGACTTCGGCGAGGCCTGCCTGTTCGCGCTCGACGTCGCGGCGCGGACGACGCGCGCGGACGCGGCGGTGCTGTACCGCGACCGCGAGCCGTACGTGGGCTTCATGGCGTCCGTCACGCGCGGGCTGCCGGCCGAGCTCGTGCTCGGCGCGTGCCTCTCGCGCCGGGATCCGTCGATGATCTACGCGCAGCGGGGCCGCACGCTCGTCGGCGCGCCGCGCGCGTCGATCGCGCACCAGGTGGTCGCCGGGCGGCTCGGCGGCGACCGGGTGCGAGGCGTGCTGATGGCGCCCGTCGTGTGGGACGGCCGGCTCCTCGCGACGCTCGAGCTCGGCCGCCATGACAGAGAGTTCCGGGCGTCGGACGTCGGGATCGTGAGCGAGATCGCCGCCGCGCTCGTCGCCCGCGTCGATCGCGCGTTCAGCCAGCGCGGGAGCTGAGCCTCGGCCCGCGCGCGCGGACGTCGACGGACCGGCGGCTATCCTGGCGCGAGCAGCGCGTCGAGGTGGCAGTAGCAGGCCTCCATGCCCTGATCCATGCCCGACTCGAGCGCGCCGTCGCGCGCCGCGCGCGACTCGTACGTCTGCGTGATGCGCATCAGCGTCGCGCCCCCGTCGTCTGCGAACTCATGCCGCTCGACGAGCGAGCTGACCACCTGGCCGCCGGGGAGCACCATCGTCTCGGTGTGGACGATCGCCTCGTGCGCCGCGACCTCGGTGAACACTCCGAACATCGTCATCGCCGGATCCGCGTCCGCGCTCCTCCACGTGAGCCGGAGCCCCCCGGCGAGGCAGGGCGACACGTCACAGTCCGCGAGCGTCCAGCCCGGCGGGGGGACCATCCACCGGCGCATCTTGTCGGGCGTGAACATGGCCTCCCAGACCAGGCGCCTGGGCGCGCGGAACCCGCGCGTGAGGACGATCGTGGTGTCGGTGGGCGTGGAGATCTGCAGCGACTTGGGGGTCATCGTTGGGGTCCAGTTGGGTCGTGGGTCGGGATGAGTGACGACGAGGAGGACGGGAGGACGCGGAGGACGCGGCGACGGCGCGGTCAGCCCTCGGGCGGGGGATCGCCCTGCAGCTCGTCGAGCAGCGCGTCGAGCGCGCGGAACCGCGCCTCCCAGTGGCGTCGAAACTGCGCCGTCCACCGCGACGCCTCGCGCAGCGGCGGCGCGTGAAGGCTGCAGAGGTGCTGGCGCCCCGCGACGCGCCGGCGCACGAGGCTCGCCGCCTCGAGGACGCGCACGTGCTTGCTGGCGGCGGGGAACGTCATCGACAGCGGGGCCGCGAGCTCGGTCAGGTTGCGCTCCCCCTCCGCGAGCTGCCGCAGCATCGCCCGCCGCGCGGGGTGCGCGAGCGCGTGGAACACGGCGTCCAGCTCCGCGGCATCCGATACCATGTGGTTTCTAATACCAGTAGGTTTCATGACGTCAAGCGATCTCCGGTCCTTCATTTCGCCACGCAGAACCCGAAGCTCGTCGAGCCTCCGGGCGGGAGCGACGCGTTCCACTCGACGCCACGGAACGCTCGCGTCGGGCCCTTCGCGCCGAGATCGACCGCGTTCCACACGTCGGTGAGCTCGCCGCCGATCTCCAGGGAGACCTGCCAGGTGGCCGCCGCCGCGCCGGCGTTGACGATCTTCGCGGTGCTGCAGCTGCCGCCGGGCCACGACGTGTCGGTCGTCGTGGTGACGGTCACGGAGTCGCCGCTCGTCGCGCCGGCGGCGCCGCTCGCGCCCGCCGCACCGCCTGCGCCCGCCGCGCCCGCCGCGCCCGCCGCGCCCATGCTGGGTGCGTCAGGTGCCATCGGCGCCGGCTGCTGCTCCGGGTCCGCGCGGCGGGTCGTGAAGTGCGGCGTCGCGACCAGCGCGCGGAGCAGCCCCTCGACCGATCCGTCGCCCTCCTGGAAGCTCATGCGCAGGCCGTCGGTGAGGCAGGGCAGCTCCTCCTCCTCGTCGACGCCGAACCCGAACCGCACCCACTGCGACGCGAAGCAGGCGCGCACCTCGGGGCTCGCGGCGAGGCGCGCGGCGACCTCTGCGGCGCCCGTCACGTCGCCGCTCGCGGAGCCCGCGTCGAGGATCGAGCCGCGGGTGTCGACGGGGTGGCCCGCCTCGGTCGCCCGCGCCCGCCCTATCCCGTCGAACCCCTCGAACGCGAACCCGATCGGGTCCATCAGCCGGTGGCAGCTGAGGCAGGGCTCGACCGCGCCGTGCGCCGCGAACCGCTCGCGTGTCGACTTCGTCGGGTCGACCGGCGGCGGCTTGACGCTCACGTTGGCGGGCGGCGGGGGCAGCGGCTGACAGAGCAGCCGCTCGCGCACGAGCTTGCCGCGCTGGATGGGTGACGAGCCCGCGGGCCCGCCGTGCACCGCGAGCACGGAGGCCTGCGTGAGCAGCCCCGCGCGGACGGCGTCCTGGGTCCAGGGCTGCACCGCGCCCGCCGGCGCGCCGTACAGGTCACCGAGCGCGCCTCCGACGAACGTCTCGCGCGAGGTCAAGAGATCACCGAGCGTGCCGTGGCGCTCGCGCACCACGTGATCCACGAAGCGGCGCGTCTCCTCGCGCATCGCCGCGCGCAGCCCCGCGTCGAAGGCCGGGTACACGGCCGCGTCCTTGGGCGCGGAGTCCAGGCGGCCGACGTCGAGCCACTGCGAGACGAACGCTTCGGTCGCGCCCGACGCGCGAGGATCGGCGAGCAGCCGCTCGAGCTGGGCCGAGAGCCCCGCCGGCGTGTCGAGCGCGCCGGTCGCCGCGGCGTCGAGCAAGGCGTCGTCCGGCGTCGTGCCCCACGCGAGGTACGAGAGCGCGGTCGCCCGCTCGTAGCCGTCGAGCGTGACCACGCCGCCCGCCGCCGCGCCGCCGAGCTCCGCGCGGTAGAGGAAGCTCGGCGACTGCAGGAGCGCGCCCAGCACCGCCTCGCGCCCGACGCCGGCCTGATCCTCCTCGGCGGCGGCGTACAGCGCGCGGTAGCGCGCTCGCTCGCCGCTCGACAGCGGCCGCCGGAACAGCCGCCTGCCGACGCCGTCGAGCACCGCGTCGACGCACGCCGAGCCCGCGCCCGCGCACGGGGCCCAGCCCGCGACGATCTTCGCCGACAGCTGCTCGGCCATCGTCGCCACCTGCGAGGCCACGAGCGGCGTGACCAGGCCGACGTCCGCGCGGTTGTCGAACCCCGCGACCACGGTGTCGGCGGCGAGCCCCGCGGAGAACCCCTCCGGCAGCGCGAACAGATCCCGCAGCGTGCGGTCGAGCTCGCGGCGGGTCAGCCTGCGGAGCCGCCGCTTGCCCGGCGTCGAAGCGTCACAGGTCTGCCCCGCCTGCGCCGCGCAGTCGCCGCCCGCGACGCGCGCCACGAACGCCTGGAGCCGCGCGTAGCCGGCCGTGCCAGGCGGCGTGAGCGTCCCGCCAGGGTGTCCGTCCGGGTGCAGGCCCGCGGGCCGCGCGAGCAGCGCGGGCACGCCCCCGGCGCTCTCCCTCGCGAGCGCGACGGCCCCGGCGAAGCCCGCGCGCTCGTCGGTCTCCGAGAGCACGAGCCGCGACGCGCCGGCGAGCCCGCCCTCGCGGTGACAGCCGACGCAGCGCTTCGCGAGCAGGGGCGCGCGCACCTCGCTCACGAAGAACGCGCGGTCGTCGGGGCAGGGCGTCGAGACGTCCGCGCCGCGCTCCGACTCGCCGTCCGCGCCGTCGCCCGGGCCCCCCGCCGCGCAGCCCGCGGCCAGCAGCCAGCCCATGGTCATCATCATCGTTCGCTTCATGGCTCGTGCTCCTCGCGCTCCTTCAGCTCAGCTCCACAGCGCCTCGACCGGCCCCTGACCCTTGCTCGCGTCGCCGAACGTCTGGTTCGTCAGCCCCATCGCCTGGCAGATCGACACCAGCAGCCGCTGGTGCGGGGTGCCGTTGAGCTGCAGCAGGCGCCCCGTCCGCCACACGCCGCCGCCCGCCATCACGAAGGGCACGGACTTGCACTCGTGCAGGCGCCCGTCGCCGAGCTCCTTCGCCCACACGACCAGCGTCGAGTCGAGCAGCGTCCCGCCGGCCGGATCGGGCGCCGCGCGCAGCCGGTCGATCAGCCCCGCGAACTGCGACGCGTACCAGCGCTCGGCCTTGACGAACTGCTCGACGCCGCTCGGGTTCGAGTCGTCGATGTGGGACAGCGCGTGGTGGCCCTCCGTCAAACCCAACCAATCGAACACCTGCGGGCCGACGGTGTGGGACCACTGGAGGGACGCGACGCGCGTCATGCCGCACGCCAGCGCCGCGACCAACAGATCGAGCTGCTGCGCGCCCTGATCGGCGAACGAGGGCTTCGCGACCGGCATCGGCGCGGGCTGACACCCGGCGGCCGCGGCGCCCACGCCCCAGGACGCGTCGAGCTTGTCGAGCGACGCCAGGTGGACGCCGAGCTTGTCGCGCTCCTCCTTGCCGAGCCGCGCCGAGAGCGCCGCGAGCTCCTCTCGCGCGACGTCGAGCGCGCGCCTGCGCCGGGCGACGCGAGGATCGGCCGGCGCGCCGGCGGGCGCGAGCCCCGCGAACAGCCGCGCGTGCACGCTCGCCGGATCGTCGTCCGGCGGCACGAAGGCGCCGGGCGCCGAGTAGCACATGCGCGTCTGGACGTTCCCGCCCCACGCGCTCGTCTGCACCCCGAGCTCGAGCGACGCGAACCTGTCGCCCCCGCCGATCTTCGACGCGACGAACTGATCGACGGACATGCCGCGCGAGAGCG
The DNA here is from genome assembly GCA_020849655.1 of Polyangiaceae bacterium. Classification (GTDB taxonomy): domain Bacteria; phylum Myxococcota_A; class Polyangia; order Polyangiales; family Polyangiaceae; genus JADLFU01. Next base: position 12,721 of record JADLFU010000053.1, on the reverse strand, counting down.
ATCCCGCGTCGCCGCCCCCGGTGAGCATCGCGGCCATCCCGCCCTCGTGGTTGGACACGCCGACGAAGTCGACGCCGTCGCAGACGATGAGATCGCCCTTCACGGGGGTGAGCGGCTCGAGGATCGACCCCGCGGGGAACGACAGCGACGACTCCCCGCCGACGGGCCGCCAGCGGCTCGGGACCGTGCCGTTCGGCGTGAAGAACACGACGAGCCTGCGGGCCGTCTTCTTCGCGTCGGCGCGCGCGCGCCCCCCGCCCGACAGGAGGTCGACGAAGGGCGAGGCGAGCAGCGCGGCGCCGAGGCCGAGCGACAGCGAGCGGCGAGAGATGGGGGGCATGTCGAGCGAGAGAGCACGGCCCGTGCCCGCGTGATCTCGCTTGATTTGCAGCCCTCGACGCCCGCGCTCGGGTGATCGATCCGATCACGCGGGCGATCCTTCCCTTCGCGACGGCGGGTCGCCTTGACGGGCCGCGCGAGCCGGAAGAAGCCTCGCGCCATGTCCGAGCGCGTCGTCCCCTTGCTCTCCGCCGAGACCATCGCCGCCCGCGTCCGCGAGCTTGGCCAGCAGATCGCCGACGAGTACCGCGACAAGAACGTGGTGCTCGTGCTCGTGCTGAAGGGCAGCTTCGTGTTCGGCGCCGATCTCGCGCGCGCGATCGATCACCCGCGCTGCCGCGTCGATTTCCTCGGCACCCGCTCGTACGGCGAGGGCACCGACTCGAGCGGCGTCGTGCAGATCACGCAGGATCTCAGCCGCCCGGTCGAGGGCGAGGACGTGATCATCGTCGAGGACATCGTCGACACCGGCCTCACCATCGCGCACCTGCTCGAGCTGATGAAGACCCGGCGGCCCGCGTCGGTGAAGGTGTGCGCGCTCCTGCACAAGCCCGCGCGCAAGAAGGTCGAGGTGCAGGTCGACTACGTGGGGTTCACCATCGAGGACAGGTTCGTCATCGGCTACGGGCTCGACTGGGCCGAGCGGTTCCGCAACCTGCCGTTCATCGGCGTCGTGGAGCGCGGCTGATGTCGAAGCGCCTCGAGATGCTCCAGCGGCTCGTCGCCAGCGGCTCGACCGATCCCTTCGCGCGGTACGGCCTCGCGATGGAGCAGCGCTCGCTCGGCGACCGTGAGGCCGCGCGGGCGACGTTCGGCGAGCTGCGCGCGCAGGCGCCGGGCTACGTGCCGCAGTACCTGATGGCGGCCCAGCTCGAGGTGGAGCTCGGCGACCACGCCGCGGCGCGCGTGATCGGCGAGGCGGGCCTCGTCGCCGCGCGGGACAAGGGCGACTCGCACGCGCTCCACGAGCTGGAGACGCTGCTCGCGGGCCTCGGGTGACACGCGCCGGACGCGGGGCCCTTGACGGAGCCCGCCCGCGTCGCGGAGATTTCGCGACGAGGGGACGATGACGAAGAGCGAGCTGATCGACGCGGTGGCGGCCCGCGCGGGGATGAAGCGTCAGCGGGCCGAGGAGGTCGTCGAGACGATCTTCGACTGGATGTCCGAGGCGCTGTCCCGCGGCGAGAGCATCGAGGTGCGGGGCTTCGGGACCTTCACCGTCCGGCCGTACCAGCCCTACCGCGGGCGCAACCCGAAGACCGGCGTGCCGGTCGAGGTGTCGGCCAAGAGCTTGCCGGTCTTCCGGGCGGGCACGGAGCTGCGCGAGATCGTGAACGCGGGCCGGCACCGCCCGCTCGTCGACGGCGAGTGATCGACGGCTCTCGATCCGTCAGCCGTAGAACCCCGCGAGCGCGCGCACCATCAGCTCCGGGTCTCGCGCCCCCCCACACTCCCGCGCCGAGTGCATCGACAGCATCGGGTTGCCGACGTCGACCGTGCGCACGCCGAGCAGCGTCGCGGTGATGGGCCCGATCGTGGTGCCGCAGGGCAGATCGGTGCGGTGCGCGTAGTCCTGCGTCGGCACGTCGAGCCTCCTCGCCAGCGTCGCGAAGTGGGCCGCCGTCTCGCCCGAGGTCGCGTAGCGCTGCTGGCTGTTCCACTTGATGACGGGGCCGCCGTTCAGCGCCGGGCGATGGCGCGCCTCGTGCCTGTCAGGATAGTTGGGATGCACCGCGTGGGCCATGTCGGCCGAGACGCACATCGAGCGCGACAGGGCGGCGTGGAACGCGTCGCGACCGCCTCCTCGCGCGAGCACGATGCGCTCGAGCAGCGCGGGCAGGAGCGGCGCCCCCGCGCCCGTCGCGCTGCCGCTGCCGACCTCCTCGTGATCGAACAGCGCCGCGACCGGGCACAGCGCCTCGCCGATCCTGGCGTCGAGCAGCGCCGCCAGGGCCGCGTGGCACATCGCGAGATCGTCGAGCCGCGCGGCGAACACGAGCTCCTCGCGCGCGCCGCCGAGCGTCGGGCGCGCGACGTCGAAGAGCATCAGCTCCCGCGCGACGATCGCGGACGGCTCGACCCCTGCCGCGCGCGCGACGTCGGCGTCGAACGCCCCCGCGTCGTACCCCGGCGAGAGCCCGACGATCGGCGGCAGGTGCTCCTGCCTGTTGAGAACGAGGCCCTTGTCGTTGACGTCGCGGTCGAGGTGGATCGCGAGCTGCGCGACGCGACACATCGGGCGATCGATGCGCACGAGCCGGGTCTCGCCGCCCTCGAGGTGCACGCGCCCCGCGAGCCCGAGATCGCGGTCGAGCCACGAGTTCAGCAGCGCGCCGCCGTACACCTCGACGCCGAGCTGCAGGTACCCGTGGCGCTCGTAGGCCGCGCGCGGCTTCAGGCGCAGGTTGGGGCTGTCGGTGTGGGCGCCGACGATGCGAAACCCGTCGACGCGCTCGGGCACGACGAACGCCGCGAGCGCGCCGCCGCCTCGCCGGACGAAGCGCCTGTCGCCTGCCTCGAGCGCGAACGGCTCGTGCTCCACGAGCTCCGTGAACCCGGCCGCCGTGAGCCTCGCCGTCGCGGCCTCGACCGCGTGGAAGGGCGTGGGTGACGCGGCCAGGAACGCCAGAAGATCTTCGACGACGCTCACTCGACCGTCACCGTCTTCGCGAGGTTGCGGGGCTGGTCGACGTCGGTGCCCTTCAGGTCCGCCACGTAGTACGCGAACAGCTGCAGCGGCAGCACCGTGAGGAGCGGCAGCACCTCGCTCCGCGCCTCGGGCAGCAGGAAGAGGTGCTGCGCGGCGTCGGCGATCGCGGTGTCGCCCTCGGTCGCGATCGCGAAGACCTGGCCCTCGCGCGCGCGGACCTCCTGCAGGTTGCTGAACGTCTTGTCGAACTGCGCGTCGCGCGGGCACACGACGACGACGGGCATCTCCGCGTCGATGAGCGCGATCGGGCCGTGCTTCATCTCGCCGGCGGCGTAGCCCTCGGCGTGCACGTACGAGATCTCCTTCAGCTTGAGGGCGCCCTCGAGCGCGATGGGGAACCCGAGGCCGCGGCCGAGGAACAGCGTGTGCCTCGCCTGCACGAGCCGCTTCGCGATCGCGAACACGTACGGCGCCTGCGACAGGACGCGGCGCATCTTCTCGGGGGTCTCGACGAGCGCCTGGAGCAGATCGCGCGCCGCGCCCTCGCCGAGCGCGCCGCGCCGCCGGCCGAGGTACACCGCGACGAGCAACAGCGCCGCCAGCTGCGCGGTGAAGCACTTGGTCGACGCGACGCCGATCTCCGGGCCCGCGTGCGTGTAGAGCGCGCCGTCGGCCGCCCGCGGGATGGCGCTGTCGAGCACGTTGGCGACGGCGAGCACGCGCGCGCCCGCCTCCTTCGCGGTCTTCACGGCCGCGAGCGTGTCGGCCGTCTCGCCCGACTGGCTGACCGCGATGACGAGATCGTCCCTCGTGAAGACGGGCTCGCGGTAGCGCACCTCGCTGCCGAGCTCGACGAACGCCGGCACGCGCGCGAGCTGCTCGATCCAGTATCGTCCAGCGAGCGCCGCGTGCGCGCTCGTCCCGCACGCGACGAGGTAGACCCGCCCGATGGCGCGCGCGACCTCCGGCGTGACCCCGATCTCGTCCGGCACGACGTCGCCCGCGACGAGATCGATCCGGCCGCGCAGGGTGTCCTCGATGACGCGCGGCTGCTCGTGGATCTCCTTCAGCATGAAGTGCTTGAACCCGCCGCGCTCCGCCATGACGGCCGACCAGTCGATGTGCTTCGTCGGGCGCGTGACGGGCTGCCCCGCGTTCTCGATGCGCGCGCCGTCGGCCGACAGCTCCGCGAGATCGCCGTCCTCGAGGAACACCATCCGCCGCGTGTGCGCGAGCAAGGCGGGGATGTCGCTGCCCGCGAGCGTCTCGCCGTCGCCGAGCCCGAGCACGAGCGGCGACGCCTTCTTCGCGACGACGAGCCTGTCGGGAGAGGCGTCCTCGACGACCGCGATCGCGTACGCGCCGTGCAGCTCCGCGAGCGCCGCCCGCACCGCGTCGAGCAGCGTCGCCGCGCCCGCCGCGCGCCCGCGGGCGACCAGGTGCGCGACGATCTCGGTGTCGGTGTCGCTCGCGAACCGCACGCCGTCCTTCTCGAGGCGCTGCCGCAGCGCGAGGTGGTTCTCGATGATGCCGTTGTGCACGACCGAGACGCCGCCGACCGTGTGCGGGTGCGCGTTGGTCTCGTTCGGCCGGCCGTGCGTCGCCCAGCGCGTGTGCCCGATGCCCACGCTGCCCGCGAGCGGGGCCCGGCGCTCGGCGTCCTCGAGGTTCGCGAGCTTGCCGACGGCGCGCACGATCGAGACCCGCGCGCCGTCGTGCACCGCGAGCCCGGCCGAGTCGTAGCCGCGGTACTCGAGCTTCTTCAGGCCATCGAGGAGGATGGGCGTCGCGCCGCGAGGGCCGACGTAGCCGACGATTCCGCACATGGGGCGCGGACTCTAGCACCCCGCGGCGCCTCTTCTCGACGCCCGCGGGCGCGTGCTACTCCTCGTGCCGCGATGAACCTCAAGAGCGCCGTCGACAAGTCGTTCGAGCAGAAGTCCCTCCGTGAGCTGTGCGACGCGCCGGTCTCGGCGCTCGAGGGCGTCACCGAGGCGCACGCCGCCGCCCTCGCCGCGCTCGGCGTGAAGACGATCGGCGATCTCGGCGCGTGGAAGCAGGCCGCGTGGGCCCGCGCGATCGTCGAGCTCTCGAAGCTCGAGGCGTGAGGGTCGCGGTCGTCCAGGGGGGGCCCTCGTCCGAGGCTTCGGTGAGCCGCGCGTCGGCCGCCGCGGTCGCGGGCGCGCTCGAGGAGGCGGGCCACGCGCCGTCGCTCCTCGAGCTCGACGCGGCGCTCCCCTCGCGCCTCCTGGGGCACGACGTCGGGTTCCCGCTCGTGCACGGCGCGCTCGGCGAGGACGGCTGCCTGCAGGGGCTCTGCGAGATCCTGGAGCTGCCGTACGTCGGCTCGGGCGTGCTCGCGAGCGCGCTCGCGATGGACAAGATCGCGGCGAAGGTCGCGTTCCGCGGCGCCGGGCTGCCGGTCGCGCGCGAGAACATCGTCCGCCGCGGTGACGTCGGCGCGGCGAGCCAGGTGCGCGCGGCGCTCGGGCCGGCGGTCGCGGTCAAGCCGAGCGCGGCCGGCTCCGCGATCGGCGTGCGGCTCGTGCGTCCGGGCGCGCCGACGAGCGCCCTCGAGGACGCGATCGCCGAGGCCCTCCGCTACGACGACGTCGCCCTGTGCGAGGAGCTCGTCGTCGGCAGAGAGGTCACCTGCGGGGTCACCGACGCGACGACGCTGTTCGCGGGGCCGCGCGCGCTGCCGCCCACCGAAATTCTCGCGAAACGCGGCGATTTCTATGATTTTTCATCCAAGTACGCCCCCTCGGGCAGCGAGCACGTGTGCCCGGCCGAGCTGCCAGCTGGGTGCGCGGCGCGTGTCCAGGAGCTCGCGCTGGCGGCCCACCGGGCGCTCGGCTGCCGCGATCTCTCTCGCGCCGATTTCATCGTCGGCGACACGCCCGACCGCGTCGTCTTGCTCGAGGTCAACACGCTCCCGGGGATGACAGCGACGAGCCTGTTCCCCGAGGCGATGGCCCGCGCGGGCGTCGCGTTCCCCGCGATGTGCGACGCGCTCGTGCGCGCGGCCGAGCTCCGTGGAGGCGCGCGGCGTCGCGTGCCCGTGCCCGAGCTGCCGCGCTAGCCGCGCTCACCCCGCGCAGACGCCGAACCCGGCGGGGAACCCCGAGCCGCCGACCACGCAGGCGCCCCCGCCGCAGCCCGCCGTCGCGCCGAGCCTGCAGAGCGTGCGACACACCTTCGCGGGTGAGCACACCATCCCCGCGCCGCACGGGCACGGATCGCCGTCGAGGCCCGCGCCCGGCGTCACGCAGGTCGTCGTCTGATCGTTGACGAGCGTGCACGTCTGGCCCGCGCTGCAGGACGAGGGATCGAGCAGCTGACACCCCGTCGCGGGCGCGCACGCAGGGATGAGCAGCGGATCGGGGAACGGCTTCGTGGGCTCGAACACCGGCAGCAACCCGCAGTACGTCCCCGTCGCGCAGCCCTCGCCGTCGCAACAGTAGCGGCGGCACCGGCCGGCGCCGAGGCCCTTGTCCTCCGGGTGCACCGCGCAGGCGAGCCCGGGCCGGCACGCCTCGCCGCCCTGGCAGAGCGCCCCCTCCGCGCCCTCGCCGGGGAAGTCGCACGCGGCGATCGGCTCGCCGTCCTCCGCGCGCTGGATGCGGCACGACAGCCCCGTCACGCCGGGCTCACCCGGCGACGGCTTCGGATCGCAGCTCGAGAGCGCCGCGTCGGGATCCGGGTTGCAGCCCTTCGCGCACAGCTCGCTCCGCACGCCGCCCTCGGCCTGCGCGTCCGGCTGGAACCCTCCGTCGCTCTTCGTCGTGCCGCCGTCCACCGCCGCGCCCGGGCAGTCTCCCTCGCAGGCGCCCGGCCCCGCCTCGAACCGCTTCTCCGGCGGCGTGCAGGCGGCGAGCAGCACGAGCAGCGCGAGGGCCGGGGAGCGCGGAGGCAAGCCGCAGGATTCTACTGACATCGACCGCGCGCGCCAGCGGCCGGTTTGACCGCGCCTGCGAGACTTCGTAGGCTTCGCGGCGATGTCGCCCGTCGCGCGTGGCCTGCTTCGCTTCCTCTCTCTCTCCTCCGCCGTGACCCTCGCCTGGGCGTGCGCCTCCGGCGGCGAGCCCAGCACCAACGATCCTCCCGCCGAGGATCCCGGCGCCGCGGGCGCCGCGCAGGGCGGGAGCGCAGGCGCATCGGGGGGCGCGGCAGGCGCGGCGGCGGGCGGCAAGAGCGCGGCGGGCGCGGGCGGCGCGACCGCGGGCGGCAAGAGCGCGGCGGGCGCGGGCGGCGCGACCGCGGGCAAGGCGGGCGCGAGCGGGGCGTCCGGCGGGGCGTCGGGAGGCGGCAGCGGGGGAGGGCCGGTCGGCTCCGGCGACCTCGGCAAGCCGTGCGCGACGGGCGGGGACTGCAAGAGCGGCAAGTGCGTCGACGTCGGCAGCGCCAACAAACCAAACAAAGTCTGTGTCTCCGACTGCAAGGTCGGCGCGCCGTGCGGCGCTGGGTTCCACTGCGGCAAGGTCGACGGCGCGGACGTGTGCGTCCCCGACAACGACAGCCAGTGCGCGCTCTGCAAGTCGGACAGTGACTGCAAGACGAAGAGCGACCGCTGCCTCGTGGGGCCGAAGGGCGAGAAGTTCTGCGCCCAGGACTGCGGCTTCGACACGCTGTGCGGCGCCGGGATGGAGTGCAAGCCGGTGTCCGGCGGCATGCCCGGCGAGCGCGCGTGCGTGCCGGCGAGCGCCGCGTCGTGCCCCTGCGCCGCCAACCGCGACGGCGACGAGCGCGACTGCTCGAAGGCGGTGGGGATGCTGACCTGCAAGGGCATCGAGACCTGCGACGCCAAGACCGGCGCCTACGGGATGTGCACCGCGGCGACGCCGGAGGCCGAGAAGTGTGACGGCAAGGACAACGACTGCAACGGCAAGGTGGACGACCTCGCGGGCGCCGCGTGCAGCTGCAACGGCACCTCGTGCACCATCATCTGCCAGGACGGCTACTCGCACTACCCGCCGACGCTCCCCGACGCGGCGGGCTGCCCGTGCAAGGCCGACGCGGACGAGCCGACCAACGACGCCTGCAAGACGGCGAAGAGCCTGCCCGACGTCGTCGACTTCGGCGGCATGGCCGAGGCCACCCTCACCGGCACGCTGTCGTCCGACGCCGACGTCGACTGGTACCTCATCAACATCAAGGACGCAGGCGAGGCCGGCAAGAACTCGTACCACCCGCAGGTGATCTTCGACAAGAACCCCGGCGACGAGTTCGTGTTCGTGGTGCTCCGCGGCGGCGACTGCGCGAAGGAGGCGACCTCGCCCGCGCTGACGAGCTACGACTTCTGCGTCAACTTCAAGGACGGCATCGTGCGCGGCGAGGCGCCCTGCGGCGCCGCCGACGGCATGCCCCACTGCAACGACAACTCGTCGGCGTACCGCATCGGCGTGAAGCGCAACCCGATGGCCAAGGCGAAGACCTGCGAGGCGTACACGCTGAAGGTCCGCGCGGCGGCGGGGCCGTGCGTGCCGGCGTCGTTCGACGCGTGCGGCGGCAACTGACGGCCTCGGGCTTGCCAAGGGCGCCGCGTGGTGACATAGGCGCGCTCTCCATCATGATGTCACGCCTCGCCTTCTCGTCGCTCCTGCTCGTCGTCGTCGCCGCGTGCTCGCACGCCGAGGCCGTCGTCGAGGATGATTCGGGCGCGGCCGGCGCGGCAGGCGCGGCGGGCGGCGCGGGGGCAGCCGGCGCGACGGCGACCGCCGGCAAGGGTGGCGCGGGCGGCGGCGCGGCGGGCTCGAGCGCCGGCGCGGCGGGGGCCGCGGGCTCGAGCGCTGGCGCGGCGGGCGCGAGCGCGGGCGCGGCGGGGAGCGCGGCGGGCGGCGCCTCGGCCACCGATCACCTCGTGGTCAACGAGGTCGCGACGACGGGCGCCTCGGCCGACGACGAGTACGTCGAGCTGTTCAACCCGACGTCGAAGTCCGTCTCGCTCGACGGCTGGGAGCTGAAGTACGCGGGGATGTCTGGAAACCCGCAATCCACGTGGAAGGGCGGCTCCGGCGACTCCATCTCGGCCGGCGGGTACTTCGTCGTGGCCGGCTCGAAGTTCGGCGGCTCGTCCGACGGCACCCTGAGCTTCGCGATGGGCAAGGACGGCGGCGGCGTGGGCCTGTTCGACGGCAGCAAGCGGGTCGACTCGGTCGCGTGGAACTCCGGCAACAACCTGGTGGAGGGCGCGGCGCTCACGGCCCCGCACGCGGACGGCTCGTCGTACTCGCGCCTCCCCGACGGCGCCGACACCGACGACAACGCGACCGATCTGAAGGAGGGCTCGCGCACCCCCGGCGCGGCGAACCAGCCCTTATCGCTTTTTGCTTGACGGGGCCGCTGGAGAGAGTACTTACCGCGGCCCTTCCCCGGGGCAGTAGCTCAGCTGGGAGAGCGTCGCGTTCGCAATGCGAAGGTCAGGGGTTCGATCCCCCTCTGCTCCACCGGGTTTCACGACAGTTCAGGCGGTGCCGCTGGCGCGCGGCGGGTGATCGCGACGGCGTCTCCGACGCGCAGCGTCCCGTCGCCGTCGATGAGCGCGTTCATCCCGAACATCACCTTCTGCCCCACCTTGCGGGTCCGCGCGAGGGTCGCGAGGGGCTCGCGCCCGCGCTCGCCCGTCAGGTGATCGACGGTCGTGACCGCGCAGCGCGCGCACGGCTTCGGCAGGCGCACCCGGCGCCCCGCGACCGTGATCTCGCGCCAGGTGTCCTCGTCGAAGGCGGGCGCGCCCTCGACGACGAGGCTGGGGCGAAACCGCTCGATGGGCACCTCGTGGCCGACCTGCCGCGCCACCTCACGCGCCGACTCGGCGCCGACGACCAGCAGCGGGAACCCGTCGGCGAAGTGCGTCGAGTCGCCCGGCTCCGCGTAGGCGAGATCGACCTGGCGGCGCGAGGTGGCGGGGAAGTACGCGAGGCGCACCGGAGCGCCGAGCAGCTCGCGCGCGAGCGCCTCGACCTCGCCCTCCACGCGCAGCGCGTCCACGCGGTCGCGCCAGATCTCGACCTCGAGCGGGGCGCCCTCGGGCACGAGCGGGGCGGTCGCCGCGCCGAGCCCGTCGACGTGGACGAGGAGCCGCTCGTCCTCGACGGTGACGACCATCCGCGCGAGCGCCGGGTGCTCTCGCTGGGAGACGAACACCCCCGCCTCGTCGACGAACATGAACCTGCGATCGTGCTCGAGCCCGAGGGGCGTGACGCGCGCGGAGGAGACCTCGACGCCCCGCGCGCCCTTGATGGGGTAGAAGAACAACCTGGACAGGCCCAGCATGTCGCGACTCTACAACGCCCGGAGGACCGGCCGATGAAGGTGCTCGTCGTCGAGGACAACAAGAAGCTCGCGCGGTTCTTGATGCGCGCGCTGACCGAGGACGGCCACACGGTCGATCTCGTCGGCGACGGCCGCCAGGCGGTGAACCAGATCCGCGAGCTGAAGTACGATCTCGTGATCCTCGACTGGATGCTCCCCGAGCTCGACGGTCTCTCGGTGCTGCGCGAGGTGCGCGAGCGCGGCGCGCGCGTGCCCATCCTGATGCTGACGGCGCGCGCCGAGGTCGCCGAGCGCATCGCGGGGCTCGACGCGGGCGCCGACGACTACCTCCCCAAGCCCTTCGATCTCGCGGAGCTGCTGGCCCGCGTGCGCGCGCTCGGCCGGCGCGGCGCGCCCGGCGAGGTGCCGCTGAGGATCGGCGCGCTGCACCTCGATCGCGCCGAGCGCAAGGCGACGCTCTCGGGCCAGCGCCTGGATCTGACGCCGCGCGAGTTCGCGCTGCTCGCGCACCTCGCGAAGGAGGCGGGGCGCGTCGTGCCGCGCATGGAGATCCTCGCGAAGGTGTGGGAGATGAGCTTCGACCCCGGCTCGAACGTCATCGAGGTGCACGTGAAGAACCTCCGGGAGAAGCTCGGCGACCACGCGCACATGATCGAGACGGTGCGGGGCGTCGGCTACCGGATCGCGCCCGAACCCGCCGCGCCGTGAGGCTGAAGCACCGGCTGTCGCTGTCGCTGACGCTCGTCGCGGCGAGCGTGCTCGGCGTCTCCTTCGTCACCGCGTACCTCGTCGTCGCGCGCGAGGAGACGCGCCACCTCGACGAGTCCATCCGCGCGGAGGCAAAGGCGACCGCGTTCGTGCTCAGCAAGTCCGCGGGCCCGCCGCGGGTCGAGGACGCGCGCGTCGAGGATCCCGAGCGGCCGAAGCGCGTGCCGCGGCACGTCGTCGTGTACGCCGCGAACGGCGACGTGCTCGCCTCGACGAGCAAGCTGTCACCTCCGCCGCCGCTCTCCGCGCTCGGCGACCTCGAGCCCGGCGACGAGGACGGCAGCACGCAGACGCTCACCATCTCCGGGCGGACGCTGCGCGCGGTCGTGATGCCGCTCGCCAGGGATCGCACCGAGATCCTGCTCTACGCCGTCTCGCAGGGGACGGTCGACGAGGACCTCGCATACCTGGAGCGGGTCTTCGCGCTCCTCTTCCTCGGCGCGACGACGCTCACCGGCGTGCTCGCGCGGTGGCTCGGCACGCGCCTCGCCTCCGACGTCGACGCCATCGCGAGCGTCGCGCGCAGCGTCGCGGAGGGCCAGCTGACGGCGCGCGTCGGGGGCACGCTGCGGGGCAGCTCGGAGACGGCCTCGCTCGGGCGGGATCTCGACCACATGATCGCGGAGCTCGAGCGGCTGATCACCATCCAGCGCACGTTCGTGTCGCACGCGGCCCACGAGCTGAGATCACCGCTCGCGACGCTCCGCGGAGAGCTGCAGCTCGCGCTGCGCCGGCCCCGGAGCGCCGAGGAGTACAAGGGCTCGATCGAGGAGGCGCTCGCGGAGACCGAGGCGCTCATCACGCTCGCCCAGGATCTGCTCGTCCTCGCCCGCGCGCAGCGCGCGCCGACGGCCGCCTCGACGGAGAGCCGCCTCGACGAGGTGCTCTCGGACGCCGTCAGGCTCGCGCGTGGCCCCGCGGAGGCCCGCGGCGTGGAGCTCTCGACGCCGGCGACGCCCGACGCGCGCGTGCGCGGCCCGCGGGCCGACCTCGCGCGGCTGTTCCGCAACCTGCTCGACAACGCCGTGGCGCACAGCCCGCCGGGCGCGCGCGTGGAGCTCTCGGCGACGATGGTGGGGCAGCGCGTCTCGGTGGCGGTGGTCGACGCAGGCGCGGGCGTCGCGGCGGAGGACGCGGACGAGGTGTTCGCGGCGTTCTATCGCGGCGCCAAAGATCGCTCGAGCGACGCCACGGGCGCGGGGCTCGGCCTGCCGATCGCGCGCGAGATCGCCCGCGCGCACGGGGGAGACGTCTGGCTCGATCGCGCCTGGTCGAGAGGTGGTGCGAGGTTCGTGGTCGAGCTGCCGATGGCCTCGGAGACCCCGCCCGACTCGAGCCGCGCCGCCGCGGCGCCTGACGATGCCGCCGGCTGAGCTGGCGGGCGCGTGGCGGGCCGCGCACGACATCGCCCTCCGGTCCTCCCTGGGTGGACGCACATGTCCACTCGCGACCCCGCCACAGCTGAATTTCCCTTCCGTCGCGCTGGCACTCCGCGTGCTTTGGCGCGCCGCATGCCGAGCACGGAGCACGAGGCGGTCGCGGCGCTCTTCGACGCCGTGCCCGGGGCGTGGACGCTCTGCGCGCAGGGTGGCCTCATCGTCCCCGACGACGGCTCGCTCGAGCTCGGAGACTCGGCGCTCACGCCCGTCGAGCTGCGCGCCGACAAGGTGCTGGTGGCGCGCGACGCCG
>JADLFU010000052.1 GCA_020849655.1 Polyangiaceae bacterium | reverse complement strand
TGCCAGCCTTGCCGCCGACACCGGTGGAGCCTGCGCTCCCGCTGTTGCCAGCCTTGCCGCCGGCGGACCCCGCGCTCCCCGCCGCGCCGAGGCCGCGCCCGGCGGACATGATGGTCGAGTAGTACTGTGGCTGCGCCCACCCGACGGCGGTGGTCAGCGCGTCGAGCGGCACGGCGTCGCCGAACGTGGCGCCGAGGGCGCGGTGACAGCGCCAGCCCGAGTCGGCCCGCGCGCACAGATCGTCGCGCCCGTCACCGTCGAAATCCGCCGCGCGGATCGTCTGGTAGTACGGGGCCGTCGCCCACCCGTTCGCGTCGCTCCAGGCCGGCCCGGCGCGCCGCACGCCCGCGCTCCCGTCCCAGCTCCAGCACGCCATCTCGGCGGCCTCGCGCGCGCAGAGCTCCTCGCGCCCGTCGGCGTCGATGTCGCCGACCCGCAGCGTCGCGTAGTAGGCGCGGTTGCCCCAGCCGTTCGCGTCGGAGAGCGCGCCGAGCACCACCGGATCGCCGAACCCGCTCCCCGTCGAGAGCGCGCAGCGCAGATCGGTCGAGGTGCGGACGCAGAGATCCTCGCGCCCGTCGCCGTCGAGATCGGCCATGCGCAGCGTGCTCCAGTACCCGAGCGCGCCGAAGCCGCTGGCGTCCGACCACTTGGGACCCGTGATGCTGACGGGGAAGCCGTCGCCATCGCTCCGCGCGCACTCGATCCCGGCCGGGCCTCGGACGCACACGTCGGCGCGGCCGTCGCCGTCGAGATCGCCCATGCGCAGCGTCCCGAAGTGCCTCGCGGCGCCGTACCCGGCGAGATCGCTCCAGCGCGGGCCCTCGACGCGCCGGTCGAACCCGGCGCCGGTGGAGAGCCAGCAGCCGAAGCCCGCGGCGTCCCGGGCGCACAGATCCTCGCGGCCATCGCCGTCCACGTCGGCGAGGCGCAGCGTGGTGTAGTAGCTCGGGTTGGCCCAGCCGTTCGCGTCCGACAGCCCGTCCCGCCACACAGTGAACGCGCCGAAGCCCGATCCGGTCGACAGCGCGCACGAGAACGCCGTGTCCGAGCGCCCGCAGACGTCCGCCCTCCCGTCGCCGTCGACGTCACCCATCCGCAGCGTCGCGTAGTTGGCGGCGTCCGCCCAGCCGTTCGCGTCCGACAGCGCGACGGGCGCCCACGGCGAGGCGTCCCAGCCGCCCGGGACCGCGACCCAACAAGTGAAGCCGGCGGCGCCGCGCGCGCAGAGATCCGCGCGGCCGTCCTTGTTCACGTCGGTGTGCGACGGGGGCGCGTAGGCCACTGGTTGCTCCGCCAGGAGCGCCACCTCGCACACGTCGTCCTCGTCGACGAGCGAGTCGCAGTCGTCGTCGACGCCGTTGCAGGTCTCGCTCGCGCCCGAGCACGTGCAGGACGCGCCCGGGGTGCCGCCGTAGGGGCCCTGATCGGTCCACGCGCTGACGGCCGTGCCGCTGCACGATCCCGCGTACGGGTCCACCCAGCTCCACCCGCCGCCGGGATCGTAGGCGAAGTGGACGTGCGGCCCGTCGCTGCACCCGCTCGAGCCGGAGAGGCCGATCTGCTGGCCGCACGCGACCGACTGGCCCTCGATCACAGTCATCCCGCCCGCCCTCATGTGGCCATACGCCGTCGCCGAGCCGTCGGCGTGCTGCAGCCGGACGTAGTTTCCGAGCTTGCCTCCGCATGGGGAGCAATCGTAGCCCTGGTCGGGGCACCCGGTGAACACCTCGGTCACGACGCCGCTGGCGCCCGCGAGGACCGGGGTGTCCCAGTCCACGGGGAAGTCGGTGCCGCGGTGGCTGTCGTAACAGTTGCTCCCGCAGGCGTAGTCCTGGCAGCCCGACCCGCTGTCGTGGTCGAAGCCGTAGGAGACGTTGACCGCCGCGTCCACCGGGCGACGGAAGCGCACCTGCGCGTCGCTCGGCGAGGTGACGAGCGCCGAGCCGAGCGTCACGAGAGACAGCGCGCGCCTCACGTCGCCCTCCCCACCGTGAGCGCGCGGGGCAGAGGGGCGGCGCCGAGAGAGGAGGGTGCGAAGTGGGGGCTCGTCGGTCGTGGGAGGCACGCGGCTCGCATCGCGCGCGACGCTACACGCCCGCGCGCAGCTCCGTCCAGAGAGCAGTCCCAGTGGCACCTCAACCGGCGTACGGTCCCCCGCACGACGTGCCAATGGTTGAGGTCGACGTCCTTTCGCTCGGCGTTCGCCTCGAAGAGGGCCCGCTTCGGCTTCGGCGGCCGCATCGCCGAGATCGGAGAAGGTCTCGTCGCGGATGCGCGCGAGCATCCACCGCTCCGCGATGAGCACGCCCGCCTCCACCCTGGCGCGCGCGTGAGGCTCCCGACGAAATCCGGCACCCGCTGCGTGCGCGTCGCCTCCGCGTACGTGTAGTTCGACGCGCCGAGCACCGCCACGGAGAGCTCGACTCGTCACCTCACCGGTCTGCGGATCGACGATCTTGGGTCGCATCCCCGCGTAGTCGACGAACAGCTTGTCGCCCGCGACGTGGCGCTGGCGCATCACCGGTGACGCGCGCGCCGCCCACTCGCGGTAGCGCTCGCAGAACGCGGTGTAGCCGATCCCGTCCGGGTGCCGCTCCTGGAACTCGAGGTGCAGCAGCGCGAGCGTCACCTTCGGTCGCCTCAGTTCGGCGTGCAGCGCCGCGCAGTCCGGCACCGGCCGCGCGCACGCCGCCACCGCCTTCGGGTACAGCGCCGCCTCGAGCTCTACGTCCGAGAGCCGCTCGATGCTCGCCGAGTCCAGCCCGAGCGCCGAGGCGCTCGCCTTCGCGCCCCGAGATCTTCCCGATGCTCACACCGAGCGCGGCGACCCCCTCCCGGTGGCTCCGCCCGAGCGTCCACTTCTGCCTGAAAATCTCCTTGAGTACGTGCATCTCCAGTCTCTCCGTGGCCATGCCCGCCCGCCTACGCGGGGGGCCGTCGGGAGACCCGAGAGGGTGTCGGTCGCTGCCCCGGCGACCGGCGCCGAGGGGTGTTCACGATGCCGGAATCGGTGTTCACGATGCCGGAATCGGCGTTCACGATGCGCCGGAATCGGTGGTCACGATGCGCCGATGCGCGCAGAGAGGGACAGAGGCGCGCCTTTTCGCATCGGGCTAGCAAGCGCTTGTGCGTCCGACGCCCGGGGCGTACGCTCGCGGCGAGTCCACCTCGTCGCGGAGGCAACATGGCACAAATTTCGCCCCGTCCGTCCGTCCGTCCGTCCGTCCGTCCGTTCGTCTCCTCATCTACAGCTCGATCGCGCTTGGTGCGGTGACGTTCGCGAGGCCGGCAGCGGCGGTGGGCAACGGCGCGGCCGACACCGGCTCGTTCCCGTTCGTGGGAAGGGGGGAGACCATCCACCGCAGCTGTAGCGCAACCATGCCGCTGTCGCGGCGCGTGCCGGTGAGTCAGACTCTGCCGGCGCTCATCCCGAGTCA
This sequence comes from Polyangiaceae bacterium, assembly GCA_020849655.1. GTDB lineage: Bacteria > Myxococcota_A > Polyangia > Polyangiales > Polyangiaceae > JADLFU01. The sequence continues at coordinate 2,224 of JADLFU010000052.1, read as the reverse complement.
ATCGGAATGCGGAGGCGTCGGTGGGGGGTTCCTCGTCGGGTTCGGCGCGACGAGCTTCGGGGGCAGCGGCTCGTCGACCCGAACCGCTGCGTTCTCCTCCGGGTGGCACTACGTGCCGTTCGGCGGAGGGTCGCGCGGCATCTACCGCAACTCCTGGGACTGGACGACGGTCCTGGCCGGGGGCTACCACGGAAGCCTCTCGGGAGACTCTGGCGGCGGGTTGTTTCCCGCGTGGCAACCCAGGCTGTTGTGCGGCGTCATCAGCCGGCACTACACGGAGACCCACGTCGACCCGCTCGACATCTTCTCCTCCGGGTCGCCGGCTGGGTACCGCGTCTTGTCCGAGGTCGCCGCGCTCGATACCGTCGCCGCGCAGAGCTTCTTGCGAGGCTCGGGTGTGTGGGACTCGCTCGGTCGTCTGAAGGGCTACTGTGACAAGGGAGGCGGGGGCGTCGGTGTCGGGGAAGACATCGACACCGACGGAGACCAGATCCCCGACGCGTGCGATCCTTGCCCCAGGCTGGCCGATCCGCTCTACCCCGTCGCGGGAGCCTACACGCTTCAGTTCGACACGCGCCTCGACCGCGACGGCGACGGCGTGAACGAGAACGAACTCGCCGTCGGTGGCTCCGGGACCGGGCGAGCGGTGAACGACGCCGACGGGGACGGGGCGCCGGACGTGTGCGACAGCTGTCCCGCCATTGTGAATCCGTACCAGGCGGGGGTCGCTGGCTTCGACCAGCCCGACGCGGACCGCGACGGTCTCGGCGACGCGTGCGACAAGTGCGCTATCCCCGACCCAGTCTGCTGCACGACCGACGCCCACTGCAACCCTCGGGAGCCGAGAGGACTGCGGTGCCGGCCGACCATGGCGGGTCTGGTCTCGTGGGTGCCGGCGATTGGAGGGGGGCCGCCGGCTCCCCACCCCTGCGCCGGCGGATCGATGTGCGAGGCGTCGGTCGACTCCGACGACGATGGAGTCGGCGATCTGTGCGACAACTGCCCGCGCCAGTCGAACCCCACGCAGGCTGACGACGGAGACGCCGACGGAATCGGAACCGCGTGCGACACGTGCCCCAACCTGTCCGACCGGGCTGCTCCTGCGGTAGGCCTGGTGTCCTGCACGGTGGCGGGGCCGGCTGACTCGATCGCGGTGTCCGATCTCGTGTGCCTCGCGCAGACTGGAAACGGCACGAGCGCGTGTGTTCGCATGGGCGACGGCACCGGGGCGTGCAGCTTCGGCAGGGACGCCGACGGTGACGCGGTCGGCGACGCGTGCGACAACTGCAAGACCACGAAGAATGCAGACCAGGCGAACTGCAACGTCGACATCGAGAGGACGGTGGGCGTGCCGTTCCCGTACGTGGGCGACGCGTGCGACCGCGAGCCTTGTTCGAGGATCGTGGTCGAGTCCACGTCGCTGGCGGCGAGCGCGGCGGACGACACGTGGGCGAAGTTGCGCCTCGACCCAATCTTGCTGCCCCCGAGCGCGCCGGGGGCGTATCCGGTCAGTGGATTCATTGCGCCGCGCGTGGATATTGGCTTGCGCGCGTGTAAGTGTGTCCTGCCGCCCGGTCCTCCACCGAAGCCGAGCCCATCGACTTGTCAACAGTTCTGCCCTATTGAGCCAAGCGAGTTCGGCGTTCAGGGATCGAACTGGACGCCGGTCGCCGTCATCCCGTCGACCGAGCTGAGCGATCCCCCAGCTGGCACCAGCTTCCCCGCCAGCACCTTCCTGCCCGACTCCATCTACCCGGCGCGCCCGCTGCTCCCGCCCACCGCGCCGCCAACGAGCCCGAGCTTCGTCGACTGGGACGTCTCTCGCTTTCCTGGTGCGGCGACCCTCGGCCAGACGAGCTCCTTCTGCACGGCGGGGTATGGCGTGCTCGGCGTGCTCTGGACTTCGGCCCAGAAGCTCACGAGCATCCCCGCGATGAACACCGTCGCCGCGCTCGGCCACCACTACGTGGGCGGGGTCCTGGGCGTCCCGATGAAGTGTGCGCCGCCGGCGCCCACCGCTGTCGCGCCATGTCTGATCTGTGGAGACGAGTGCGCCACGTGCAGCCTGAAGGAGATGGGCTACCTCACGCTGAAAGAGATGGAGGAGCCCGGCTACGACCCGCCAGCGTACATCCTGGGGGTCGACGGGGCGCAGCGGTTCGTCACGGAGGTCGACGACGACGTTCGCCTGGCTCGCTCGGCGGCGGGCGTGGTGCTGGTGACC
>JADLFU010000051.1 GCA_020849655.1 Polyangiaceae bacterium | reverse complement strand
GAGGCGCCGAAGGATACCGTCAAGGAAGTGAAGGAGCAGGAGGTCTACATGGGCGATATCCCGCTCATGACCGAGAACGGCTCCTTCGTGATCAACGGCACAGAGCGCGTCATCGTCTCGCAGCTGCACCGTTCGCCCGGCGCCTTCTTCTTCGTCAACCAGGACAAGAGCAAGACCGGCTCCTCGGGCAAGCTCATCCACTCGGCGCGCATCATCCCCAACCGCGGCTCTTGGCTCGACTTCGAGTTCGACACCAAGGACATCCTGCACGTCCGGATCGATCGCCGCCGCAAGATGCCGGCCACCGTGTTGCTCAAGGCCCTGGCGTACTCCACCAAGGAGCTCCTCGATCACTTCTACGACACCGAGACGATCTTCATTCTCGGCAAGGGCAAGTTCGAGAAGTCGGTCGACGTCGAGCTGTTGCTCGGTCAGCGCGCCACCCGCGACATCCGCCACCCCGACACCCGCGAGGTCATCGTTCGCAAGAACCGCAAGTTTACGCGGTCGGCGATCAAGATGATCCAGGACATGAAGCTCAAGCGGATCGCCATCGAGGAAGAGGACATCGAGGGGACCGTGTCCGCCGAGGACATCGTCGACAAGTCGACCGGCGAGGTCATTCTCCAGGCGAACGAAGAGCTCACCGCCGACAAGGTCGAAGCGCTTCGTGAGAAGGGCATCGATCAGTTCAAGGTGCTGTTCATCGACGGTCTGAACGTCGGGCCCTACCTGCGCAACACCCTGCTCGTCGACAAGGTCGAGAGCGAAGACGAGGCCATTCTCGAGATCTACCGCCGCCTGCGCCCGGGTGATCCGCCGACGCTCGAGACGGCGAAGCAGCTGTTCTTCAACCTGTTCTTCAACGCCGAGCGCTACGATCTGTCGAAGGTCGGCCGGCTCAAGCTCAACTACAAGTTCTACAACTCCGTCTCGGAGGACCAGCGCCCGCCGCTCACCGAGCAGGTGCTGACGAAGCAGGACATCCTCGAGACCGTCCGCCACCTCATCGAGCTGAAGAACGACCGCGGCACCGTCGACGACATCGACCACCTCGGCAACCGCCGCGTGCGCGCCGTCGGCGAGCTGATGGAGAACCAGTACCGCATCGGCCTCGTCCGCATGGAGCGCGCGATCAAGGAGCGCATGAGCATGTCGCAGGAGATCGACACGCTGATGCCCCACGATCTCATCAACGCGAAGCCCGTCTCCGCGGTCGTGAAGGAGTACTTCGGCAGCTCGCAGCTGTCGCAGTTCATGGACCAGACGAACCCGCTCTCGGAGGTCACGCACAAGCGTCGCCTCTCGGCGCTCGGCCCGGGCGGCCTGACCCGCGAGCGCGCCGGCTTCGAGGTGCGCGACGTCCACGCGACGCACTACGGCCGCATCTGCCCGATCGAGACGCCCGAGGGTCCGAACATCGGCCTCATCGCGAGCCTGTCGTCCTACGCCCGCGTGAACGAGTACGGCTTCGTCGAGACGCCGTACCGCCGCGTCGAGAGCGGCCGCGTGCTCGACGAGGTGTCGTGGTACTCGGCCCTCGAGGAGGAGGGGAAGTTCATCGCGCAGGCGTCCGACCGCCACGACGCGAGCGGCAAGTTCGCCGAGTCGCTGGTGTCCGCGCGGTACAACGGCGTGTTCAAGCTCGTCACGCCCGAGCACCTCCAGCTGATGGACATCGCGCCCAACCAGATGGTGAGCGTGGCCGCGGCGCTCGTGCCGTTCCTCGAGCACGACGACGCGAACCGCGCGCTCATGGGCGCGAACATGCAGCGGCAGGCCGTCCCGCTCGTCCAGAGCGAGGCGCCGCTCGTCGGCACCGGCATGGAGCGCCGCGTGGCGATCGACTCGGGCGTGTGCGTCGTCGCGCGCCGCGCCGGCGTCGTCGAGAGCGTCGACGCCTCGCGCATCGTCGTGCGGGCCGACGGCGACAACGCCGAGATCCCCGACATCTACCCGCTGATGAAGTACCAGCGCTCGAACCAGTCGACCGCGTACACGCAGCGCCCGGTCGTGCGCACCGGCGACCGCGTGAAGCAGCGCGACGTCCTCGCGGACGGCCCGGCCGTCGACATGGGCGAGCTCGCGCTCGGCCAGAACGTGCTCGTCGCGTTCATGCCGTGGCAGGGCTACAACTTCGAGGACTCGATCCTCATCTCCGAGCGCATCGCGAAGGACGACGTGTTCACCTCGATCCACATCGAGGAGTTCGAGTGCGTCGCGCGCGACACGAAGCTCGGCAAGGAGGAGATCACCCGCGACATCCCGAACGTCGGCGAGGAGGCCCTGAAGGATCTCGACGAGTCGGGCATCGTGCGCATCGGCGCCGAGGTGAAGCCCGGCGACATCCTCGTCGGCAAGATCACCCCGAAGGGCGAGACGCAGCTCAGCCCCGAGGAGAAGCTGCTCCGCGCGATCTTCGGCGAGAAGGCGGGCGACGTCCGCGACAGCTCGCTGAAGGTGCCGCCGGGCGTGGCCGGCATCGTCATCAACGCCCGCGTCTTCTCGCGCAAGGGCACCGAGAAGGACGACCGCTCGCGCGAGATCGAGGACCAGGAGCGCGCGCGCCTCGAGCGCACGATGCAGGAGGAGGTCCGCATCCTCCACGGCTCGTTCTTCCGCAACATCCAGCGCGAGTTCATCGGCAAGGCGCCGAGCCAGAAGCTCGTCGACGACAAGGGGAAGGTCCTCTTGCAGAAGGGTCAGGCGATCACCGCCGAGGCGCTCGCCGACGTCCCGCAGAAGTACTGGGGCGAGATCGCCATCGAGAACCAGGAGGCCGTCGGGCAGAAGCTCCGCGACCTCGAGGATCTCGTCCGCGCGCGCGAGGAGCACTTCCGCGACAAGATCGATCGCCTCTCGAAGGGTGACGAGCTGCCGCCGGGCGTCATCAAGATGGTGAAGGTCTACGTCGCCATCAAGCGCAAGCTCCAGGTCGGCGACAAGATGGCCGGGCGCCACGGCAACAAGGGCGTCGTCTCGCGCATCATGGCCGAGGAGGACATGCCGGACCTGCAGGACGGCACCCCGGTCGACCTCGTGCTCAACCCGCTGGGCGTGCCGAGCCGCATGAACGTCGGGCAGATCCTGGAGACGCACCTCGGGTGGGGCGCGCGCATGCTCGGGCAGCAGCTCCAGTACATGGTGGAGCACAAGTTCGACATCGGCGCGATCCGCAAGCACCTCTCGACGATCCTCGAGGGCGATCGCGAGATCGAGGGCTTCGTGGAGAAGCTCTCGGACGACGAGGTGAAGGACCTCGCCCGCAAGATGCGCCGCGGCGTGTTCTTCGGCACGCCGGTGTTCGACGGCGCGCACGAGGAGGACATCAAGGACGCGTTGAAGGTCGCCGGGCTGCCCTCGTCCGGTCAGACGGTGCTCTTCGACGGGCGTACCGGCGAGGCCTTCGACAACGAGGTCACCGTCGGCGTGATGTACATGCTGAAGCTGCACCACCTCGTCGACGACAAGATCCACGCGCGCAGCATCGGCCCGTACTCGCTCGTCACGCAGCAGCCGCTCGGCGGCAAGGCGCAGTTCGGCGGCCAGCGCCTCGGCGAGATGGAAGTGTGGGCGATGGAAGCGTACGGCGCGGCCTACGCGCTGCAGGAGTTCCTCACGGTCAAGAGCGACGACGTGCAGGGTCGCACCCGCATGTACGAGGCCATCGTGAAGGGCGAGTACAACCTCGAGGCCGGCATCCCGGAGAGCTTCAACGTGCTCATCAAGGAGCTGCAGTCTCTGTGCTTGAACATCGAGCTGATCGAAGGTCCGGGCGGGCAGCCCGCGGCCGCTGAGGAGTGAGAGGAGAACAGGCCATGCGTGACATTTTCAGCTTCTTCGACAAGCCCAAGGATCCGCTCAACTTCTCGTCGCTCCGCATCTCCCTCGCCTCGCCGGAGAAGATCCGCGAGTGGTCGCAGGGAGAGGTGAAGAAGCCCGAGACCATCAACTACCGCACCTTCAAGCCCGAGCGCGACGGCCTGTTCTGCGCGAAGATCTTCGGGCCGGTGAAGGACTACGAGTGCAACTGCGGCAAGTACAAGCGCATGAAGCACCGCGGGATCGTGTGCGAGAAGTGCGGCGTCGAGGTCATCCAGTCGAAGGTGCGCCGCGAGCGCCTCGGCCACATCATCCTCGCGACGCCCGTCGCGCACATCTGGTTCTTGAAGAGCCTGCCGAGCCGCATCGGCAACATTCTCGACATCACCCTGAAGGACCTCGAGAAGGCGCTCTACTGCGAGGCCTTCATCGTCGTCGACCCGAAGGAGTCGGGCCTGACGCACGGCGAGCTGCTCTCGGAGGACCGCTACAACCAGCTGCTCGACGAGTACGGCGACGACAAGTTCACCGCGATGATGGGCGGCGAGGCCATCCTCGAGATGCTGAAGCGCGTCGACGTGCACGCGATGAGCGAGCAGCTGCGCGTCGAGATGCGCGCCGCGACGAGCGAGGCGAAGCGCAAGAAGACCGCGAAGCGCCTGAAGGTCATCGAGGCGTTCCGCGAGTCGGGCAACCGGCCCGAGTGGATGATGCTGACGACGATCCCGGTGCTCCCGCCGGATCTGCGCCCGCTCGTCCCGCTCGACGGCGGCCGCTTCGCGACCAGCGATCTCAACGATCTCTACCGTCGCGTCATCAACCGCAACAACCGCCTGAAGCGCCTGCTCGAGCTGAACGCGCCCGAGATCATCATCCGCAACGAGCGGCGCATGCTGCAGGAGGCGGTCGACGCCTTGTTCGACAACGGCCGCCGCGGCAAGACGATCACGGGCCCCAACAAGCGCCCGCTGAAGTCCTTGAGCGACATGCTGAAGGGCAAGCAGGGGCGGTTCCGCCAGAACCTGCTCGGCAAGCGCGTCGACTACTCCGGTCGCTCGGTCATCGTCGTCGGCCCGACGCTGAAGCTGCACCAGTGCGGCCTGCCGAAGAAGATGGCGCTCGAGCTGTTCAAGCCGTTCATCTACAACAAGCTCGAGGAGCGCGG
>JADLFU010000050.1 GCA_020849655.1 Polyangiaceae bacterium | reverse complement strand
TCTGCGGCCGATCGAAGGAGCTCATCATCATCCACGGCCGCAACGTGTTCCCCCAGGACGTCGAGGCCGCCGCCGAGCGCGTCGTGGGCGTGCGGCGCGGCAACGTCGTCGCGTTCGGCGCGCGGGCGTCCGCCGATGATCGCGAGCGCTTGGTCGTCGCGTTCGAGCGCGACGCGTCCGCCGCCGTCGACGTCCCGGCGCGCGTGCGCGAGGCCGTCGCGTCGCTGCTCGGCCTCGCGGTCGATCACGCCGTCGCGCTGCCGACGGGCGCCCTGCCGAAGACCTCGAGCGGCAAGCTCCGGCGCCTCGCGGCGAAGCGCCTGTTCGAGCGCGGCGAGCTCGGCGCGCACCGCCGCGCCCGCGAGCCCGCGCTCGTCGACTGGGGAAAAGAGCTGCTACGAAGCCAGGTCGGGTACCTGGTGAGCCGCGTCGGCGGCACGGGAGGCGAGCATGCGTGACGTGACGGTGAAGACGGATCCCTCGGCGAAGTTCACCCAGACGGTGGAGGCGGGCCCGCTGCGCTTCCTCTCCGACGAGCCCCTCGCGGACGGCGGCGGCGATCTCGGCCCGTCTCCCTTCGACATGCTGCTCGCGGCGCTCGGATCGTGCACGTCGATGACAGTGAAGATGGTCGCCGAGCGGCGCGGCTGGCCCCTCGAGGCGGTCGAGGTGCGGCTGTCCGCGACCCGCGGCGAGGCGTTCGCCATCCGGCGCGACGTCACGCTCACCGGCCCGCTCTCCGACGAGCAGCGCCAGTCGCTGCTCGCGATCGCCAACAAGTGCCCCGTGCACAAGGCGCTCTCCGGCCCGATCACGATCGAGACCGCCCTCGTCTGACGGCTCACAGCCGCGTGCAGGTCGACGTCGTGCTGCCCGTCCCGCTGAACTCGGCGCCCGACGCCGTCTTGCCCGTCACGGTCCACACGGCCTCGCTGACGTAACCGCGTCCGTCCGCCGCGATCGTCGACGATCCCGACTGGTACGCGTAGGTCTCGCCGGTCTCCCAGGTGCACGACTGGGGGACGTCCGCGGTGAGCGTCGTCCGATCGGCGGAGAGCGTCGACGGCAAGACGCACGTCCCTCCCCCGTCGGTGGCGAGCGACGACGACACGTGGCCAGGTCCGTCGGCCGTGATCGTGACGATCGTCGAGGTGGTGCGCGTCGTCTCCGGGAGCGGGGCGGGCGAGGTGATCCGGGTCTTCGAGTCCCCCACGCACGACCACGTCCCGACGAAGGGGTTGGGCTGCGCGGCGCTCGACGACGTGTCGCCCGCGCTCGACGTCGAGCACGCGGCCGTCGCGCCGAGCAGCGCCGCCCCGGCGATCTCGCCCCATCGGAGGGTCATGCTGAAATCCTCACCTGTGCGCCGAAGAGCGTACCATCGCGCGATGCCCCGCGTCGCCGCGCCCGAGCTCGAGGACTTCGACTGGTTCCCCGCGCGGCTGCGCGACCCGATGACGGGCTGGCTGCGGGTCGTCTCGGAGGTGCTCGGGCTCTCCGAGCTCGCGGCGCCCATCGTCGCGGAGGAGCTGGCGCGGGCGGGCACCGACAGGATCGTCGATCTCTGCTCGGGCGGCGGCGGGCCGGCGCTGTCGCTGGTGAAGACCCTCGCCGCGAAGCACGCGCGCGCGACGCACCTCACGCTGACCGACAAGTTCCCGAACGAGGCCGCCTTCCGCCGCGCCGAGCGCGAGCTGCCCGGGCGGGTGACGGCGCGCCTCCTGTCGACGGACGCGACAGCCGTGCCGGAGGAGCTGACAGGCGTACGGACCATCTTCAACGCGTTCCACCACCTCCCGCCCGCGGTCGCGACGGCCGTGCTCGCCGACGCGGCGGCGAAGCGCCAGCCGATCGCGATGTTCGAGATCGTCGAGCGCAGCCTGCAGGGCGCGTGGATGGTCGCGGGGATCCCGCTCGCGGTGCTCGGGCTGATGCCGTTCGTGCGAGGGCTGACGCCGAGCGCGCTCGCGCTGACGTACGCGCTGCCGCTCATCCCCGCCGCGACGACGTGGGACGGCCTCGCGTCGTGCCTGCGCGCCTACTCCCACGACGAGCTCCGCGAGATGACCGGCGCGCTCGCGCGGCCGGGCTACGGGTTCCGCGTCGAGCGCGCGCGCGTCCCGTGGCGTCCGGTCTACGTGACCGCGGTGATCGGCTCGCCCAGGTAAGGTTACAAAGAAGAGACGGCGCGCCCACGTGGGCGCGCCGTCGGGTACCGCTGGCGCCTCGACGTCTCGGGTAAGTGAGACGCCGCGGGGGCCGCGGGGGCCGCGGGCGCGGAGGCGCTCGGGGCGCCCGGAGCGCTCGGGGCGCTCGGGGCAGCCGGGGCGCCGCCGCACGCCGCGAGCGCGGCGCCGAGGGTGGTGAGGACGACGAAGAGGGGGAGGGAGAGCTTCTTCATGGCCGCCACGATAGTGGGCGCCGGACGGCGCGAACAACTTCGTCGACACGATGCGGCGCGCCGAACGGCTTGCCGTCCCCGCGAGAGCGATGCTATGGGCACGCCCCCTCTCGGCTCCTCGAGAGAATCCACACGCGTCCCCCCTCCCGGTCGGCCTTCGACCGCGAGCGGCAAGCGACGGGTCCGGTGCCGGCGTCAGCCGGTTGGCCCGCGCGGGGCGCGGAGGCACAACCGAAACCAGGAAAGGACAGCACCCAGATGACCCAGCCCGCCGAGGCCGCCGCCTCTGCCTTCCCGCTCCCCGTCCGCTCGCTGATCGACGCCGGCGTCCACTTCGGCCACCAGACCAAGCGGTGGAACCCCAAGATGCGCCCGTTCATCTACGGCGCGCGCAACGGCGTCCACATCGTCGATCTCGACCAGACGGCGCGCCTCTTCAAGCGGGCGTACGACTTCCTCGTCGAGACGGTCGGCAAGGGCGGGCACGTGCTGTTCGTCGGCACGAAGCGCCAGGCGCAGGAGATCGTCATCGAGGAGTCGACCCGCGCGCAGATGTTCTTCGTCACGAACCGCTGGCTCGGCGGCACCCTGACGAACTTCCGCACCGTCAAGGGCGGCCTCGACCGCCTCCGCTCGCTCGAGCGCATGAAGGAGGACGGCACCTACGAGCAGCTGCCGAAGAAGGAGGTCTCGCAGCTCGAGAAGGAGCGCGAGCGCTTCGAGAAGTACGTCGGCGGCCTGAAGAACATGGGCGCGCTCCCCCACGCGATGTTCGTCATCGATCCGCACCAGGAGGCGATCGCCGTCTCCGAGGCGAAGAAGCTCGGCATCCCGGTCGTCGCGATCACCGACACCAACTGCGACCCGGACCTCATCGACTTCATCATCCCGGGCAACGACGACGCGATCCGCTCGATCAAGCTCATCACCGCGCGCGTCGCCGACGCGTGCGTCGAGGGCCTCTCGCGCCGCCGCGACACGGGCCGCGACACGGTCGACGCCGGCCCGGCGCGCGGCCCCAAGGTCGAGGTCGAGCGCGCCCCGCGCGGCCGTGGCCCGCGTCGCCCGTCGAACGACGAGGCCCCCCAGTCCTTACAGAGAGAAGCAGGAGAGACAGTCATGGCGGACATCACCGCGAGCATGGTCAAGGAGCTTCGTGAGCGCACCCAGGCCGGGATGAGCGACTGCAAGGCAGCGCTCGTCGAGGCCGAGGGCGACATGGAAAAGGCCGTCGAGGTCATCTTGAAGAAGGGCCTGGCGAAGAGCGCGAAGCGCGCGGGCGCGGCGGCCACCGAGGGCGAGGTGCGCGCCGCGATCGCGCCGGGCGGCAAGCACGCGGTCATCGTCGAGGTCAACAGCCAGACGGACTTCGTCGCGCGCAACCCCGATTTTCAGCGGTTCGTCGGCGACGTCGTCGACGTCGCGCTGGCGACGCCGGCCGGCGAAGACCTCGGCGGCCGCCCGTACCCGGGCAGCGACAAGACGCTCGAGGCGACGCGGCAGGCGATCGCGGGCACCATCGGCGAGAACATCCAGGTGCGCCGCTGGGCGCGCTTCGACCTCGACGGCGCGGGCCTGATCGCGAGCTACGTGCACATGGGCGGCAAGATCGGCGTGCTCCTCGAGCTCGGCACCGAGACGCCCGACCTCGCGGGCCACGCGGCGGTCAAGGCCTTCGCCGACGACACCGCGATGCAGATCGCGGCGATGTCGCCGCAGTGGGTCGAGAAGGCCCATGTGCCGGCCGACGCCGTCGCGAAGCAGGCCGAGATCTTCGCCGCCCAGCTGAAGGACGAGGGCAAGCCCGAGGCCGCGTGGCCGAAGATCATCGAGGGCAAGAAGGCGAAGTGGTTCACCGAGGTCTGCCTGCTCGATCAGGAGTCGTGCGTGACGCCCGGCTCGTCGATCGACAAGCTCCGCGCCGAGGTCGCGAAGGCGGCGGGCGGCATGGTGACCATCCGTCGGTTCGCGCGGTTCGAGCGCGGCGAGGGCATCGAGAAGAAGAGCGACGACTTCGCCTCCGAGGTCGCGAAGATGGCCGGCGGCTGAGCCGTGTATCTCGGGGTCTCCATCGACCTCGACGAGCTCCGTCACTACCGGGCCATCCACGGGCTCCCCGGGTCGCAGGGTCCGGGGAGCGTCGTTTTGTCGGCGCGGGAGTTCCCCGTGTACGAGCTCGCGCTGCCGAGGCTGCTCGCGTGGGCGCGCGCGCTCGAGCTGCCGTTGACCTTGTTCGCGGTGGGCGCCGACATGGCGTACGGGCCGGCGGCCGACGGCCTCCGCGCAGCGGCGCGGGAGGGCCACGAGATCGGCAACCACACGCTCGACCACCGGTACGATCTCGTCGAGCTGCCGAGCGTCGAGCTCGAGCGCCAGGTGCGCGTCGGTCGCGACGTGCTCGAGCAGGCGACGGGCCAGCGCCCGCGCGGCTTTCGAGCGCCGGGCTACACGGTGTCCGACCGCCTGCTCGACGCGGTGGAGGCGAGCGGCGCCGAGTACGACGCGTCGGTGTTCCCGTGCCCGTCGTACTGGACGGCGAAGCTCGCGGTGCTGGCGGCGCGGAGGCTCGCGCGCGCGAGATCGGGCGCGATCGTGGGAGATCCTCGGGCGCTCGCGGCGCCGCGCGAGCCCTACCGGCGCGGCGCGCGCTACTTCGAGCGCGGGGGCGGGCTGCGGATGCTGCCGGTGCAGGTGACGCGGGGCGCGCGGCTGCCGCTCATCGGGACGAGCCTCGCGCTCGCGCCGTCGCTCGCGCGGCGGGCGCTCGTGCGCGGAGTCGAGGGCGACCGCGCGGTGAACCTCGAGCTGCACGGCGTGGAGGCGCTCGACGCGGGCGACGGCCTCGGCGAGCTCGCGCGCTTCCAGCCCGATCTGCGCGTGCCGTGGCGCGAGAAGCTCGCGCGCGTGGCCGAGGTCGTGGCGGCGCTCCGCGTCGGGCGACGCGCGGTCACGCACGCGACGCTCGCTCATGAGGTGCTGACTTGAGCCGCGCGATCGTCGTGCTCGGGTGCCGCGTCGGATCGATGTCACCCGAGACCGCGGCGGGGCGGCGCGTCTCGGTCGCGGCGGCCGCGTGGCGCCCAGGCACGTGGATCATCGCCTCCGGGGGGCGGAGGTGGGACGGCGTCGCCGAGGCGGACGCGATGCGGGCCGCGCTGATGGCCCTCGGCGTGCCGGGCGGGTCGATCGTGCGGGAGCTCGTCAGCCTCTCGACCCGCGAGAACGCCGCGCGCTCGGCCGCGCTGCTCCGCGCGCTCGGGGTGGGCGAGGTGCAGGTGGCGACCTGCGACTGGCACCTGCCGCGCGCGCTCCGCGAGCTCGCGCGGGCGGGCGTGCGTGCTTCCGGCCTGCCGGCGAAGGCTCCCGTCGTTGCCCCGGTGAGGGCGTGGCTGCGCGCGCTGCGCGAGTGGGGGGCGGGGTGAGCCGCGCGCTCCGCGTGTTCTACGCGCACCGCGCGTGCTCGATCCTCGCGTGGCAGGTGCAGTTCCTCGTCGTGGGGTTCCACGTGTACGCGGTCACCGGGCGCGCGCTCGATCTCGGGCTGCTCGGGCTCGTGCAGTTCGTGCCGATGCTGCTCTCTGCGCCGTTCGGCGGGCACGCGGCCGACAGGTTCGACCGCGCGAAGGTCGTCAGCGTCACGGCCCTGCTCGGCACGCTGGGCTCGATGTCGCTCGCGGGCGCGGTGCTCCTCGCGCCGCGCGCGACGGCGCCCATCTTCGTCATCGTGGCGCTCCTCGGCACGGTGCGCAGCTTCGGCGCGCCGGCGTCGCAGGCGCTGTTGCCGCTGCTCGTCGATCGCCCGGGCCTGCCGCGCGCAGCGGCCACTTCGTCGACGGTGTGGCAGCTGTGCATGATGGTCGGTCCGGCGCTGGGCGGCGCGCTGCTCGCCTGGACGGGGCGCGCGGACGCCGTGCTGCTCGTCTCCGCGACGCTCGGCCTCTCGGCCGTGTCGGTCTCCCTCGCGCTGCCGAGGCTGGGCGTCGCCGGCGAGCGGAGGGCGCTCTCGCGCGAGGCGCTCGCCGCCGGTGTGAGGTTCG
>JADLFU010000049.1 GCA_020849655.1 Polyangiaceae bacterium | reverse complement strand
TGCCCGCCGCGCAGGAGCACGTGCTCGCCCAGGAGAGCGGCAAGGAGCGGCTGCTCCAGGTCGTCGCCGAGCTGTCGAAGGCGTTTGCGCTCGCCGTGCCGCACGACGAGGCGATCCGCATCCGCGATGATGTCGGCTTCTTCCAGGCCGTGCGCACGGCCATCGCCAAGACGCAGGTCGGGGACCGGAAGGGCTCGGGCGACATCGACCACGCCATCCGGCAGATCGTCTCGAAGGCGATCGTGAGCGACCAGGTCATCGACATCTTCGCGGCGGCGGGCCTGAAGAAGCCCGACATCTCGATCCTGTCCGACCAGTTCCTCGCCGACGTTCGCGGGATGAAGCACCGGAATCTGGCGATCGAGCTGCTCCGGAAGCTCCTCAACGACGAGGTGAAGGTGCGCTCGAAGCACAACCTGGTGCAGGCACGCTCCTTCGCCGACCTCCTTGACAAGTCCGTTCGTCGCTACCAGAGCCGCGCCATCGAGGCCGCGCAGGTCATCGAGGAGCTCATCGAGCTCGCGAAGGAGATGCGCGGCGCCCAACGGCGGGGCGAGGAGCTCGGGCTCAGCAGCGACGAGCTGGCGTTCTACGACGCGCTCGAGGTCAGCGACACCGCCGTCAAGGTGCTCGGCGACGAGACGCTGCGCACCATCGCGCGCGAGCTGGTCGACACCGTGAAGCAGAACGCCACCATCGACTGGACCGTGAAGGAGTCCGTCCGCGCCAAGCTGCGCGTCATCGTGAAGCGCATCCTGCGCAAGTACGGGTACCCGCCCGACAAGCAGGAGGCGGCGACGAACACGGTTCTGCAGCAGGCCGAGTTGCTGTCGGATTTCTGGGTGGGGGCAGCGGGATGAGTTGCCCGCCTCTTCAGCCCACGATGCTCATCACGGGGAGCGCCGCGCAGCGCCGCCCGCGCCCGAAGCGCGGACGGCCCGTGCCTGCCGTGCTCGCGCGTCTCGGCGTGGCCCCCTTGGCTCACGGAGGTCCCGCGCGCTCGTCGCGAGAGCGGCAGATCGGGGAGCGCCGCGCCCGCCTCTCGGGCTCACCGCGGCGCCGCGCGCGCGACCGCCATCAGGCCCAGGCCCGTCGGGAGCCGCTGCCGCGGCTCGTGGACGTACGCGGCGCGGAGCAGCGAGTTCAGCGGCTCGGGCGGAACGGACATTCCGCGGGGCGCGGGCGGCGCCGGACGACCGACGAGCGCCCGCGCGATCTCGATCGCTCGCGCCGCGCACGCCGCGGGCAGCGCCAGCGAGCTCAGCTGCCGCACGCGCTCGACCTCGAACCCGCCCGCGGAGAGATCGTCGCGGAGCGAGCGTTCCGTGTACCGGCGCGCGTGGTGGAGGAAGCGATCGTGCGCCCCGAAGAGCCACGGGTGCTGCGGCACCGTCACCAAGAGCGGCGCCTGGGGCACGCAGAACGCGCGGAGCCTGCGGAGGACGGCGCGCGGCTCGTCGAGGTGCTCCAGCACGTCGAACGCGAAGGCGGCGTCGAACGCCGGGCCCGCGAGCTCGTCGACCGACGAGATCAGCTCGACCGACGGGTGACGCGCGCGCGCGACCTCTCGCGCCGACGCGTCGGGCTCGACGGCGACGACGTGGCCCAGCGCGCCGAGCATCGCGAGGTTGCCGCCGGTGCCGCACCCGAGCTCGAGGACGCGCGCGCCGTCGCGCAGCCGCCAGCTCGCGATCTCGCTCCGCGCGAGCGCGCGCCGTCCGCGGAACCACCAGTGGCGCTCCTCGACCGCGGCGTGCTCGGGGTACGCGCGCGGGTCCATCAGGGCACGCGTGACGTGAGGACCACGTGCGGGAAGGGCAGGACGTCGCGCACGCGCGTGATCTCGGCCCGCAGGCCGAGCTCCCCGAGGAGCGCGCGCCACTCGTCGTGGTGCCGGTACGCGAGCGGCGCGTCGAGGCCGACCATCGCGCGGTCGAGCGCCCGCGTGAACCACAGCCCCGCCCGCGGCTCGGTCGTGATCTCCTTGACCACGAGCACGCCCCCCGGCCGGAGCGCGGCGACGACGCGCTCGAGCAGCGGCCGCTGGGCGTCGCGCGGGAGGGGGTGCAGCACGTCGAGCATGTACGCGCCAACGTAGCCCTCCCCGAGCGCCACGGTGCGCGCGTCTCCGACGGCGAACGTCGCCCGCACCCCGAGCGCGGCGGCGACGCGCCCCGCGAGCTCGATCCGGCGCGGGGACAGATCCACGCCGTGGAGCCGCCGCCCCGGGCGCATCGCGCCGAAGTACGCGCTCCACAGCCCGAACCCGCAGCCGAGATCGAGCAGCGGACCCTCGGTCGGCAACAGCTCGTCCATCACCCCGAGCAGCTGGGGCCGCAGCGCGAGGAACCTCGCCCGCGCGTACGCGCGCTCCACCGGCGGCAACGCGCCCGCGACGCGCGCGAGCACCGCCGCCGGGCTGGGGCTCACTTCTCGAGCAGCGCGCGGACGACGTCCTCGTCGCGCACGCCCTCGGCCTCCGCGCGGAACCCGAGCACGACGCGGTGACGGAGCGCCGGCAGCGCCATCGCGCGGACGTCGTCGACGTCGCACGCGGCCTCTCCCCGAAGCGCGGCGTGCGCCTTCGCCGCGAGCACGAGCGCCTGGCTGCCGCGCGGCCCCGCGCCGAAGCGGACGTACTCGGTGACGAGCTTCGGCGCGCCGCGATCCCCTGGCCGCGACCGCCGCGCGAGGCCGACCGCGAGCGCGAGCGCCTCGTCGGTCACCGGCACGCGCGGCACGAGATCGGAGACGCGCGCGAGCGTCGAAGGGTCCAGCACCGGAGAGATCTTCGGCGTCGCGCCCGAGGTCGTCCGCCGCGCGATCTCGCGCTCCTCCGCCTCGGACGGGTACTCGACGTGGATCTCGAGCAGGAACCTGTCGAGCTGCGCCTCCGGCAGGTTGTACGTGCCCTCCTGCTCGATCGGGTTGCGCGTCGCGAAGACCTGGAAGGGCGTCGGCAGGTGGTGGGTCGTCGTGCCGACCGTCACCTTGCGCTCCTGCATCGCCTGCAAGAGCGCCGCCTGGGTCTTCGCGGGGGTGCGGTTGATCTCGTCGGCGAGCACGAGGTTCGCGAACAGCGGGCCCGGGAAGAACGCGAGCTTGCGCCGCGTGCGCCCCGCCTCGTCGACCTCCTCCTGGAGCACGTCGGTGCCGGTGATGTCGGCGGGCAACAGATCGGGCGTGAACTGCACGCGCCCGAAGCTGAGCGACGTCGCCTCGGCGAGCGACGAGACGAGCAGCGTCTTCGCGAGGCCCGGCACCCCGACGAGCAGCGCGTGCCCCCGCGCGACGAGCGTCACGAGGAGCGCGTCGACGACCGAGTCCTGCCCGACCACGGCCGCGCGCACCGCCTCCCGCAGCCCCTCGGCGGACCGCGCGAGCTCCGCCAAGAGCTCCACGTCGCTCGGCGCGCCGCTCACGCTCGCAGCTCCACGTGGGCCTGCATCACTTCAGCTCGTGGCAGTCGTTGAAGTCGAAGTACATCGTCTTGCCCTCGAAGTTGACGATCCACGACGGGAGCTTCTTCTCGCCGTCGGCCTGCACGTGCGCGGTCTTGTCGCCGCTCAGGCCCTTGTCCTTCAGCTTCGTGGTCGCGAGCGTCTTCAGCGAGCAGCCGGGGGTCGGCAGCGCCGGCAGGGGATCGGTCCAGAGGTTCGTCGCGCCCCACTTGTCCTTGTAGAGGATCTGGTCGCCGTTCACGAAGTTGAACTTCTTGATGGAGTCCTCGCGCAGCTTCGCCGTCGCGCGCTTCACGCCGGTCGGCGAGTAGAACTCGATGACGGCGTTCTTCGCCTTGATGTCGACGAGGCCGTCGGGTCGCAGGCCGAGGACGTTGATCTTCATCAGCCGCGCGTCGCCGCGCCATTTGGTCGCGAGCGTCGTCGCGGCGGCGAGCATCTTGTCGGGATCGGCCTTGTCCGCCTGCATGCCGTAGGACGTGACGCTCACCTTGCCCGGCTGGAACTTCCACTTGAACACCGCCCAGCCGATCCCGAGCGCCGCCATCAGGAGGCCGCCGCCCAGCGCCGGGAGCACCTTGCCGAGCACCGAGCCTCCGCCGGGCGCCTCGAACTGCGGCGCGGCCTGGCCGACCATGCCGGGGGGCGCCTGCTGCGCGACGCCGGGAGGCATGCCGCCCATCGGCGCGCCGAAGCCTGGAGCGCCCATGCCCGGCGGGCCCATCGGGGGCCCCGCCTGCGTCGCGCCTGGTGGGAGGTTGTTGGGTGTGTGGCACGAGGGGCAGTAGCCGACGCCGGCTGCCGGGGAGATCCACACGGTCGTCCCGCACTTGCCGCACGGGATCTGGACGAACTGGCCTTGCATCGGCGCGCTCCTACCCTCGCGCCGACGCGGCAGGATCCGAAAACATCAGGGCGCGCGGTACGACCCGGCGCGCAGGCCGTGCTTGCGCAGGAGACGGTAGAAGCTCTCGCGCTCGACGCCGGCGTGCGCCGCCGCAGCCGGCACGTTGCCGCCGAACCGCCGCAGCACCGACGCGAGGTACGCGCGGCTGGCCTCTTCGCGGGCCACGTCGAGCGCCTCCGACAGCGGCCGCTCGCTCGCCTCCAGCCTCGGCGGCGGCGCGGGCGGCGCGGCGCGGAGCGCCTCCTGCACCTTGGCGCGAAGCTCGGCCGGCTCGAAGGGCTTCGTCAGGTAGTCGCGCGCGCCCTCGCGCATCGCCTGCACCGCCGTCTCGACCGTCGCGAACGCCGTCATCAGCAGGAAGGCCGCGTCCGGCGCGAGCTGGCGCTGCGCGCGCAGCACCTCGAGGCCGTCACCGTCGGCGAGGCGCAGATCGCAGACGACCACCGCGGGGGGCGCCACCTCCATCAGCCGCAGCGCCGAGGCGACGGTGCCGGTGGTCGTGACCTGGCCGAGCGGCGCGAGCAGCTTCGCGACGAGCGCGAGCATGCTCGGCTTGTCGTCGACGACGAGGAGGTGGGGGCGACTCAAGGGTGCCGCGTGGCTAGCACGTCGAGGCGCGCGGCACCCATGCCGTGGCTCGTCACGAGCCGATGATGGCACGATGGAAGACGCTGTTGGAGCGGCTAGCTCGATGCCTCAGGAGCTCGAGCGGCTGCTATCGCTTCGAGAGAGCGATGGAGCTGCACGTCGCTGGATACCGCGCGATGCTCGCGGAGAGGCGCACCGGATGCCTTCCTGCTGCTGCAACGCAGACGTCGTCAGGACCGACTAGATGTCGGCGCGAACCGGGCCGTCTTGAACGTCTGCGGGGCGCGTACTAGGTTCCACGCGCCGAGGGGCGCCACGCGTGAAGAACTACCCGATCGTCTTCTCCTGCCGGGACACCATCGTCGGAAACGGGTTCGTCGCGCAGGTTTCCATCGATGGGCGCGCCGTTCTGACCCACGAAGACGGCGGCGACCTGTGGATGTTCGGCGTCCAGCCCGGCTCGGTCGCTGGCGGCATCGGCGCCGTCCAGCACGTGAACGGCGCCGCCTGCGCGGCCGCCTTCGCCCAGTTCAAGGAGCACCACACCATGTCGCTCTTCGACATCGCGAGCGACGCGGAATCGTTCGACGTCTTCAAGTCGGAGGTCGAAAAGTACTTTGCCCAGGTGCACGAGGCGAACGCTCGCGACTGGGCCGAAGCGCTGGAGGCCGTGCGGCGAAGCCAGACGGCGATCGACGACGTCGTGACGCTCTCCGCTGACAGCCGGAAGCCGTCTCTCCGCGTGGACGTCATCTGGGCCGCCGGACGAGCCTCGACGGTCGAGATCGAGGCGAGCCTCAACGTTCAGCCAAGGTTCGAGCAGGCTGCGTGAGGTGGGCTCGAACGGAACGATTCCGCTGAAGGACATCTGGCGCATGCTCGACATGTGCGCGCCCGAGCATCGGAAGAAGAAGACCGACCATTGCTGGAGGATCTGGTTCGGGGAGCACACCACGAAGCTGCCGCTCGGCGAGCACGGCAAGCGGGAGAACCCGCCGACCCAGATCGGACACGTGAGGCACCTCGTCCGGCTCTTCGAGATCGACGAGTGCGCGAGGGGCTGCCTGCCCCAGCTCTAGGCTAGGCCCGCCGAGTCCGCGCACCGCGACGCGTCCCGACTCGTCCCTGATCTTCGTCGTGACGAGCGAGGCCTGCAGGGATACCCCGCGCCAGAAATCAGCGCGTGGGGCGCCGCGCGGCGTGGGGCGCCCGTCGAAGACGACGGCGTTCGTGAGCCGCATCGCCCGTGGCTCGAGGAGGACGCGACGCTGCCGACGCAGGAGCTGTTCCGACGTGCGCGCGAGCCCGGGTGCGACGGGCACGAGACCGCGCAGCACGCGCTCGTCGCCAGCCTTCGACCGAGGCAAGATGTCCCGATCGTTCGCTTCGAGGGCTTGCCCGGCGAGCTCTCGCAGCACGACTTCGGACACGCCGACGCGCGGTTCGTACGGCCGGAGGAAGCGCGTCCACTTCCTCGGGTCTCGTCTGATGTTCTCGCGCCTCGTCTCGGTCGAGCTCGTCGCCAACGAGCGCGTCGAGACCATCGTCCGCGGCCTCGCGCGGGACTTCACCTCATTCGGCGGGCTGCCGCTGGCTCGTCCGAGTTCTTCGAGGTGGCCAGCGGGTTGTTCGGCGTGAATTGGCAGTGTTCTGTCGCCCGCGCACGATCGCGAAGAAGAGCGGCTCCGACCATCGGCGTCGTTCTGATTTCTCCTGTCGGGACCGCTCAGATTTTCCGGAACGGGAGCCCTCAGATTCTCCGGAACCACCACCGGGAGGCCACGGCGCCAGCCTCCGCCCGGCGCTTGCTGGCGCCAGCGGCTTCTCCGAGGGGTCTTCGACCAGTGGAAGCGCGCGAACGATCCGAGCTAGAGAGTCAGGAGGAAACGATGGCGAGAAAGCAGCGATCCGGGGTCGAGTGGGTGGGTGGCCTCGTCACGATGCCGGCCTACGTGACTGGCGAGGGCGCGCCGCACC
>JADLFU010000048.1 GCA_020849655.1 Polyangiaceae bacterium | reverse complement strand
CGAACGCGCCCGAGTTGCGTCCGGCGGCGGCGCTGACGTCCGGCGCCGCGGCGCCGCCGAGCGACGGCTTCTTCGACGCGTCGGCGATGTCGGCGATATGCATCGGCGCGTTTCGGGACAAGTCGGAGGACTGGGCCACCGGCGCGTGGGTTCGTTGGTCCGACAGGTGAGGTGGTCCCCGCCTGACGTTGGCGCGCCGGACCGGGTCTGGCGCGCGTCGCCGCGTCTCGTGCGCCTCGGCCACGAGGGTCGCTCAGGGGGCTGCCCCGTTCCCTGGCGACCCTGGCGACCCTGGCGACCGGGGTGATGACCGGCGGTGGCCGCCCACCGCGAGCTGGCTCTTCTGGTCGCGACGAGAATCAGGGTGGCGAGGTGGTTCCGCAACGGCGCGACGCTACCACGCGGGTCGTCACGCGTGCTCGCGCTCGGGAGGGGTCGTCGGCAGGGGCTCGAGCAGCGTTCTCATGCACCGCCAAGGCCGGGGCCTCGCCGCCTCCCCTCCGGGCGTCCGCTGCTGTCCGCCTGGCGTGTCGGACGTCCGCAGACGTACGCGGACGCCCGGACATGCAGGCGGATGTTGGCGGAACTACTAGAAACACGCCCTCCTCGCGCTGGCCTGTTCGTTGCTCTCCCGGCGAGCCGCCTCGCGCGGCGCAGGAGTATGCGCACCTCCGCGCACGAGGCGCTCCCGTCCTGCGGGACGGAGCCGCGCTCTCCGCAGACCCGCGGGCGCTCCCCTCACGGCGAGAGAAACGAAGGCACGATGAGCGAACACCGACCGACCGATCGACCCTGCCAGGCGCGCCCCGCGGCGCGAGCGGAGCTGCCCCGCGCGGCGCTCCTGGCCTTCACCACCGCGGGCACGCTGCTCTCCAGCCTCGCGATGGCGCACCAGACCGATCCCTTCGCGTCCGCGGCGCCGGGCGCGAGCGCCGCAGGCGCGCAGCCCGCGGTGGCGGCGGTCGTCGCTGGGCTCAGTTGCGAGCACCTCACGAGCGCGGTCTGCGGCAAGCAGAACACGATGATGATCGGCGTCGCCCTCGGCTACGTCGCGGCCTGCGTCGCCGTCGGGCTCATCTGGCGCGCCTCGTGGACGAAGAAGGGGCACGGCTCTGCGTTCGCGCAGTTCTTCGCGCCGATGGCGCTCGCCGCCAGCGGCGCCGCCTCGCTGGTAGGGTTCGATCCGGCCCGCTCCGACGACCTGCGGTGCTGCCTCGCGAGCAGCGTGTTCCGGCCCGAGGTCTTCCTCCAGGCCTCCACCCCCGCTCGCGTGGTGGTCCTCGGCGTGCTGCCCGCGGTCGTCCTGTACACGGTGGGCGTCTTCGTCATGGGCGCGGCGCGCCGCTGAGGGGAGCGCACATGTCACGAGCGCTCATCAGCGTCGGAGGTACCGGGCAGCACGTGGCGCTGGCGGTGACCCGCCTCGTCCACATGGGCGCGCTCCGGAGGGACATCAAGCTCATCGCCATCGACCCGGACACGGAGACCCCGCTGCCCCAGTTGCTGGAGAGCCCGGGCGGCATGTCCGCGGAGCGCCACCCGCTCGGGATGGGGCGCGTCTTCGCGCCGTTCGACGTCTCGCGCGTGGGGAAGAAGATGTTCTCGGAGATGTTCGTCGACGCGGACAACCCGCTGGAGCAGGAGCTGTTCGAGTCGATGTTCGACGGCAACGCCGCCAGCATCCCCGTCTACAAGGGCATGTTCGGGACCCCGTGCGTGGGCGCCACCGTGTTCGCGGAGGGCAGCAACGGCTCGGCGCTGCAAGATCTCCTGAAGCCCACGGCCGCCCAGTCTTCGGTGTTCCTGTGCGGATCGGTCGTGGGCGGCACGGGCGCCGGGGTCATCCACAAACTCATCGCGGAGGTGCGCCGCTACCACGACAAGGAGATGTTCGGAGTGTTCATGCTCCCGTGGTTCAGCCTGCCGACCACGGGCGCCGCCGACGCGATCACCGACGCGAAGATCCAGCGAAACACGAAGCACGGCGTGAAGTACTTCTACGAGCACACCATCCCAAGACTCACCACCTCGCTGCTGCTCGGTTACCCCGGCGGGCGCACGTCGGAAGTGCTGCGGCCCCTGACCCTGGGCGCGGGTGACATGGGAGAACACCCACACTACTTGCACCTGGTGGCGGCACGCGCCCTCGTCGACCTGCCCCAGGCCCACACGGCGGACCGCGGGGTCAAGTCGTACGCGATGGCCCACGACGACGACCGCGCGCGCGAGGGCTGGTTGCTCGACGACACCTGGGAGGCTGACGTGCCGCTGCGTCGGTTGGTGCGCGCGCAGCGGTTGTTGCTCAACGTGCTCACCTTCCTCTCACAGAACGCCTCGAAGCTGCTCGACTTCTACCAGAGCGGGTCTGTGATGCGGATGGCGAAGGGGCGCGCGTGGGGGGACAGCCTCCACGCCAGCATCACCAGCAACACCCCCGGCGAGGCGCAGCAGGCGCAGTTCGTCGGGGAGGTCCTCCGCGAGCTGCAGCAGGTGCGCAGGGAGGCCGAGTTTTGCGTGGAGTGGGCCGAGACCATCTTTCCCCCGAAGATGCTCGACCTCGCGTCGGACCCGCTGATGGACAAGCTGCGCGAGGGGAGCCAGAAGGGCGCAGACTCGCCCGTTCACTGGCCATACCTCGCCGACGTCGTGTGGAAGAACCGCCCACTGATGCGCAAGCCCGGCGCCGTCCACTCGGCGGTCGACGTCGCGCGCCACCACGCCGCGCTCATCCTCGCGGCCGCGAAGGGGGAGTGAACCGAGATGCCTGTCTTCCCGCTCTTGCACGCCTACGACCAGGCGCCCTCCCGGGTGACCCCTGGAGTGTTCCCCATCCTCGACGGCAAGACCATCCCCGCCGCGTGGCAGCCGACGCCCGCCGAGTACGAGGCCGTCGCGTTCCCCACGCCGTTCGCCCGGGCCGAGGCGACCCGCCTGGTGCTGACCCAGGTGGAGGACGCCGGAGATCACCCGCTGTGGCAACAGTTTCGCGTCATGTTGCTCGGCGTGGCGAGCGGCGTGCTGGATCTCGCCCCGAGCGACCTCGCGTCTCCCGCGTTTGACAACTTCGGGCGCGCGCTGCTCCGCGTGGACGAGGACGCCAGGTACTTCTGCCGCGTGCTCTCGACCGACCCGTCCGTCGCGTTCGGTGCCACGTACCGCTCCTGCCTGTTCTGGGGGCACGCGCGCCGGCAGAGCCAGGAGTGGGACCAGGTGCACCACGCCGTCGTCCCGCGCGAGAAGGAGGCGCTTCAGGTCCTCGCGGACTGGCGTCAGGTGCTTCGAGACGCCGGACGGTGGGACGGCCGGTCCTCTGCGTGGCAGCGCGGCGTCGACGCGGTGGTCGGCGAGACGCAGGCGAGCGAGGGGCTGCGGACGCTCCACGAGGACACCGAGCTCGTGGGGCCCGTGCTCCTCGAGACGCCCACCGGTGATCCGAACGAGCCCACGCGGCTTGAGCTCGTCCACCTGCCAAGGCACGCGCCAGGGTTCGCGCTGGCGTTCCAGGCGCTGTGCCGGATCGAGCCGAAGCTCGGGCCCGACGGCGTCGAATTCCGCGCGACGAGCGGGGCTCTCGTCGGCTCCATCGCGCTCCCGCCGGTGGGGGCCGGCACCGACGCGCTCGCCGTTGGATTTGCTAAACTCACGGTACCAAGCCTGTCGGCCGCGGTGGCGGCGGCGCCGGAGGGCGGCAGGCGCTGGGTGGACGGCCCGGGCGGCCTGCTCGCGCTGCTGGAGCCGGTGCGGAGCGCGGTCGCCAAGCGTGGCCACCGGAGCGCGCCCGACGCGCACGTCGTCAAGCACCTCCCCTTCTACCCCGCCGCCCTCCGGCTGCTGGCGAAGACCCGCGCGCGGGTCTCCGGGGGAGAGACCTACTCCGCGCGAGCGGAGTCCCTCCTGCTCGCGAGGGGCGTCGGCCTCCCGGACGCGGCCGCGGCGGAGGCTGCCGGAGGCGTGACGGCGGTCGTCCAGGCCGACGGCAAGACCTCGAGGATCGTGCGGTTGG
>JADLFU010000047.1 GCA_020849655.1 Polyangiaceae bacterium | reverse complement strand
CGCGCCGGAAGAGCAGGCTCTGCCGAACGGCGTGGCCTGAAGTCTCGGGCTGGGTCCTCGCAGTCACGCACCCAGTGTGCTGCCTTCAGGCGACCGGCGGCAGACGCGGTCCGTGCAGCGGATACCATGTGCTCGACGGCCGCCAACCTCATCGACTACGTCCTGCCGCCGGTGGCGCTGCGCCAGTGGGTGCTGACCTTCCCGTTTTCGTGGCGCAAACGCCTGGCGTGCGACGGGGCCCTGCTGGCGGCGCTCAGCCGCATCCTGGTCGAGAGCGTCGAGGCTTGCTACGCGCGGCGGGCGCGGGCGGCTGCGCCGGCCAGCAACGGTGACGGCGCCGGTGCCGCAAGGTGCAAGAGCGGCGCGGTGACCGTGGTGCAGCGCACGTGATGGGTCACCCCGCATGTCCGGGCGAGCGTCGCGCGTACGCTGCTCGCGCGGCGCGCGGGGACGCCGGCGGCCGACGTCGAGGAACGGAAATTGCTCGTGGACCGCGCCGATCGGTTGACGAAGGGGCAAGGGCGCTCGATCGCCGATCCGTCGAAGAAGGGGCGACGGCTTCAGATCCCGGATGCGGAGATCGAACGCGTGCGGGCGGAGCTCGACCCGCTGGTCGCGGACGAGCAGCAACGCACGCTCGAACGGGAGCTCGTGTCGCTGGCGGGGGAGCTCGCCCGGGGTGACGTCGTCTCGAGCGCGGCGCGGTTCCAGCAGTTCCACGCACTCCTCCAAGCAAGCTCAGCACAGGTGAGGGCGCTCTCGGAGCAGCGGGTGCGCGCGCTTGGCTCCCGCGCGCTCGAGGCGGTCGTGCGCCTGGCGCGGGAGCGGAACTGGTACCACCGCGCGCTGGAGGTCCTCTCCGCGCTCGCGCCGTTCGTGGACTCCGCGGCGGCTGAGCGCGCGCGGGTCGCGCTTCGGGCCGACGGCGGGCGCTATCACGCCGAGCTCGCCGCCCGCCAACAGGCGGCGGGCCGCACGGCGCTCGGTCGACTGCACGCAGGGCTCGCCCGCGCGCTAGGGGCTGTCGTGGACACCGCGGCCGCCGACGCGGCACTCCGCGCGGCGTTCCCGCGCCCGGCGCTCCGAGTTCGCGCCGATGCGACGGGGTGTTCGTGGGCGGTGCCGACGACGACGGCCCCGCCGGCGGGCGCCAGCGTGGTCGAGGTCGAGGTGCGCTTCACGCGGTGTGACGCGGACGAGCGGCGCTGGACGACGACGGAGCCGTACACGGTCAAACGGTACGAGCAGCGGACGGTGCGCGTACCGCATCAGGAGTTGGCTGGGGCCGTCACCTGCGGGGCGCTGGAGCGCTTTTCGTGCACGCCGCAGCCCGGATCGTGGGTAACCAGGTACGAGACCGAGACGAAGACCGAAGAGGTCGTGGACACGTACCAGCGCAAGGTGGAGCACCGCGAGCTGCATGCCGCTGCCGGCGCTGATGTGACCATCCGTTCGGAGGGACGTACTTTTGGCGCGCCGTGGTCTTCCTCGTCGCCGCTGCTGAAGGAGGAGCAGGAAACGCTCGGCCCGAGCCCGCGGCGGTTCTCGACGAACACCCTCGACCAGTTACGCCAGGCGGTGCGCGACTCGCTCGGCGCCCGGCTCGACGACGCCGTCGCTCACGATACGTCCCGCCGGCTGGCGGACGAGGCCGCGGTGCGCGCCGCGGCCGAGCCGGACGCGGCGGAGGAGCTGTGTGCGCGCGCGGTGTATCTCGCCGGAGCGGGCGTCGACCCGCGTGCGCTGCGGCCCTTCACAGGCCGCGGGCTCTCGACCGCGGACATCGTCTCCGCCTTCGGCCCGGTCGTGCGCTGAAGCTGGCGTACGCCCACGTGGCAAACGCGAGGTCGGAGGTGCTGACGAAGGCGAGTCTCGACCGTGAGCGCGGTTACCGGAGCGCGTCGCGCTTCTGACACACATACGGTCGGCTGCTTGTGCTCGCCTCCGCCGTAGAAGAAGTTCCCGTCGGAGGTCGCCGGTAGGTCCAGCACTGCGCCGTTCGCGTCGGTGATGTGGACCACGACGTCACCGATGCCGGCGCAGTTCTCGTCGTCGTTCGCCTTGCCCATCACCGTTCCGGCGATGAGGTACCGCGGCCCTTCACCGCGGTCGTGGCATCCGATGCAATCGCCGCCGGGAGCCATGTCGCGCCCCTCTTCCTCATAGACTGCTTCTCCGGTCGAGCAGTTCGCCGGAGCATTCAAACAGCCGCTCGTCGCCGCTGCGGCCCCTCCGCCAATCGACAAAGAAGCGAGCGCGAACGCCCGCGCCCGATCGCGTCGACCGCGGCGCCGGAGACCGCGAGGCCTCGACGAGCGAGCGCCGGGCCGGACGCCGACGTCGACGGTTGGTGTCGGGGTGTGCTCGCCACGGGCGAGGACGACGACTTCGCGTCTCACGTTCCCGTGGCGTACGCCTTCTCGGGTCACGGCGTGCGCGTGTCGGTGTGCGCGCGCAACGACGGCAGCGCCAAGATCGCGGACGTGATCCATGTCGAGGCGGCCGCGACGCTCGAGCTCTCGACCGACTGGGAGACGAGCACGAGGTTCCCGCGCGTCGAGGAGATCATTCCGGTGGACGACCGGCGCGTGCTCCTCGTCGGCTGGTTCCGTTCGCCGCCCATGGGAGTCGGGGCGTTGTTGATCGACGCACCCGCCTGCGCGCACCCGACCGCGTGCGGCGCGACCCGAGTCCTTGCGCCCCCGAACGGGCGAGCGAACGATCGGGCCAGCCCGCGTGATGCCACACCTCCGTTCGACGCTGCTCGCGCTCGTGACCGTGCTGCTCTCGGCCTGCGGCCCCGAGCCGCCGCCCGGCACCCCCGTCTCGACGGTGCGGTCCGGGACGGCGATGCCCGTGGCGAGCGCGCCCACGGCGAGCGCGTCCGCACCGGACGGCGCGCCGGACGAGCCCGCGCGCGTGTTCCTCGGCGACGGCCGGATGCGCCACGGGGGCTACATCAGCGCCATCGCCGTGGATTCGACCGGTGCCCGCGTCGCGACCGGCGGCTGGGACCAGATGGTGCGCGTCTGGGACGCGGCTGACGGCAAGCGCATCAGCACGTGCCCGGCCGGCGGAGACCCTCGCGCGATCGCGCTGAGCCGCGGGGGCGCGCTCGTCGCCGTCTCGCGCTTCGGCCGCTCCGCCGACGCACTCTGGGGCATGACGAACCTCGTCGTCGTCTGCGACACGCATGACGGCAGCGTCGTGCGGGAGCTCCAGATCGACGACCTCGGCTGCTGCAACGACGCGCTAGCGTTCGACGCCGCGGGCGATCGCCTCTGGGCGAGCGGCCCGAAGAAGCTCGTCAGCTGGGACGCCCGAACGTGGACGCGCACGGAGACGCCGATCCCGAGCGGGCGCACGGTCCGGAGCTTCTGGTTCGCGCCGAACGGGCACGTCTGGATGCTCGGCTGGGACGCGAAGGACGACGCGACGCTCATCGTGCACGACGCGACGGCCGGGACCGACCTCGAGCGCCATCGGCCCCGCGTCCGCGCCGCGCACGCGCGACCGGCGGCCTTCGCTCCCTCCGGCGCGGAGGTCGCGATGGGCGACGGCGACGGCTCGGTGTGGCTCTACGGTCACGGCGGGGTGGTTCGCCACCTCACGACGGCGCTCCCGCCGGCGCCGGTCGTCGGACCGAGGACGCCGCCACCGCCCGATGTGCAAGCGATCGCGTACTCGCCCGACGGGACGCTGCTCGCCACGGCCGACGAGGTGCGCGGGGTCGTCTTGTGGGACGCGGCGAGCCTCGCGCTCGTACGCCGCGTCATGCCCGAGCGGAGGCTCGTGCACGACGTGCAGTTCACGCCCGACGGCCGCACGCTGCTCGTCGAGGCGTTCCAGCCGTCGCTCCTCGCGTTCGACGTGCAGACGGGCGAGCCGCGCTACGTGTTCGAGGCGCACGGCGGCCCGGTCGTCGCGGTGGCGGTCTCGCCGGACGGGTCGCGCATCGCGACGGGGAGCGACGACGAGACGGTTCGCATCTGGGACGCCCGGAGCGCCAGGACCCTGCACGCGGTCGCGATCCCGGCGAACGGCTACTGGGCCGAGTCGCAGAAGGTGACCGCGCTCGCGTGGTCGCGCGACGGCCGGAACGTCTTCGTGGGCGCGACCCAGGAGCGCGTCCTCGTCGTCGACGCGGAGACCGGGGCGATCACCGCGACCGTCGAGGCGGACGATCACAAGTTCCGAAAGCGCGTCCGCCTCTCGGTGGCGCGAGACGGCTCCGCGCTCTTCACCCTCACGGATCTGCGCCTGCGCCGCTTCGATCTGCCGAGCCTCGCGCAGCGCTCCGAGCACCTGGGCATGGACCTCTCCGCGATGGCGGCGCTGCGCGACGCGCCGGAGATCGTCGTGGCCGAGCGGCCGTACGTGACGATCGTGACCGCGGACGGGCTCAGGGAGCATCACACGATCGAGCTCCTCGGGGGCACCGTGGCGCTCCTGGCGGCGGGGCCGGCGGGGCAACTCGCCATGGACGGGCCTGCGGGCCACGTCTCGATCTGGAGCCTCGACGCGCTCGACACTACGAGGGAGCCCGCCCGGCCGTCACCGCTCGCCGCCATCGCAGCCGACGCCGAGCAGGTGCTCGCCCTCGCTTACTCCGAGGATGGCAAGCTCCTCGCGACCGCGGGCAGGGAGCGCGTCGTGCGGGTCTGGGACACCCGGACGTTCGAGCTCGTGCGCGAGCTGCGCGGTCACGAGGATCGCATCGTGGCCCTCGCGTGGGCGCCCGACGGGCGACACCTCGTGAGCGGCAGCCACGACACGACGGCGATCGTCTGGTCCTTGGCTCCGCCGTCCGCTACGACCCGGTGAGCGCCGACGCGGCGCGGCCTCGACGGAGGCCGGGCGTGCCCCCTACGATTTAGGATTCGATGCTGGCGAGTCTCTCCGCGCGAGCCAGAGCATCAGATGAGCGGCCATATGCGCGCGAGCAAGGGCACCGCCTTTCTGTGCGTGTCCAGGGCGGCGGGGCAGCGTCACGCCCTCGACTCTAGCATCGCCGGCGCGCCCGACGGCAAGGCGCCGCCGCGGCACGGCAGCCGGCGCGGGTGCTCAGCGCCGCTCGCTCGGGCGGGTGAAGGCGCGATGCACGTGGTCGACGAGCGCGAAGCCGGCGCCGACGAGCTCATGCAGGACCGGCACGTGGCGGCTCGGCTGGGCCTCGAGGCGCGCGAGCCACGCGTCCGGTAGCCCGTGATGCCGCGCGCCCGCGACGAGCAGGCCGAGGTAGCGCGCGGACGGCGGCCGGGGCGGGCACGGCCGCTTCGCGACGAAGGTGCGCGCCGCCTCGGGCCCGCGCTCGGTCTCGACCTCGACGCCGACCTCCCGGTACGAGAGCCCCTCGTAGCTCCGCAGGCGCGCGAGCTCGGCCTCGTCGAGGTCGTAGAGCACGCCCCACACCTCGTCGTCGGCCGGCCGCACGGTCGCGAAGGCGGGCTCGAGGAGCGGCACGCCTCGGACGGCGAAGACGAGCTCGTGACCGGGCAGGCGCGCCGGGCGTGCGCCGCGGGTCCGCACCCGGCGCCGCCGCAGGGTGCTCGGGCTCAGGTTGGCCCCGAAGGCGAAGTAGCGCTCCACCGACCCGGCATGACAGGCGCCGCGCGCGGCGGCAATCCCCTGCGCTCACGGACGAGCCCCCCGGAGCCGACGGCCGCGCGCGCCACCGCGTCGTGGATGATGCGCGCTCGGATCGAGCGAGCCCGTGCCGCCGTGGTACCTTCGTCGCGCATGCGCCGTACGACGCCGCTCGCCCTCGCGCCGTTCGCCCTCGCGCCGCTCCTCGACGCGTGTGCGCCCGCGGCGGACGACGAGGCGGGCGTCACGTACCCGCTGCCCGCCCCCGGGCCGGGGTTCCATCGCGCCGACGAGCGCATCCTCGACGCCGACGGGCGCTCGCTCGTCCTGCACGGCGTGAACGTCGCGAACGCGGCGAAGTACGCGCCGGATCTGTTGCCGTGGCAGAGCGCGGCGGACTTCGAGGCGCTCGCGGCCGCGGGTCTCGACACGGTGCGCCTGCTCGCCTT
>JADLFU010000046.1 GCA_020849655.1 Polyangiaceae bacterium | reverse complement strand
TCCTTCGGCCGTCTTGGGTGAAACCGTGCTCGACGTGGCACGGCCACGCCTGCGCGCGGATTTCAGCCCAATTCGGCTCGAATTCCGCTTCGGACTCCGACGCTTGCTCCTTGGGCTCCCGAAATCCGTGCTAAGAGCCGCCGAAACCACGTTGTCCGACCCCCCCGCGCACGCCGCGAAGCACCCGCTCGTCGAGCCATCGCACCGCGCATTTCTGCTGCGAAAGCTGCACTCGCTCTCCGGCGTCGTGCCGGTCGCTGGGTTCGTCGTGTTCCACCTGTGGACGAACGCGCGCGCCCTCTCGGGCCAGGAGGCGTTCGACGCCGCCGTGCTCGACATCAACCACATGCCGTACCTGCCGCTGCTCGAGGCGGGCATCCTGTTGCCGCTCGCGTTCCACGGGCTGTACGGCGTCAAGCTCGCGCTCCAGGGCCGCCCGAACCTCGGCCGCTACGGCTACGCGCGCAACTGGATGTACACGCTGCAGCGCGCCTCCGGCGTCGTCGCGCTCCTGTTCATCGTCGCGCACCTGTGGGAGCTGCGCGTGCAGAAGGCGCTCGGCGTGCTCGGCCCGACGGGCTTCTACCCGACGCTCGTGGCCCACCTCTCGTCGACGGTCGGGGGCGTGCCGCTGTCGGCGATCTTCTACCTCGTCGGCATCGCCGCCTGCGCCTTCCACCTCGCGAACGGCCTGTTCGGCTTCTGCGCGTCGTGGGGCTTGTTGCTCAGCCGGCGCTCGCAGCGCGCCGGGATGCTCGCGTTCGGCGCCCTCGGCGTCGCCGTCTTCCTGCTCGGCGCCAACACGACAGTGTTCTTCGCCACCGGCTCTCGCTGGCTCGGCGGCGCCGCTCCCCACTCTACCCCCACCCCCATCAACCCTCCCGCGACGGTGAAGTGATCCATGGCCTCGAAGAACGTCCAGGTGCGCAGTGAATCCGGCGGCGTCCGCCGCGTGATCGTCGTCGGCGGCGGCCTCGCCGGGCTGATGACAGTCATCAAGCTCTGCGAGAAGGGCGTCCCCGTCGATCTCTTCTCCCTCGTGCCTGTCAAGCGCTCGCACAGCGTCTGCGCGCAGGGCGGCATCAACGCCAGCATCAACACGAAGGGCGAGGGCGACAGCCCGCAGGTGCACCTCGAGGAGACGGTCTTCGGCGGCGATTTCCTGGCGAACCAGCCGCCCGTCAAGGGCATGGCCGACGCGGCGCCCGGCATCGTGTTCATGCTCGACCGCATGGGCGTGCCGTTCAACCGCACGCCGGAGGGGCTCATCGACTTCCGCCGCTTCGGCGGCTCGCTGTTCCACCGCACGGCCTTCGCCGGCGCGACGACGGGGCAGCAGCTCCTGTACGCGCTCGACGAGCAGGTGCGGCGCTACGAGACGCTCGACGTGCAGGACGACCACGGCGTCGGCATCCCGGCGAGAAGCTCGTCCGCAAGCACGAGGCGTGGGATTTCCTGTCCCTCGTCCAGGACGACACGGGCCGCGCGGTGGGCATCGTCGCGCAGGATCTCAAGAACATGGAGATCGAGGCCTTCCGCGGCGACGCGGTCGTGCTCGCGACCGGCGGCCCCGGCATCATCTTCGGGCGCTCGACCAACTCGGTCATCTGCACCGGCACCGCGGCGTCGTCCGTGTACCAGCAGGGCGCCGTGTACGCGAACGGCGAGTGCATCCAGGTGCACCCGACGGCCATCCCGGGCGCCGACAAGCTCCGCCTCATCTCCGAGAGCGCGCGCGGCGAGGGCGGCCGCGTGTGGGTGCCGAAGGACCCCCGCGACTCGCGCAACCCGCGCGACATCCCGGAGAAGGAGCGCGACTACCTCCTCGAGCGGATGTACCCCGGCTACGGCAACCTCGTGCCGCGCGACATCGCCACCCGCGCCATCTTCCAGACGTGCCTCCACGAGGGGCGCGTCGTCTTCAACCCGAAGACCAACAAGAACGAGAACGAGGTCTACCTCGATCTGACGCACAAGTCCGAGGCGTACCTGCGCGACAAGCTCGCGGGCATCCTCGAGATCTACGAGAAATTCGCCGGGACGGACCCGTACCACAACCCGATGAAGGTGTTCCCCGCGGTGCACTACTCGATGGGCGGCCTCTGGGTCGACTTCGAGCGCGCCGCCGACGGAGGCCTCGTGAAGGACTCCCCCCGCAACCAGGCGACCAGCATCCCTGGCCTCTACGCCGTCGGCGAGTGTGACTACCAGTACCACGGCGCCAACCGGCTCGGTGCCAACTCGCTCCTGTCCTGCATCTTCGCTGGCATGGTGGGCGGCCCGGCCGCCGCGAGCTACCGGCAGAGCCTCGCGAAGAGCGCGTTCGATCTGCCCTCGTCGCTGTTCGAGAAGGCGACGAAGCGCGAGATCGCCCGCTACGACGAGCTCACCGGCCGCACGTCCGGCAAGACCGACGGGGAGAACCCGTTCCTGTTGCACGCGGAGCTCGGCGACACGATGCTGCGCGACTGCACCATCGAGCGCCACAACCCGGCGCTCGACAAGGTCCTCGAGAAGATCGGCGAGCTCGACGAGCGCGTGAAGAAGGTGAAATCGCTCGACTCGCACGCGCGGATGAACCAGTCGGCGCAGTTCGTCCGGCACCTCGAGAACATGCTGGTGCTCGCGCGGGTCATCGCCCAGGGGGCGCGCAACCGCGACGAGTCCCGCGGCGCGCACTTCAAGCCCGAGTTCCAGCGGCGCGACGACGAGAACTTCCTCCGCACCACGCTCGCCCGGCACGACCAGCGCGGCGCCGTCACCTACCTGCGCGAGTTCGACTACGACTGCGCCGGCGAGCGCGTCCACGTGACCGACCAGGTCGACACGAGCCTCGTCAAGCCGCGCGAGCGCAAGTACGAGCAGGCGGGCGCCGCGAGCGCCGTCGCGCAGAAGCACTAGCCATACGGCCTCCGGCGCGCGCGCCCGCGGACCGCGGGCCCCACGGCGGAGACGCCGAGGCGCGTCGTCGACGCGCTTCCATTTTCGGGCGCTTGCGCCGTATCCTCGCCCCTCCCTCGTGACGCAATCGCCGTTCTCCTCCGAGCCGTACTTTCAGCAGCTCCTGTCGAAGGCCGTCGCCGCGAAGGCGAGCGACATCCACCTGAAGGTCGGGCAGCCGCCCGGGGCCCGCGTGCGCGGCGACATGGTGTACTTCCGCATGGATCGCGTCACGCCCGCCGACACCGCGGCCGCCGCGAGGGTGATCATCCGCAACCAGGAGGTGCTGGCGGCGTTCGACGATCTCACCGAGTACGACACCTCGTACTCCGTGCCCTCGCTCGGGAGGTTCCGCGTGAACATCTTCCGCCAGCGCGGCACGATCGGGATCGTCCTCCGCGCCATCCCCGCGAAGATCCCCACGTTCGAGGATCTCGGCTGCCCGAAGGCGTGCCTCGATCTCGCGGAGAAGGAGCGCGGGATGATCCTGCTCGTCGGCGCGGCGGGGAACGGCAAGTCGAGCACGCTGGCCGCGATGCTCGGCCACATGAATCGCAACAAAGCTTACCATATCGTCACCATCGAGGATCCGATCGAGTTCCTCCACACGGACGACAAGTCGTCGGTGAGTCAGCGAGAGGTGGGGCTCGACACGCCGTCGTTCGCCAAGGCGCTGCGGGCGGCCCTGCGCCAGGATCCGGACGTCATCCTGGTCGGCGAGATCCGCGACGAGGAGACGATGGACATCGCGCTGAAGGCGGCCGAGACGGGCCACCTCGTGCTCTCGACGCTGCACACGCCCGACGTCACCCGCACCGTCAACCGCATGCTCAGCCTCGGCCCGCCCGGCTCGACCGAGCTGCGCGATCGCATCGGCGACGCGCTGCAGGGGATCGTCGCGCAGCGCCTCCTGCCGCGGAAGGACGGCCAGGGGCTCGTGCTCGCGGCCGAGGTCCTCGTCGTCACCGGCACCGCCCGTGAGACCCTGAAGAACCCCCAGGGCAACCCGCCGCTGAAGGACATCATGGAGAAGGGCGTCTCGCCGTACGGGATGCAGACCTTCGAGATGCACATGAAGGAGCTGGTGCGGCAGGGGCAGCTCGACCGCGAGTACATCAAGAACGCGGGGGTGTTCTGATCGTGAGGTTTGCCCCGCCCCTCGTCGCCGCGCTCGCCCTCGCGCTCGCGCCGGTCCAGTGCACGAAGAAGTACGATCCCGCGACCGCCCGGGAGGACACGGCCGGCGACGGACTGTTCTCGCTCGCGGAGGACTTCCAGGCCAAGGGCGACAAGGCCGCGTACCTCTCGACCCTGCGGTTCCTCGTCGCGCGCTACCCTTCGAGCCGGCGCGCCGCGGCCGCGCGCGAGTTGCTCGAGCGCGAGGGGGAGCGCCCGCCCGAGGGCCACGCGGCTCGCGAGGAGCCGCCGCTGCACAAGGATCTCCCGAAGCCCGCCGCGAGCCAGTGACGCCGCGGCTCGTCGCCGTCACGGACGCCGCGCGCCCGCTCGCCGCGCACCTCGGGCCCTACCGCGTGCTCGCCGACGCGCTCGGCGCCGGTCTCGTCGTGCTCGTGCGGCTGCCCGGGCGCGACGCGCGCGAGGTGCTCGACTGGGCGGGCGCGCTCCTCGACGCCGGGCACGAGATCGCCATCGCCGACCGCGGCGACGTCGCGCGCGCGCGCGGCGTCACGCGGCTGCACCTCGGCGAGGCGAGCGTCTCCGTCCGGGACGCGCGCGCGTGGATGGGCGAGGGCGCGTGGGTCACGCGCGCCTGCCACGATCCGTCGCGGCCCGACCGAGACGCCGACGCCGTCCTGCTCTCGCCCATCTTCACGACGCCCGGCAAGGGGCCGCCGCTCGGCCTGGGCGCGATCGGCGTCGCGTCCGCGCGAGCGACCGTGATCGCGCTGGGTGGCGTCGACGCCGACCGCGCGCGCGCCTGCCTCGCCGCGGGCGCCCACGGCGTCGCCGCGATCCGGGCGTGCCTCGACGCGCCCGCCGACCTCGCGCGGGTCATCTCGGAGGCAACAGGTGCGTGAGCGCGCGCGCCCCGCGGACCCGCTCGTCGTGGCGGCGATCGTCTACTCGCTGTGCACGCTCGCGTTCGCGCTCTCGGCGCCGAGGGAGCTGTTTCGCGCGCACACACAGTACAACCACTTCGCGCTACTGGCGGACGCGTGGCTGCACGGCAGCCTGTCGCTGACGGGGCCCCCGCCCGACTACGCGGGGGGCAACGATTTCGCGGCGCACGACGGGCGCTGGTGGATCGTGTTCCCGGCCTTCCCGGCGGCGATCCTCGTGCCCTTCGTGAAGCTCGCGGGCGGCGCCGCGCGGCTCCGGGACGGCCAGGTGTTCCTGTTCGTCGCGGGCGTCGCGCCCGCCGCGCTCTACCTGGCGCTCGAGCGGCTCCGGGAGCTCGGACGATCACTGTTGACCACCCCCGAGAGCGCCGTCGTCGCCGGGCTGTTCGGCCTCGGCACGGTGTACTGGTCGACCGCGGTGCAGGGGACAGTGTGGTTCGCGGCGCACGTCGTCGGCGCCGCGCTCGCCGCGCTGTACCTGCTCTGCTCGCTCGGCGCCGCGCGGCCGCTCCTGGCGGGCCTGTGCCTGGGCCTCGGGTTCTGGACGCGCACGCCGCTCCTGTTCGCGGCCCCGCTGTTCGTGCTCGAGGCGGCCCGGGCGGCGCGGGGCGAGCCGCGCGCGTGGAGGGGCCTCGCCCGCCGCACCGCGCTGTTCGCGCTCCCCCTCGCCGCCGCGCTCGCGCTCGCCATGTGGCACAACCAGGCGAGGTTCGGCGATCCGCTCGAGTTTGGGTACAAGTACCTGACGGTCGCCTGGCAGCGGCGCATCGAGACGTGGGGCTTGTTCTCCTGGCACTACCTCCCGCGCAACCTGGGCGTGCTGACGAGCAGCCTGCCCTTCCTCCAGCCGACGCCGGGGCCGAGCGCGGCCGCGCTGCAGATCACGCGGCACGGGCTCGCGCTGTGGGTGACGACGCCGCTCTACCTCGCCCTGTTGTGGCCCCGGCGCCGCGCGACCCTCGACTGGGCGCTGTGGTTGACGGCGGCGCTCGTCGCCTTGCCCTCGCTGCTCTACCAGAACACGGGCCAGATCCAGTTCGGGGCCCGGTTCTCGAACGACTACGCGCCGTTCCTCTTCGTCGCGCTCGCCGCCGGGCGCCTCGGCCTCTCGCGGCGCCTGCTCGCGGTGGGGCTGATCGGCGTCGCGGTGAACCTCTTCGGCGCCGTGACGTTCCAGCGCCCGCGCTTCCAGCGCTACTACGCGCCCACCTTGCAGATCTACCAGCCCGACTGACGCCGCGCGCCGGGCGCGCGGTGACATCGACGGCGCGGCTCGGGTACCCTGACGACACCGGCATGGACCTCTCCTCGCTCGACGCGATCGGCGGCCCGCGCGTCGTCGCCGCGGTGGTCGTCGTGGCCGTGATCCTCGCCGTGGTGCCGCGGCTGCTGCGGAAGCCGCCGCCGTCGCCGTTCGAGCGCCGCCGCTGCGCGTGCGGGTGGGAGGGGGGCGTCAGCCCGTACAAGCCGCGCTGCTCGCGGTGCGGCGCGCCGATCTGACGCCGTCACACCGTGCGCGCGCGGAGGGGCGCCTCCCGGCGTGGATCTCTGCGCTGGCGGGCGGGGCGCGAGGCGCGCGAAGATCGCCCGCGATGCGCCGCGCCTCGCTCCTCACGATCCTCGCGCTGTCGTCTCCGCTCTCGCCCGCGGCCTGCGACGACGGCGAGCGCTCGGGCCCCGTCGCGGCGGGCTTCGTCGCGCCCCCGGGGCACGCGGTGCGGTTCCGTCCGCCGGCGTCCGGCGCGCCCCGGTTCGACGATCTGCCGTTCCCCAGCGATCTGATGCGCGACGAGGCGGGGCACGTCGCGCGGCTCGACGGGCTCCTGCGCGTGGTCGAGAGGCCAGAGGTCATCCAGGACGCGCTCGCGTCGCTCGACGGGTTCGGGCGCGCCACGGGGGCGATGTTCTTCGTCGACGTCGCCGTCGATCCCGGCTCGCTGCCCACGCGCGCGGCCGAGGTGACGCTCGACGACGACCGCGTGTTCTTCGTCGACGTCGACGACGCGTCGCCGCGGCGGGGCGCGCGCACGCCGGCGCAGGCGAGGTACCTGCCGTCGCTCGGGATCCTGGTCGTGATCCCGCCGCCGGGCGTCGTGCTGCCGCGCGGCACGCGGCACGCCGCCGTGGTCACGACGAAGGTCCGCGCGGCAGACGGCGTCCCGCTCGCGATGGACGCGCCGCTCGCCGCGATCGCCGGCGGCGCGCGCGACTCGGCGGCGGGGCGCCTGTACGGCAGCGCGCTCGACGCGCTCACAGCGACGGGCGCCGTCTCGTCGCTCGCCGACGTCGCCGCGCTCGCGGTGTTCACGACCTCGCGCATGGTCGAGGAGCTCCCGCGGCTGCGCGCGCGCCTGCGCGAGTCGACGCCCGCGCCGACGCTGCTGCTCGATCCTGCGCGCGCGGCGCCGTACACGGTCGCGGTGTTCGGCGCGCTCTCGAAGCCGTCGCTCGACGAGTGGCTGGGGCACGCGACGCGCGACGATCAGGGGCGCGAGTGGCCGGGCGGCGACGATCCGGGAGGGATCGCGCACGACGAGATCTGCGCCGTCGTGAGCGGCGCCTTCGTCGCGCCGAGCTTCCGCGACCCAGCGACGGGACGCTTCCTGCGCGGCGGCGACGGCGAGATCGCCCTCGCCGATGCGTCCGCGACGATCCCCGTCACGCTCGTCATCCCGCGGACGCCGCCGCCGCCCGGCGGCACCCCGGTCGTGGTGCACGGCCACGGCCTCTCGAACGATCGCGGCAGCATGCTCTCCTACGCGAACGAGCTCGCGCGCGCGGGGTTCGCGGTCATCGGCGTCGACGACGTGGAGCACGGCGCCCGCGGCGGCCAGGCGGACGTGAAGAACAACTACCCGGGGACGTTCGTCGGGCCTGACGGCGTGCCTGACAAGCAGGAGTTTCCGCTGCGATTCTTCGCCGATTTCTCGGATTTCGTCGCGGTGCGCGACAACTTCCGTCAGTCGGTGCTCGACCAGACGAGCCTCGTGCGCCTCGTGCAGAACCCCGCGCTCGATCTCTCCCCGCTCGCGTCCGCGTGCGGCTTCGTGCCCAGGCTGTCACCGACGCGGCTCTCGTGGAGCGGCGGATCGCTCGGCGGGATGATGGGCACGATGACGATGGCGGTGGAGCCCGAGCTGCGCGCGGCCGCGCTGCAGGTGCCGGGCGGCGGGTTCGTGCAGCTGATCACGACCGGCTCCGCGAAGCTCGCGCCGCTCGTGTCGGTCGTGGCGCAGGGGAGCTTCGGCATCGTCGGCGACGAGCCGCTCGACGAGCTGCACCCGCTCGCGCTGCTGCTCGGCGCGGCCACCGAGGCGGGCGATCCGCTCGGGTACGCGCCCCACGTCACGCGCGATCCGCTCGCGGGGCGCGCGCCGCCCGACGTGCTCGTGACGTACGCCGTGAGCGACGAGGTGATGCCCAACACCGCGACCGCGGCGC
Source organism: Polyangiaceae bacterium (assembly GCA_020849655.1). Lineage (GTDB taxonomy): Bacteria > Myxococcota_A > Polyangia > Polyangiales > Polyangiaceae > JADLFU01. The sequence goes on along the minus strand of JADLFU010000046.1, from coordinate 39,455 downwards.
TCGTCCGCGCGCTCGGCCTCGACGTCGTGGGCGGGCCGCGGGCGGAGCTGCCGGGCGTCGCCGCTGTGACGGCGCCCGTCCAGGCGGGCCCAGGCGCGCGGGTGGGCGCCGCGGTGCCGTACGCGCCGGCGAACCACGGGCTCGGCTACGTGCGGTTCGACACGCGAGACTTCCAGCCGGGCGTGCCGCGCGACGAGGGGCCGAGGTTCCCCAAGCTGAAGAAGTCGTTCAAGTTCGAGCAACCCATCCGGGAGCACGCGGCCCAGCTGGTCACGTTCCTCACGAGCGCCGACGCGGGCGCGGCGGAGATCGTCGTCACCGCGCCGCCGCGCGACGACTTCGACGGAGACGGCGTGCTGGGCTCCGCGGACCGTGATCCGCTCGATCCGGCAGTTCAGTAGCAGGGGACGCTGGTGTAGCCTGGCTCGATGCGCGCGCTCCTCCTCCCGCTCCTCTCGCTCCCCCTCACCGTCGTCGCCTGCGGAGGGCCCGCCCCGTCGTCGCCGGCCGCTGCGCCGCTCGCGGCGTCCGAGGTCGCGACGGGCGCCGCCAAGTACCAGGGCAAGAAGGTCTCTGTCACCGGCGTCTACAAGCAAGGCTTCTCCAACGGCGGGCGCCCCGGCGATCCGTGGGCCGTCTTGCTCGCCGACGCGCCCGCCTCGAAGGACACTGTCGCTTGCCTCGTGCCGGCGAAGGTCGAGATCCCCGGCAGGTACCCGAAGGTCGTCGCCACCGGCACCGTGGACGCCCCCGCGGGCGACCGCGTCTACCTGAAGGACTGCACCTACGAGGTGGTCAAGTAGCCGCGGTCATCCAGCCCAGCTCACAGCGTGGGGATGGGCTTCGGGTACCAGCTGGTGACGGTCAGCACGTCCTGTCGCACCGGCACCGTGACGCCGCCGAGGAGCAGGTTGGGCGCGCCCTGGTTGGACGGGACCTGCGCGTCGATCGTCGCCACGCCGGCGAGCAGGTTGAACACGAAGCTCGCGCCGCTCTCCGACGTCACCGTCGCTGTCTGGCTGAGGCCCGAGCCGGCCGTGTAGCGGGTGACAGTCTTGGCAGCGTCCGCGCCCGCGCTCGCCGCCACCGAGACGCCGCTCGCGGCCAGCCAGGCGCAGTCACGGGTGACGTGCAGGACGTGGCCGTGGCCGTTGGCCTTCTCGACCGTGACGCCTCCGATGGCGGTCGCCGCGCTGAAGAGCCCCGTGGGGAAGACCGACACGCTCCAGGTCGCTCCGCCCGCCAGCTGGCCCACCGCGGCGTGGTTCCCCCACGCGTACAGCGTCGGGTAGTACTTGGTCTGCAGCGGATCGGTCGCGTCGATGTACCCGTCGAAGCCCGGGCCCGCGGCGTCGACGGTGACGGCGAACGTGACCTTCCCCGTGGCGTCGCTGGTCTTCGTGTCGAGCGGCGTCGCGCACGCGGCGTCGTCCTTCTTGCACGCCTTCAGCACGTAGCCCTCGATGGGCTTCTTCGTGCCGTAGTCGGTGACGTAGAAGTCGAACGTCACCGTGGTCGACGTGGGCTTGGGATCGGCGCCGGTGACCGGGACACAGGAGAAGTCCACGGGGGGTGCGCCGCCCGCGCCGCCGCTGCCTGCCGCGGCCCCGCCCGCGCCCGCGCCGCCGCTGCCGCTGCCTGCCGCGGCTCCACCTGAGCCCGCGGTCGCGCCGCCGCTCCCTGCCGTCGCGCCGCCGGAGCCCGCGGTCGCGCCGCCGGAGCCCGCGGTCGCGCCGCCGCTGCCTGCCGCGGTGCCGCCGGACCCTGCGGTCGCGCCGCCGCTGCCTGCGCTCGCGCCGCCGCTCCCCGCCGAGGTGCCGCCGCTGCCCGCCGAGGTGCCGCCGGAGCCCGCGGTCGCGCCGCCGGTGCCGGCCTTCGCGCCGCCCGAGCCCGCCGACGCGCCCGCGGCGCCGGCGCTCCCGTTTGCCGGCGGCGCTTCGTCGTCGTCCCCGCCGCACCCGATCGCGAGCGTGGCACTCAACAATCCACACATGCCAACTGCCAAGAGAGGGGTCTTCATCGTGCTTCCTCCGGCGCGAGGCCGACGGGCCGCCGCGTGGACGCTAGAGATAGCACCGGCCGCGCGGTCGAGGTCAGCGCTTGAAGAACCTCATCAGCGGCGAGAGGCGCACCTTCTTCCCGCCTCCCACCCAGTGCCACCACCACAGCGAGCTCCACGCGATGGAGGCGACGAGCAGCGCGAGCACCGCGAGCACCGGCACCTTGTGGAAGGTCAGCGGATCTCGCACGAGCAGCACCGCGCCGCCGACGGTCGAGGAGGTCGCGAACAGCGACAGCGCCACCTTGCTGCCCAGCTGGTGGAGCATCGGCGCGATGTCGTCGAGCGCGGGCGTCACCGGCTTGATCTGCAGGTTGCCCGTCTCGACGTCGTGCAGCACCTGGTCGAGCTGCCCCGGCAGCCCGCGCACGAGGCTGCCGAGGCCGGTCGCGCCGCTCATCACCTCGGCCATCAGGCGCTCGGGAGAGTACCGCGCCTTCAGCACCCCCTCGGCGTACGGGCGGGCGATCCCCACCATGTCGGCGTCGGGCGCGAGCGTGCGGATGATGCCCTCGACGGTCGCCGACGCCTTCGTCAGGACGGCGTACTCGCTCGCGAGCTTGATGCGGTACTTCGACGCGGCGGTCGCGAACTCCTGCGCCATCGCCTGCGAGTCGTAGTCGTCGAGCGTCTTGACGTGCACGAGGTGGGTCGACCGCACGCGCGTGATCTCGGCCTTGAACTCGGCCATGTTCACGCGCTGCAGCGGCGTGCCCATGCGCAGGAGCACCCGCGCGATCGTCGGCACGTCGTTCAGGATCGCCGCGAGCACGAGCGTCAGGATGTCCTCTCGCTGCTCGGGCGAGAGCGTCCCGGCCAGGCCGAAGTCGATCAGGCAGATCTGGTCGTCGTCGTCGATGAGGATGTTGCCGGGGTGGGGATCCCCGTGAAAGAAGCCGTCCTCCGCGATCTGCTTGCACGCCACGTGGAGCAGCTCCTCGACCGCCTTCTTCGCGCGGGCGGAGCCGGGCTCGAGCTTCCGCAGCGGGACGCCGTCGAAGTAGTCCATCGTGAGGACGGTCTTGCAGGAGAGGTCCGCGTGCGGCTTCGGCACCGTGACGTGGCGCGCGGGGTCGAGGAACGAGCGCGCGCGGACCAGGTTGTCGAGCTCGCACCGGAAGTCGAGCTCGCGCACGAGCGCCTTCTCGAACTCGACGACCACCGCGGAGGGCGCGTACAGCTCCATCTCGTCGATGGTCGCCTCGAGCACCTTCGCGGCGAGGTACAGCAGATCGAGGTCGCCGCGCATCACCGCCTCGATGCCCTCGCGCTGCACCTTCACGACCACCGCTCGCCCGGCCTTCGTGGTCGCGCGGTGGGTCTGCGCGATCGACGCGGTGCCGAGCGGCGTCTCGTGGAACTCGCTGAAAAGCTCGTCGACGGGCAGGCCGAGGCCGCGCTCGATCTGGCGCTTCACGACCTCGAGCGGCATCGGCGGCGCGCGGTCCTGCAGCTGCTGGAGCGCCGCCACGTAGCCGTGCGGCAGGATGTCGCCGCGCATCGACAGGATCTGCCCGAGCTTGACGTACGTCGGTCCGAGGGCCTCGAGCAGCTTGCGGAAGCGCACGCCCGCCGGCTCCTTGGAGAGCTCGGCGTCGCCCTCCGGCAGCGCGGCGACGCGCGAGACGAGGCTCCCGAGCGGTGTCCGCGCGATGAGCTCGCCGAACCCGTGGCGCGCGACGACCCTCGCCACGCGGTCGAGGCGCGAGAGATCGCGCACGACGACACCGAGGATCGAGACGCCTTCCGACACCGCGCGGGTTCTACACCGTGACCGGCCGCGGCGGGCGCCGTCTCGACGGCGCGGTCAGCCGGTCGTCGAGCGTGGGCCGCCGAACAGGTGGTCGGCGCGCGTCACGAGGAGCTCGTCGCGCAGCTCGCACGAGAGCTTGCAGCCGCCCTCGTACGCGATCCGCACGAGGCCGAGCCCGCTGCCGGTGTCGCCCTCGGGCTTCTCGCTGACGGCGGCGATCGCGGCGAAGTAGGCGTCCTGGGCCGTCGGGAACGACGCGATCCACTCGATGCGCGACCGGAGCGCGGCGACCGAGGCGTCGCTCGCCGGCGTGTTGACGACCTCGACGACGACGTGGTCGGGCCGATCGAAGAGTGTCAGCTGCACCCTGTCGGCCGAGGGGTGGCCGTACTTGATCGCGTTCTCGATCAGCTCGGCGCACGTCATCGCGAGGGCGTCCTCGAGGTCGGTGTCGGCGAAGACCGCCGAGACGCACGTCGAGACGGCGACGCGCACGCGCTCGATCCTCGCCCACTGCGGGGGGATGCGGAGGTCGAGCTTCAAGACCTTGTCCATCCCTCAGACGGGTCGGAGCTCGAGCAGTCCATCTGGCTTCGCGAATACCCGCAGCGCGTCGAAGCTGAGCTTCTGCCATTTGACGGAGGCGTCGAAGACGATCGCGAGCTTGATCCCCTTCGTGCGGCACTCCTGGATGACCTGGATGATCGAGGTGATGGTCGAGGAATTGAAGTGCTCCAGGCGCTGGAACTGCAGCTCGACGCCGCTCTTCGTCTCGGCGGCGTGGGCGATGACGGGCGCAAAAAACGGCTGCAGCACCTGCAGCGGGTTGCGGGCGTTGCTCTTGCCGCGCCAGACGAGGCGGAGCACGCCGGGCTGGTCGCGCTCCACGTCGATCGAGAGGTCGCCGGCGACGAGGTTTTCCATGAGGTCGGGGCATCTTCGGCGCCCGGCGCACGGCGCGTCAAGGAGATCGATCAGCCGGCGACCGCCTTCGCGGCGAGCGCGTCGGCGGCGAGATCGTCGAACGACATGCGCGACGCGCGGGTCCACTCCTCGGACGTGTACAGATCGCGGAGCAGCTCCGGCGGGACGCCCGCGATCCGCGCGAGCACGCCGCCGACGAACGTGCGCCCGAGCGGGGAGTTGTACGCGTCGCGCACGCCGGCCATGAACCTCGAGAACGGCCGCTCGCTGACGCCGGGCTTCGCGCCGAGCAGCTGCATGCGCTTCATCGCCTCCTTGATGCGCCGGCCGGTCGGATCGACGCGGTTCATCGGCTCGAAGAACACCTCGCGGAAGAACGGCGCCGCGTACCAGAGGACGTTCGCGAACGTCCACGCGGCGACGAGGCGCTCGCGGACGGGGCGGGACGGGCGCCGCGCGAGCTCGGCTGAGTACGCGTCGGACGCGTAGTACTCGACCATGTGGTAGTCGACGGCGATGTGCCGCGACTCGTCGCGGTTGATGAGCTCCATCGCCGCCTCGCTCATCTCGTCGGCGACGAAGTCGTTGATGGAGCGGAGCAAGGCGACGTCGAGCACGAGCTCGCCGCCCGTGATGTACGCGTTCGCGATCTCGTCGGACAGGTACGTGACCGCGCGGACGAAGTGCGGGAAGAACCGCGCGAGGCTCTCGCTCGGCCGGTACACGCGGTACTTGTGCACGTCGTAGTGCGCGGCGAGGCGCGTGGCGACGGCGGAGTGGCGCGCCTCGTCGGCGACGAACGTGCCGAAGATCTCGCGGAGGCGCGGATCGGTCGCGCGGCGCTTCTGCTCCTTGAACAGCTCGCCCGCCAGGAGCTCGATCTGCGCCATGTCCGTGAAGTACTGGACGATCGCCTCCTCGTCGTCGCGCGAGAGCGCGCGGGGCGCCTTGCTCCAGTCGAGATCGGTCAGCTTCCACTGGTCTCGACGGCACATCGCCAGCATTCGATCGAGGTCCATGCGCCGGATGCTAGCGCCGGCCGCGCGCGGCGGCGAGATCAGCGCTTCGGGGCGCCGTCGAGCTTCTTCGACGCCTCGCTCGCCTCCCCGACGGCGCCGCGCATCAGCTCCTCGACCTTGCGCTGGGAGGCGCTGCCCTTCTGGTCGCGGTAGCACGAGCGCACGCGCTCGGCGCCGACGCGGACGGTGACGAAGGACGGGTGCTTCGCGCTCGACCGCTCCTTGCCCTGCACGCCGACGAGCTCGTCGCGCGGCAGGGCGGCGATGCCCTTGACGACCTCCTCCACGCGCCGCTCCGGAAGGCGCGCGCGCTTCTCGCTCCACCGCCCGGGGACGACCTTCGAGGTGGGCTTGTCGTCGTCCTCCTTCATCGTGACCTCGAGCTCGTCCCACACGACCACCATCCCGTTGTCGTAGAGGCGCTGGCCCGAGCCCTTGCGCGACGGATCCTTGCCGTCGGAGAGGTACAGGAGCTCGGCGACGAGGTGGGACGGATCGTCGTCCTTCGCCCAGTCGGGCCACGACGGACAGGTCGGCTTGTCCTTCTCGGGCGCGGGGGCGGCCGTCGCGGCGGGCTCCGGCGGCGGCTCGCGGCGGCAGGCGGGCAGACACACACAGGCACAGACGGAGAGCAGCAGCGCGCGCACGGGGCACGGCTCTAGCAGAAGCAGGGCGGCGTCGGTGGAAGCAGCTATGCTCGCCCCCGATGACCGAATCGCTCGTCGAGAAGATCGGGAAGCTCCAGGATCGAGACCTCTACCGTGACCTCTCGTGGGAGGGATCGTTCGAGGACTACCTCGCGCTCGTGCGCCAGCGTCCCGAGGTGACGCGCAACGCGTTCCAGCGCGTCTACGACATGATCATCAGCCACGGCACCGAGGAGTACATCGACAACAAGAAGAAGCTCATCCGCTACAACTTCTTCCGCGACGAGCGCGACGCCGGCAAGGACGCGATCTTCGGCCTCGACATCCCGCTGATGCGCCTCGTGCACGTGCTGCGCGCGGCGGCCGAGGGCTACGGCCCCGAGAAGCGCGTCATCCTGCTGCACGGCCCCGTCGGCTCGTCCAAGTCGACGATCGCGCGCCTCATCAAGAAGGGCCTGGAGGCGTACTCGCGCACGCCCGAGGGCGCGCTCTACACCTACGAGTGGGTGGGGCTGCTGGAGACGGGCATCTCGAAGTCGGACGTCGAGCCCTGCCCGATGCACGACGAGCCGCTGCGCCTCGTCCCGCAGGCGTTCCGCGAGCGCGCCGTCGACGAGCTCGGGCTGTCGAGCGACAGGTTCCGCGTGAAGGTCGAGGGCGATCTCAACCCCGCGTGCCGCTTCATCTACCGGTCGCTGCTCGACCGCTACGCGGGCGACTGGGCGAAGGTCGTCACGACGCACGTCCGCGTGAAGCGCCTCGTGCTCTCCGAGAAGGACCGCGTCGGCATCGGCACGTTCCAGCCGAAGGACGAGAAGAACCAGGACTCCACCGAGCTGACGGGCGACATCAACTACCGCAAGATCGCCGAGTACGGCTCCGACAGCGATCCGCGCGCGTTCAACTTCGACGGCGAGTTCAACGTCGCGAACCGCGGCGTCGTCGAGTTCGTCGAGATGCTGAAGCTCGACGTCGCGTTCCTCTACGATCTGCTCGGCGCGTCGCAGGAGCACAAGATCAAGCCGAAGAAGTTCGCGCAGACCGACATCGACGAGCTCATCATCGGCCACACGAACGAGGCCGAGTACAAGAAGCTGCTCTCCAACGAGTTCATGGAGGCGCTGCGCGACCGCACGATCAAGATCGATATTCCTTACATCACCAAGGTGAGCGAGGAGACGAAGATCTACGAGAAGGACTTCAACCAGGCGAAGGTGCGCGGCAAGCACCTCGCGCCGCACACGCTCGAGGTCGCGGCGATGTGGGCGATCCTGACGCGCCTCGAGGAGCCGAAGAAGCACGGCCTGACGCTCCTGCAGAAGCTGAAGCTCTACGACGGCAAGCTCATCCCCGGCTACACGCAGGACACGGTCAAGGAGCTGCGCAAGGAGAGCAAGCGCGAGGGCATGGAGGGCATCAGCGCGCGCTACGTGCAGGACAAGATCTCGAACGCGCTCGTCAACGACGAGGGCGAGGGCACCATCAACCCGTTCATGGTGATGAACGAGCTCGAGAAGGGCCTGAAGCACCACTCCCTGCTGACGAACGAGGAGCAGAAGAAGAAGTTCGTCGAGTGCATCTCGATCGTGAAGCGCGAGTACGAGGAGATCGTGAAGAACGAGGTGCAGCGCGCGATCAGCGCCGACGAGGACGCGATCGCGAAGATGGCGGCGAACTACATCGACAACATCAAGGCCTACACGCTGCGCGAGCGGGTGAAGAACCGCTACACCGGCGCCGACGACGAGCCGGACGAGCGGCTGATGCGGTCGATCGAGGAGAAGATCGAGGTGCCCGAGAACCGCAAGGAGGACTTCCGCCGCGAGATCATGAACTACATCGGCGCGCTCGCCGTCGACGGGAAGCGCTTCGAGTGGCACACGAACGACCGGCTGCGGCGCGCGCTCGAGCTGAAGCTCTTCGAGGACCAGAAGGACAGCATCAAGCTGAAGACGCTCGTCTCCAGCGTCGTCGACAAGGAGACGCAGGAGAAGATCGACGTCATCAAGGCGCGGCTCATCAAGTACTTCGGCTACAACGAGGTCAGCGCCACCGACGTGCTGAACTACGTCGCCAGCATCTACGCGCGCGGCACCGCGAAGGAGTGACGCGCGCCGGCACGGGGGCTGACGACCAGCCTCCCGTGCGCCGGCGACCGCACGGCGTGGGGGTGGACCGCAACGATTGCGTAGGCTGCTCGCGGCGGACGAGGGCGCTTCAGCGCATTGCTTGCGTGGCGTCCTTCTTGCTCGGCCGCCGTCCATGCGCAGGTCGCTCATCTTGGTCTCGGGCTCGGTGCTCTGGTTGGCGTGCAGCGGCGAGGGCTTCAGCGAGGCTCCAGCGAGCGCGGGGGCGACGGGCGCGACGACGGGCCAGAGCGGCGCGTCCCAGGCGGGCTCGTCGGGGAAGGCGAGCGGGGGCACGTCGAGCGGCGGCACGTCGAGCGGGGGCGCCTCGAGCGGCGGCACGTCGAGTGGCGGCACCTCGAGCGGCGGCGCTGCGGGCTCCACGGGCGGCAGCGATCCGGGCGGCGCGGGCGGCAGCGGCGCTGGAGCGGGAGGCGGGAGTGTGGCCGGAGCTGGTGGCAGTGACGGTGTGGCCGGCGCTGGCGGCGGCAACGTCGCGGGAGCTGGCGGCGGCAACGTCGCGGGAGCTGGCGGCGGCAGCGTCGCGGGAGCTGGCGGCGGCAGCGTCGCGGGCGCGTCCGGGGCTGGCGGCGCGCAGCCCACCTGCGCGAACGATCCCACCGCGTGCAAGGGCGGGCACTACTGCAACGTCGACTCGGGCACGTGCGCGCCGTGCGGCGACATGAACCGCTTCGTCGTCGGCGCGCCGCAGTACCTCGCGATGATGCCGGGGGCCGCGGAGCGATCGTTCCCGCGGGTGCAGGTGTTCGGCGACGGCGCTCGGATGTTCTTTCGCACGAAGCTCCCGTCGGGCGTGAACGGCTACCAGATCTCGTCCGCCAGCGCGCCGTTCGTCGGCGGGGCCGAGGAGGACTGCTGCGTCAACAAGGGCGTCGACGACTCCGGCCCGCTGCCGATGCCGAACTCGGTCGGCGCGACGGCGCTGTCGTTCGTCCAGCCGATCGACACGGCGCCTGGCGCGCGCTTCGTGTTCCTCGACAGCGCGCGGCCCTACAGCGGACCCGCGGGCACGCTGCCCGAGGGGCGCCGCATCTACCTCGCGAGCCGCGCGGGCAGCCAGTACTACTACGCGCCGGTGATGCTGCTCGACACCGGGCGGTTCGACTACAGCGTCGCCTTCGCCTACGAGGCCGGGCCGCCGCGGTTCTTCTGGATGAGCGAGCGCTACTCGGGCGCGGGGTCGAGCGACCCGCCGCGCCTGTTCACGATCACGACGACCGACCAGCCCGGCGCGCTGAAGCGGGTGGAGGTGCCGCTCGAGGGGTGCGCGACGGGCGCCCACGAGGAGGACCTCGCGCCGTGGGTGCTGCCGAACGGCAACCAGATCTTCTTCCACGCGCGCTGCGCGGCGGACGAGCGGCTGCACGTCTACCGCGCGCCGCTGAAGGACGGGGTCTTCGCCGGGCCCGCGACGCGCGTGACGATGATCGGCTTCGACAAGGAGGACTACCGCACGCCGTCGCTGTCGCCCGACCGGTGCACGATGTACCTCGAGGCAGACAACGGGATCTACGCGCTCACGCGCCAGTGAGCCGCGGTACCCTCGCGGGCCATGGCCCCTCCGAGGTCGAGCCTGCACCTCCGCGCGCTCGCGCGGCAACACCCGGACGAGGCGTCGGTGCTCGGCGCGATGTCGGCGCTGTCGCTCGCGGGCGCGCGCCCGGCGCCCACCGTCCACGTGGTGAGCGACGTGCACGGCGAGGCGAACAAGCTGAGCCACGTCATCCGCAACGCGTCGGGGAGCCTGCGCCCGCGCGTCCGCCAGATGTTCGACGGAGAGCTCGACCAGGCGGGCGTCGACGAGCTCCTCTCGATCATCTACTACCCGCGCGAGGCGTGGCGCGCGGCGCTCGAGCGACGTCCACCACACGCGCGCGACGACCTCGCGCGCCGCACGGCCGCCTCGCTCGCCCGGGTGGCGCGCACGCTCGCCTCGGGGCGCGGCGTCGAGGAGCTCGACGCGACCGTGCCCCACGGGTACCAGGCGCTGTTCCGCGAGCTCGTCACGCGCGGCGGCTGCGATGATCCGGAGGTCGTCTCCGCGCTGCTCGCGCCCCACCTCGCCGTCGATGGCGGGCTGCGGGTCGTGCGCACGCTGTCTCGCGCCGTGCGGAACCTCGCCGTCGACGAGCTCATCGTCGCGGGCGATCTCGGCGACCGCGGGCCGCGCGTCGACGCCGTGATCGCGCTCCTGATGGAGCAGCCGCGCGTCTCCTTCACGTGGGGCAACCACGACGCGTCGTGGCTGGGCGCGTGCCTCGGGCAGCAGGCGTGCGTCGCGACCGTCGCGCGCATCTCGCTGCGCTACGGGCGCACCGCGCAGCTCGAGGAGGGCTACGGCATCCCGCTCGCCCCGATCGAGCACCTCGCGCGTGAGGTCTACGGCGACGATCCGTGCGCGAGGTTCCAGCCGAAGGCGCGCGATCTCCGCGACGCCGAGCTCCTCGCGAGGATGCAGAAGGCCATCGCGATCATCGAGCAGAAGCTCGTCGCGCAGACGAGCCGGCGCAACCCGAGCTTCGGGCTCGCCGGGCGTGAGCTCCTGCACCTCATCGATCGCGACCGCGCGACCGTGCTGCTCGACGGCGTGCGCCACCCGATGCGGGATCGTCGCCTGCCCACCGTCGATCCTGACGATCCTTACTCGCTCACCGACGCGGAGCGCGCGTGCATCGACCGGCTGACGGCGTCCTTCGTCACGAGCCCGCGGCTCTGGGAGCACATGCAGTTCGTCGCCGATCACGGATCGATGTGGCTCGCGCGCGACGACGTCGCGATCTTCCACGGGTGCATGCCCTGCGACGACGCGGGGCGGCTCACGCCCGTCGACGTGCTCGGCGCGCCGCTCGCGGGTCGGGCGCTCTTCGACGCGCTCTCGGTCGCGGTGCACCGCCTCGTCCGAGAGCCCGATCCGCGCGGGCTCGATCTGCTGTACTGGCTCTGGGCGGGGCCGCGCTCGCCGCTGTTCGGCAAGGACAAGATGGCGACCTTCGAGGGGTACTTCGTCGCCGACGAGGCCACGCACCACGAGACGAAGAACCCGTATTTCAGGCTGCTGCACGAGCGCGCCTTCGCGGAGGGCGTGCTCCGGGAGCTCGGGCTCGAGCCCGGCCTCATCGTCAACGGCCACGTCCCGGTGAAGCTCGAGCGCGGCGAGGAGCCGGTCAAGCGGAGCGGGCTCGCCGTCACGATCGACGGCGCGTTCTCGGAGGCGTACGGCGACCGCGGGTACACGCTCATCCTCGACGCGCGGGGCGCGCACCTCGCGCGGCACCACCACTTCGCGTCGGTCGAGGAGACGATCTCGCGAGGCGCCGACATCGTGCCCGTGATGAGCCCAGTGCGTGCGCTCGACCCGCCGCGCCGGGTCTCCGACACGCGAGAGGGCAGGGAGCTCCACGCCGAGCTCGAGGTGCTCGGAGAGCTCCTCGCTGCCTACCGCGACCACCGCGCGCCGTGAGCCCTCAGCGGCCTCGCGCGAGCTGGGCGCCGGCCGATCGACCGAGGTGCGCCGCCGTGAGGAGCGCCTGCCTCACGCGCATCAGCTCCGGCGCGAGGTATCGAGGGACGAGGGAGAGGTCGAGCCAGGTGACGACGTACGCGTCGCTGTCTCGCGCCGCGGCCACGAAGTAGGCGTCGTCGGGGAGGCCCGCCCCCTCCGCGGCGAGCAGGGCCCGGACGTCGGGGCGACACGCGAGCGACGCGAGCTGGCGGGCGGTCCTCGCGTCCAGGCGGCCGCCGCAGGATCCGCAGCGGTGCCGCGATCGCCGCGTCCACGGCGCGCCGTGCCCGAGGACGACCACCAGCCGCGCGCGCCCCGCGCTCGGCCCCCGCGCGAGCAGCGCGTCCTGGACCAGCCCCGCGGCGTCGCGCGACGTGAGCCCCCGAGGGACCTCCGCGGGCGCTCGCGCCGCGCCTCGGATCAGCATCTTCGCCGGCGACAGGGCCTCCCTCGCCGAGACCCACGCAAGCTCGATCCTGGAGCCCTCGCCCGCGGCGCGCAGCGCCCCCTCGCGCCGCTCGAGAGACCCGCGCAGCTCGGCGTCTGCCAGGAGCACCTCGATGCCCGGATCGACCACCCCGAGCCGATGACGCAGCGACTCTCCCCCGGCACCACCACAGCAGAGGATCTGCACCTCCGGGCGCGGCGCCGCGGGATCCGGCGTGACGGAGCGATCACGCCCCTCGCTCAACGCCCCTCCCGCGGGCCGCACGGCACGTCGATGACCATCGTCATCATCAAGCGATCACCTGGCCATCCGCGCAACAAAAAAGCGCCTGGCCTCGTCCGCGCCTCGACGTCGCGCGCGCTGGGGGTCGGATCTCAGCTCAGCGCGCGCGTGGCCTCCCGTCGAGCACACGGAACAGCCCCACGTCGACCTCTGACGTCAGGTAGCGCAACCAGGGCAAGCTCGGGCGGGCCGGCAGCGCGCGCACGACCACCGGCGCGAGGTGGAGGCCGCGCTCGACGTCTCGGCACGCGTCGCGCGCGTCGGGCGTGTCGCAGAGGGCGCCCCGGTAGTAGTGCGTGCAGCCGTCGGTGGTCCAGCTCACGGCGGGATCGATGGGCGTCGCGCGCGCGTGCGTGCCTTCGTGCAGCGGGAGCGCCAGGACGGCGCGCCCCGCGCGCGCGACGTAGCAGACGTCGTCGGCAGGCGTGAGACGCTCGCGCCACTCGAGCGCCCACGTCGCCTCGAGCGCGTCCGTCGATAGCGCGCGCGCGCGCGCGGCGCCGCCGGGGAGCCACCAGGACCACGCGCCCACCGCGAGCGCGACCGCGAGCGCGCGCGCGCGGCGAGGCAGCGGGACGGCGAGCGCGAGCGCGACGACGGGCGGCGCGGCGAGCCGCAGGTACGCGCCCGCCACCAGCGGATCATCCAGCTCGAGCCGGAACGTCAGCCAGGTCCAGCCCACCGCGAGGAGCGCGCCCGCGGGCGCGAGCGAGCGCCGTCGCGTGACGAGCAGCGCGATCACGCCGGCCGCGATCGCGAGCCCGGGGCCGACGGACTCGAGGCGCAGGGACGACGCGCGCGCCCACTGCGCGCCGATCGGCCCGCGCAGGACCTCGAGCATCGCCGGTCCGGAGAACAAGAGCACGCCCGCGGCGATCCCCGCCGCCGTCGTCGCGACGTGCCTGGCCGCCCCTCGCCGCGCGCCCGCGAGCGGGACCAGCGCGAGCGTCGCCAGCGGCGCCCACGCGACGGGGTGGACGCGCGCCGTCGCCGCGACCAGCAAGGCGGCGCCCGCGATCGCGAACCACCGCTGTCGCGTCGACGGCGTCGTGGCCGCGACGGTCACGCCGAGCGCCGCGGCCCACGCGAGCGCCGTCGTGACGGCGAAGTACGACTCGCTCCCCCCGACGCGCGCGGCGATCGGATCGAGCGCGACCACGGCGGCGACGAGCCACGCCCCCCGCGAGAGGCCGAGCGCGCGCGCGACCGCGAACGCCAGCGCCGGGCACAGCGCCCCGAGCGCCGCGTTCGCGAGGAAGATCGCGCGCTCCGGCCGCGCGGCGTCGACGCGGACCGCCTGCGCCATCAGCTCCTCGTAGCCGGGCCCGTAGCGGGACGAGTGACCGTCGAGCGCCGTCCACAGCGGGCCCTGGCCGTTCTGGTGGAAGAACGCGCCACCCAGCGCCCACCACCGCGCCGCGAGCACCACGCCGGTCACCGCGAACCACGCGCCCGTGAGCCGGAGGCCGAGCCTCCGCGCGGCCACCGCGAGCACGAGGACGAGCCCGAGCGCCGTCAACACCGAGGTCGTGGGCGATCGCGACGCCGCGCGAGGTCGGACGGAGGCCGTCGCGTCCGGGCGATCCACGAGCGGCGGCGGCGTCGCGGTGACGCAGCGGCGCGCGGTCTCCAGGGCCTCGCGGCGCGGCGCGGGCTCCGCCTTCCAGTCAGCGAACTGCCCGACGGGGGAGAGCCCGACGCCTCGCTCGGACACGAACCCGCTCCCATCCGCGCGCAGCTCGATCCGCAGGCTCCCCCGGCCGACGTCGAGCGTCGCGCGGCCGTCCTGACACCCCGTCGCCTCGACGGAGACGGCCTCGCGCGCCGCGCACGCGCGCGCCCAGTCGACGAGCGCCGGACCGCACGCCGCCCGGGCGACGGCGGGCGTCGCGAGCACCCACAGCAGCGCGGCCCACGCGGGGAGTCGGGCCGCGCGCGCGCTCATGGGTCGAAGATCTTGCCGGGGTTGAGCGTGCCCTTCGGATCGAGCGCGAGCTTCACGGCCCGCAGCGCCGCGAGCTCGGCGGGCGCGCGCGAGTACGAGAGGTACGGCTTCTTCAGGAGCCCCACGCCGTGCTCCGCGCTGATGCTGCCGGCGTGGCGCTGCACGAGCTCGAACATCGCGTGATCGGCCTCGCTCGTCCGTCGGAGGAACTCGGCCTTGTCGAGCGCGTCGGGCTTCATCACGTTGACGTGCACGTTGCCGTCGCCGATGTGGCCGAACAGGCACACCTCCCAGCCCGGGTACCGCGCCGCGAAGATCGCGTCGAGCTCCGCGCAGAAGCCCTCGAGGTTCGCGATCGGGACGGAGACGTCGTTCTTGTGAGGCAGCCCCGTCGCCGAGAGGCTCTCGCTGATCCCCTCGCGCAACGCCCAGAGCTTCTCCGCCTGCGATGACGTCTGCGCCATCGTGCCGTCGGTGACGAGCCCGCGCTCGAACAGCGACGCGAGCCACTCGTCGAGCGACGCGCCGCCGTCGGCCTCGACCTCGAGGAGCACGTAGTGGGTCGCGCGGCGTGACAGCGGCATCGGCAGCCCGCGGTGCCGCTCGACCCGCGCGAAGCACCGGTCGGTGAAGAACTCGTACGCGCTCACCTGGAACGGCCCGCCCGCGCGCACCTCGCGGAACAGCCCGAGGACCGCGGCGAAGTCCTCGACGGCGAACAGGAACACGTCGAGCTTGCCGGGCAGTCGCGCGAGCTTCAGCGTCGCCTCGGTGATGACGCCGAGGGTGCCCTCGCTGCCGATGAAGAGCTGGCGGAGATCGAACCCGGTGTTGTTCTTCTCGAGGCCCCCGTTGAGCTGCAGGACCTCGCCGCTCGCGAGCACGACCTCGAGGCCGAGGACCCAGCTGCGGGTCAGCCCGTAGCGGATCACCTTCACGCCGCCCGCGTTGGTCGCGATGTTCCCGCCGACCTGGCTCGAGCCCTTCGACGCGAAGTCGACCGGCCAGGTGAGGCCGTGCGGCGCCGCGTGCGCGTGGACGGCCTCGGTGACGGCGCCCGCCTGCACGCGGACGGTGCGGCCCGAGGCGTCGACTGGGTCCATCCTGCGCATCCGCGACATCGACAGCACGAGCTCGCCGTCCTTCGCGACCGCGCCGCCCGCGAGGCCCGTGCGCCCGCCCGACGGCACGACGGCGACCCCGCGCTCGTTCGCGAGGCGCACGATCCGCGCGACCTCGTCGGTCGTGCGAGGCAGCGCCGCGACCGACGGCGCCGGCGCGAAGACCTTCGTCCAGTCGCGCCCGAGCTCGGCGAGCTCCGACGGCTCGGTCGTGACCGCGTCCGGCGGGAGCAGCGCGGCGAGATCGGCGAGGACGTTCGAGGGCAGGCTGCGCATGGACCGGCGCCGCTATAGACGAGCGCCCGCCGCGCGCCACCGGCGTCTCTCCACACGCCTCGGGGCGAACGAGGCCCGAGGCACGGCGCTTGCTGCGAGATCCTGGTCATGAAGCTCTCCGCCAGGTGGATCGCAGGATGGGCGGGCTCCGTCGCAGCGCTTGCGCTGCTGGGCGCGGGCGTTGCGCACGCCGAGGAGGCGCGCGGGGGGCGGGCGATCACGACGACGCTCTCCCCCGACGAGCCCTCGGGCGCCGCGGAGGTGGTCGTGCGCTCGACGCCGGACGGCCCCCTGGTCCCGCTCGCGACGCCCCGCGTGGCGCGTCAGGTGCGCGCGGCGCTCGAGGCGCCAGCCCCGACGCTCACCGGGCGTGTGATGCGCCTCGGGCTCGACACCCCAGCGGTGGGCGTCGTGAGCGAGGCGCGCGGGCAGAGCGCGCGCCTGTTCCGCACCGAGCTGCGCTGACGAGCCTTGCCAGCGCTCCTCGTCACCCTTGCGCCGATCGCGGCCGAACCCCAGACTCGCGCGATGCGAGCGCTCGCCCCCTCGGTGCTGCCGCTGTCTCTCCTCCTCGGCTGCGCATCGCCGGCGCAGCGGCCCGCCCAGGAGCCCACGCCCACGCTGTACAACGCCCCGGCCCGGCAGGACGACGCGAAGGCGGAGGATCTGGAGCAGCTGCGCGCCTCGCAGATCCGGTATACGGCGGCGCTCGGCGTCGCCATCCGCATCGGCGCCGCGATCTTCGTCACCCAGCGCGACAAGTGCCCCACCGTCGAAGAGGTCGTGGCTGCCAGGCTCGTCACCGCCGAGCTGCGCGCGGAGGACGCCTGGGGCAAGCCGTACCGCGTCGTGTGTCCACCGGGGGGCCCGCGCGTGGTCTCGGCCGGCCCGGATGGAGTGTTCGACACGCCGGACGACGTCACCTCGGGAGAGTGAGCCGAGAAGTTGGCCCCGCGCGCGCGCGTCCCGTACCGCGGGCGCATGCGACGCGTCCTCGCGCTGTTGGCGGTCTCTCTGCTCGGCTGCTCCGACATGATGCAGCAGGCGCTCGGCGGCGCGGACGCAGGCGCGGACGCGCAGGCGAGCGACGCGGGCGCCCAGAAGGCGCCGTGCAAGGGCTTCCGCGACATCGACGGCAACTGTTACGACCACTCGTGCCTCGACACCTCCGAGTGCGCGCCCGGCAACGCGGCCGTCGCGTGCGCGGGCGGCCTGGACGGCGCCGGCAGCTGCATCTCGGGCGTCTGCGCGTACCCGAACGCCGCGCAGGGGTGCACCTCGGCACAGGACTGCCCCTGCGGCTTCTGTGGGCCCGAGGGCCGGTGCTACGGCGATCGCCACGGCGGCTGCGGCGCGTGCGCGAAGAACCCCAACCTGCCGAGCGCCGGCGCCTCGACGCCCGCGTGCAAGGGGTGCCTGGCGGACTGCCAGGGGCTCGGCCCACAGTGTTGCTCGGGCTGCGGTTGCATCTGCGAGGACGCCTGCGGAGTGTGCAAGTAGCCAGCGGGGCGACGGCGCGTGGGGCGCGGCGCCCCACGCGCGGTCTCCACCCCGTCGCGCTGCGCGTCGGCGCCCGCATATGGCATATGTCAAGCGCGCCGTCGAGCTCGCGCCGCCGGGCGGCCCCTCGGGTCAGGAGGGGTCACCACCGGTGGTACGCGGGGTGCCCTTCGCGCACGGCGACGAACGTCCCCCGCATCGTCGCGCTCACCTTGCCGACCGCCGTCAGCGTCGCCTCGACGATGACTTTGTCTCCCTCGATGGACACCGGGCGCGCCCACAGCGCGAACTCCGCGTCGAGCGGCGTCGGCCGGCGCAGCGTGACGTGGAAGTCGGCCGTCACCGTGCAAGGCGGCGCGTCGAGCGCGCGCGTGATCATCAGCGCGTGCGCGGCGGCCCAGTTGCCGTGACAGTCGAGCAGGGCGCCGGTGATACCGCCGTTCAGCACGCCGGGGAAGGCCTGGTGGTGCGCCTCCGGGCGGAACGTCGCGACGAGCGCGTCGCCGTCGACGAGCGATCGGAGCCGCAGCCCCCGCTCGTTGGCGGGGCCGCAGCCGAAGCACTGGTTGTGAGGGGCGTAGCGCTCCTGCAGGCTCTGTGTGGTTCGTGTGGTCATCGCTCGGCTCCTCTCGCGGCCAGCTCGACAGCGCGCGCGGCCTGGGCGAGCGTCGCTGTGTAGTCGACGGGCGCCGCCGACGCTTGCTCGACGAGCGAGCGCGTGTCGGCGCCGGCGACGATGGCCTCGCGCACGGCCCCGCTGCCGGTGAGCAGATCGAGCGCGGGCACGTCGTCGCGAAACTCGTAGCGCTCTGTGCGGAACCGAAACTCGCCCGGCGCGAGCCGCGCCGCCTCCGTGACGAGCGCGAGGTACGTGGCGTACGGACGGAACGCCCGCGGGTCGGTGACGTGCACCTGCACCCCGCCGCACACCTGGCCCGCGTGCTTGTGAAACGTGGGGAGGAAGGTCACCGGGCGCGCGACGAACCCGGGCAGGCCGAGCGCGTGGAGGCGCGCGGACAGCGCCGCGCCCTCGACGAAGGGCGCGCCGACCAGCTCGAACGGGCGCGTGGTGCCGCGGCCCTCGGAGAGGTTCGTGCCCTCGAGCAGGCACCCGCCCGGGTACACGAGCGCGGTGTCGAGCGTCGGCATGTTGGGGGAGGGCAGCACGAACGGCCGATCCCACGCCCGGCCGCCCTGGCGGAGATCGCCCGTGACCGGGAGCACCGAGAGCGCGCCGTCGGCGCCGAGGGGCAGGCCGTCCCGGGCGGCGAACAGCGCGACCAGCTCGCCCAGCGTCAGCGCGTGGCGCACTGGCAAGGGCTCGAGGCCGACGAACGACAGGTACCGCGCCTCCGGCAGCGCGCCCTCGACCCGCGCGTTGCCGAGCGGGTTCGGGCGGTCGAGCACCAAGGTGTGCACCCCCGCTCGCGCGGCCGCGCGCGCCGCGAGCAGCGCCGTCCACACGAACGTGTAGTAGCGCGACCCTATGTCGGCGAGATCGATCACGAGGACGTCCAGCGCCGAGAGCTGCGCCGCCGTCGGCGACAGCGACTCGAACGAGTCACCGTAGAGGCTGACGATCGGCGCGCCCGTCCGCGGATCGCGCGCGTCGGCCACGCCGATCATGTCCTGCGCCTCGCCGCCGTACCCGTGCTCGGGGCCGAAGACGATCGAGGGCGCGACGCCGAGCGCCGCCAGCACGGAGGAGACGTGCACGAGCTCCCGATCGACGCTCGCGGGGTGGGCGAGCAGGCCGACGCGGCGCGCGCGCAGCCACGCGGCGAGGGAGGGGAGCGCGGCGAGGCGATCGAGCCCGACGTCCATGCGCCGACCCTCTTTCACCCGCCGCGCGCCCGCAACGCGCCGCCCCGACGAGCTCACTCCGCCGCGGCGGCGTGCGCGTGCTCGACGTGGAGGTGCTCGCGCTCCTCCTTCGGGAGCATGGCCTTCGCGAGCAGCTCACCGAACAGGGGAGAGAGCGACTTGCCCTGCGTGAGCACGACCTCGCGCACGACCTCGAGATCGTGGCCGAGGCGCGTCGCGATGGCGGGGGCGTCGGCGTAGAGGCGCCTGCCGGCGTCGATCGCGCGGGGCCCGGTCGCCGCGGCGCTCGCCGCCGCGCGCTTCAGCCTGCGCCACGCGCGCGTCGGCGCGGGCACCGTCAAGAGCGGCCCCACCTCGTGCACCAGATCCGCGCCCGCGCCCGCCGCGACGTGCGGCGACTTGTGGAAGGCGCGCCCGAGCCGCGGGTGCCGCTCGACGTACGCGCGGACCTGCTCCCGCGTCACGCCGTGCTGGGAGAGGGCCTCCTCGAGCTCCGCCTCGGCCGCGGCGCGCGCCTTGAACAGGTACATCTGGATGCGCGAGTAGAAGTTCACGCGGCCGTCGCCGCTCGTCTCCACGGGGCAGAAGATGGAGCCGGGGAACCTGTCGGCGATCATCGACTGCACGCCGTCGGACACCGAGGCGCTCGGCATGCAGCCGAAGGGCTTCACGCTGATGGTCATGTGGGCCTTCTTGTGCAGGCTGTTGAGGATGAGCTTGCCCACCTCCATGTGCCCCTCGCCCCCGCGCAGATCGTTCGAGTAGTAGCGCTCGGAGACGTCGGCGATGACGTCCATGTCGGGCAGCGTATAACCATACAACCCCAGCATGTGCGCGAACGACTGGAACAGCACGCGCGCGCCCGCGTCCGCCACGCGCAGGATGGCGAGGCGCTTCGCGACGTCCGTCTCCTTCTCGAGCGCGCCGAGGCCGTAGTACGAGGTGTCGGCGCCGCGGAGGTCCTGGCGGTCGAGGGTGTCGTGGCGCCCCTCCCAGATGGAGTAGAGCAGCCACGCCGTCACCAGCTGGATGTCGGGCTCCGCGCCCTCGTCCTGGAGGAACTTGTACATCTGGTAGTTGCCGTCGCCCTCCGTCGTCATCGCCCAGAACTCGCCGATGACGCTGACCTTCGGCTTCGCGCGGAGCCTGTCGACCCGGACCCCCTCGAACTCCCTGCGGCTCCTCCACAGCGCCTTCAAGAGCGAGGTGTGCTCGACGAACGACGAGTAGACGTGCTTCTTCGCGGCCTCGAGGGCCCGGTCGGTGGCGCCCTGCTCGAGCTCGTACGGGCGCAGCCGGTAGGCGAGGGCGTTCAGCACGTCGCCGATCACGACCGCCTTCACCAGCGTGACGAAGAAGTCGGTGTTCAGCTCGAGGCCCGGCGCGTCCGCGCCCGTCGCCTGCGAGAAGCCGCCCTTCTGCTGGAACAGCATCACGCGGAACCCCTCGAACCCGGCGTCGCGGAGCGCCTTCCTGTACTCGGTCACGTACATGCCGAAGCGGCACGGGCCGCACGCCCCCGCCGTGAGGAAGATGTGCTTGTCGATGATGTCGGCCGTCGACCAGCCCTGCTCGTCGCGCAGCTTGCACAGGTACTTCACGAGGTTGCCGACGGTGTAGTACGTCGGGTTGCACTGCCCGCGGTTGCCGAACTCCTTGCCGTAGCGGAGCGCCTCGTTGTCGGGCGAGTCGAAGTGCTTCACCTGGTAGCCGAGCCCGCGCAGCCCGCCCTCGATGAGGAAGTCGTGCGCCAGCGTCAGCCCGCCGATGAGCAGCGTGGTGTCGGCGCGGCGCCCGGCCTTGAACTGGCTGTCGAGCATCGAGTCGACCCACTGCCTGCGGGCGTCGTGGAGGCCGAGGCGCTCTCGCTCGGCGGCCTCGAACTGCGCGAGCTCGGCGTCGATGTCCGGGTGGCGAGAGGCCGAGGTGTCGCCCGTCAGCGGCAGGCGGCGCTTGTTGTCCTGAGGTTCCATCGTCATCGCGTTGCGTCTCCTTGTGTCACTCTGCTGCGGTGGTGGCGCCGAGGTTCACGACCTCGCCGGCGGTCGTCTTCTTCTTCAGCTGCACGAGGCCCTTCGGGGGCTCCGGCGCGCGCGCGGGCGGCTGGTACGCCGCGACCTTCGCCGCCAGCGCCTCGATCTCGGCCACGATGGCCGGGTCGTGCGCGCGGCGCTCGGCCAGCTGCGCGGCCTTCAGGCGCAAGAGCTCGAGCCGCTTCTCGTCGATGCGGTGCAACAGATCCGCCTGGAGCTTCGCGTGGTCCTCCAGGCGCTCCTCGTGCAGCTTCAGCGAGTGGTGGTAGGTGCGCACGCGGATCTTGATGGAGCCGCCGGGCTTGTTGGCGTCGAGGTCGTGCAGCGCCGCGTACGGCGTCTGCGACGTCGAGATGATGTCGTCGATGAGCCCGTAGGTCGGCGCGTCGTGGCCGCACTTGAAGCTCGACAGGTCGAGCACGACGACGTTCGGGTGGCGCGCCGCGAACTTGGCCGCCCACACCTTCTGCGTGCTGTTGACGGAGTAGTTCTCGGGCCAGACGTCGTTGATGTCGAGCGGCGACTGCCCGCGCTTCACCTCGTCCTGGAAGAACCGGGACAGGTACGCCTTGTCCTTCGGCAACGAGCGCGTGCTCAGGATGGGGAACCCGAGCACCTGGAACTCCTCCGGGATGCCGTGGTTCAGGCCGGGGTCTCCGTGGTACGGGCGGCACAGCACGAGGATGGCGACGCGGTTCTCCGCCTCGACCGTCTCCAGGATGGCGCGCCCCTTCTCCTGCACCTCGCGGTCGAACGCCTGCATCGCCTTCATGCCCTCCCTGCAGGCGAAATCGCTCTCGTCCTCCGTGATGCCGAGCCGCGGCCCCCAGATCTCGAACATGCGCCGGCGCAGCAGCGTCGGCTCGACGAACGACAGCGGCGGATCGACGTACTCGATGCCGCGCTGGGCGAAGAAGTCGACCTCCTTCGTGAACGCGGCCTTCATCACCTCGGGCGTGCCGGCGACGATGGGGCAGCTGGCGTTGTCCATCGTGTTCTCGACGAACGTGTCGACGTGCGTGAGGATGGGGAAGAAGATGTATTTCAGCGGCTTGTCGGCCGAGTGCTGGTGGAACAGCAGGTTGTGGACGTGCGACTGCACCACCTTCGACGGGAAGCACGGATCGATCGACCCGTACTTGCCGCCCTCGACCCAGCTCTCCTCGGTCGTCTGGTCGCTGAAGACGACGTTGGCCTTCGGCATGCCGAGCGCCTCGAAGTACGTGCGGAAGAACGGCCCCGTCGAGTACATGTTCAGCACCCGCGGCATCCCGACGCGCGTGCGGCGCAGCTTGTCTCGGTTGGCGTTGCCGCTCGAGACGAAGGGCCGGCGCACCTCGGTGCGGCGCAGCCCGAAGAACCCGCGCTTCACCTCGACGTCGTCGGTGGGAGAGCCGTGCTCCGGGAGCGGCGCGGGCTTGTAGAACGAGCGGAACGCGAGGTTGGCCTCGTAGTCGAGCGCGTTCGGGAACTCCTTCGCCATCTTCTTGCGCTCGTCGACGAGCGCGAGCATGGCCTCCTCCGACTCGACCGTGCCCTTCTCGCACGAGAACCCCGCGATGTAGCGGGTCGTCGAGCCGTCGGGGCGGCGCGTGTCGATGAACGTGCGCTTGCACTCGTTGGGGCAGAAGTGGCAGACGGTCTCTTCGTCGTTCTTCGTCGAGTACTCGAGGTCGATGGCGGCGCGCACGCCGACGAAGGTGGAGCTCCCCCGGCGCTTGACGACGCGCAGCGTCTCCATCGCCGCGCCGATCGCCCCCGCCTCGCCGGTGTGCGGGTGCACGAACACGCGCGCCCCGGGCA
Source organism: Polyangiaceae bacterium (assembly GCA_020849655.1). Lineage (GTDB taxonomy): Bacteria > Myxococcota_A > Polyangia > Polyangiales > Polyangiaceae > JADLFU01. Next base: position 16,172 of record JADLFU010000046.1, on the reverse strand, counting down.
CGCGCTCCTTGATGTAGTCGACCTGCGCCTTCACGGCGGCGAGGTTGTACTGGGTGCCGCCCTGCAGGACGAACGTCTTGCCAAGTGAAGCCATGCGCGGGATCTGCACCACGTACTGCCAGACGTTCTTCGGCAGCACCTGCGCGAGCCCCGACAGCAGCTCCTCCTTCGAGAACCCCTCCTTCTGGAAGTTCACGCGGTCGGTGTCGAGGAACACCGCGCAGCCGTAGCTGAACTTGGGGCTCAGCTCGGCCTCGAAGGCGGTGTCGGCGTACGAGGTGACGGGGATGCCGAACTGGTCGGCCATCGCCTGCAGCAGCATCCCGTTGCCAGCGGAGCAGGAGTTGGAGAGGCGGAAGTTGGCGATGTCGCCGTTCTTCATGAACAGGACCTTGATGTCCTGGCCCCCGATGTCGCAGATGACGTCGACGTCGCCGAAGAAGTGCACCGCGCTCATCATGTGCGCGACCGTCTCGACGACGTTCACGTCCGCGAGCAGGGCCTCCTGCAGCACGTCGGCCGCGTAGCCCGTCGCGCCGAAGCCCATGCAGTCGAGGGTCGCGCCCTGCCCCTCGACGTACGCGAGCAGCTGCGTCAGCAGCTCCTTCGTGTCGGCGATGGGGTTGCCCTTCGACAGCTGGTACGCCTTCTGGACGATGGTGCCGTCCTCCGCGATGAGCACCGCCTTCGACGACGTGCTGCCGCCGTCGAGCCCGATGACCGCGCGCAGCACCTCGCCCTTCGCGAGCGGCTTCGGCTCGAACCTCGGGATGCGGTACGCGGCCTTGAACTCCTCGAGCTCCGCCGAGGTCCGCGAGAGCGGCGCGCCCGCGCTCTCGCCGAGCCGCGCCTTGCGGCCGTTCGTGATGTACTCGACGAGGTCGGCGCGCCCCTTGTACACGCCGACCTCGGCCGGCTCGCCGAGGCCGAACAACACGGCGCCGAGCGCCGCGTAGTACTCGGCGCTCTTCGGCACGAACACCAGCTCCTCGATCGGCACGTCCTTCGGGTACGCGTAGCCGCGCTCCTCCCACGTCTGCGGGATGCGGAGCTGCCAGCACTGACGCAGGAACGGCAGGTAGGTGTTCGGCCCGCCGAGCAGCAGCACCTTGTGGCGCAGCGTGTTGCCTCGCGTGAGCACCGAGAGGTTCTGCAGGACGATGGCGTCGGCGAGCGAGCAGAGGATCTCGTCCGACGGGATGCCGCTCTTCACGAGGTTGACGATGTCCGTCTCGGCGAACACGCCGCACTTGGCCGCGACGTGGTGGATCTTCTCGCCGTCGAAATCGAGCGAGTTGGCGAACGCCTGCTCGACGCCGACCTTGATCATGCACTTGTCGATCGTCGCGCCGGTGCCGGACGCGCACTTGTCGTTCATCGACGCTATCGGCGTGCGCTCGCCCGTCTGCTTGTCCTCCTTGAAGATGATGATCTTCGCGTCCTGCCCGCCGAGCTCGATGACGGAGCCGACGTCCGGGTGCAGGTGCTCGACCGCCATCGTGACGGCGTTGACCTCCTGCACGAACTTCGCGCCGATCGGCCCCGCGAGCGGGCCCGCGCCCGAGCCCGTGACGAACGCGCGCCACGTCTCCTTCGGGCGGCCGACGCCGGCGAGGTCGGCCTCGATGCGGTCGAGGAACTCGAGGACCTTCTCGGGCTGCTTCGTCTGGTGCCGCTGGTAGTCCTGCCAGACGATCTCCTTCGTCGACGGGTCGACCGCGACGATCTTCACGGTGGTGGAGCCCACGTCGATGCCGAGGACGATGTCGCGGAGCGCGGTGTCGGTCATGCTGGATCCCTCGATGACACGTGTGTCAGTCGTTGAGCGAAAAAAGGGCCAAAAGCTGGGATAATCGCCAGGAACTGCGCAGGGTCGCTAGCTGACAGGCGTGGTCAGCGAAGGGCCAAGAGGTAGCGGGCCTCGACGGGACGCGCAAGCACCTCGCGCGGAGGCGCTACGCTGCGCGCCGCATGAGGCCCGGCCCCCGCGTCGCGACGTTCGGCACGAACGTGTTCACCGAGATGACCCGCCTCGCGAACGAGCACGGCGCGGTGAACCTCGCGCAGGGGTTCCCCGATTTCGACGGGCCCGAGTTCGTGAAGGAGGCGGCGAAGCGCGCGATCGACGCGGGGCAGAACCAGTACGCCCCGATGGCCGGGCTGCCCGCGCTCACGTCGCGCGTCGCGCGGGAGGTCGCCGCGCGGACGGGCGTCGCGCGCGATCCCGCGTCGGAGGTGCTCGTCGGCTGCGGGGCGACGGAGCTGCTGTTCGACGCCGTCCTCGCGCTGACAGCGCCGGGCGACGAGGTCGTGCTGCTCGAGCCCTTCTACGACTCGTACCTCGCGGCCGTGCGCCTCGCGGGCGCGACGCCGCGGGTCGCGCGCCTCTCGCCGCCCGGGTTCGAGCTGACGAAGGAGGCGCTCTCCGCCGCGGTGAGCGAGCGCACGCGCCTCATCGTGGTGAACCAGCCGCACAACCCGTCGGGGCGTGTGTTCACGCGGGACGAGCTCGAGCTGGTCGCGAGCGAGGCGCGCCTGCGCGACGTCGCGTGCCTGTCGGACGAGGTGTACGACCGGCTCGTCTACGCGCGCCCGCACCTCTCCATCTCGAGCCTCGCGGGGATGGCCGACCGCACGCTCGTGTTCGGCAGCCTCTCGAAGACGTACTCGCTGACCGGGTGGCGCGTCGGGTGGGTCACGGGCCCGCGCGAGCTCATCGCGGCGACGCGCGCGGCGCACCAGTTCGTCACGTTCACCGTGCCCGCGCCGCTGCAGCACGGCGCCGCCGCGGCGCTCGACGCGCCGGCCTCGTACTACGAGCAGCTCGTCGCGGAGTACCGCGCGCGCCGCGATCTGCTGATCGACGCGCTCGCCCTCGCGGGGCTCGAGCCGTTCGCGTGCGACGGCGCGTACTTCGTGTGCGCGGGCTTCTCGCGGTTCGCGTTCGACGACGACGTCGCGTTCGCGCGCTTCCTGACGACCGAGATCGGCGTGGCGGCGATCCCTCCGAGCGCGTTCCACCTCACGCCGGGCGGGGGGCGCTCGTACGTGCGCTTCACGTTCGCGAAGCAGCTGGCGACGCTCGAGCGCGCGCGCGACCGGCTGCGCGCGCTTGCGGGCGTGGCGACGCGTGGGTAAGCGGCGCCGCCGATGGCCACCATCGATCTGCGGCGGACGCACGCCCTCGCGCCCGACGACGCCCGCGCGAAGGCGGAGGAGCTCGCCCGCGCGATGGAGGCGAAGCTCGGGATCGTCTGGCGCTGGGACGGTGATCAGATCGTGCGGTTCGACGCCCCGAGCGGCGCGGCGAAGGGCTCGAAGGGGCAGGTCACGCTCACCGCCGACTCGGTGCGCGTCGAGATCGATCTGCCCTTCCTCCTGCGAGCGCTGCGAGGCGTCGTCGAGGGCAAGGTGCGCGCGCGGCTCGACGCCCTCCTCGGCCCGGAATGATCTCGATCAAGGTCTGCGGGGTGACGACGCCGGACGACGCGAGGGCGTGCGTCGACGCGGGCGCGGATCGGCTGGGCGTCAACCTCGTGCCGGCGTCGCCGCGGCGGGTGGACGTCGAGACGGCGCGCGAGATCGTGCGGTCGGTCGGCGACCGCGTCGAGGTGCTCGTGGTGGTCGCGGATCTGGGCGCGGAGGACGCGGCCGCGCTGCTCGCGGCCATCGGCGCGTCGCGCCTCCAGCTCCACGGCGACGAGCCCGACGACGTGGTGCGTGCGCTCGGCCCGCGCGCCGTGAAGGCCGTCCGCCTGGGCGACGCGGCGGACGTCGCGCGCGCGGTCGCCGCGCCGGGCGAGCTCGTGCTGGTCGACGCGAAGGTCGCGGGCGCGCTCGGCGGCACCGGCACGCAGGCGCCGCTCGACCTCGCCGCCGAGGTGGCGCGGGCGCGGCCGACGCTGCTCGCCGGCGGGTTGTCGCCCGAGAACGTCGCCCTCGCCGTGGCCCGGGTGCGCCCCGCGGGGGTCGACGTCGCGAGCGGCGTCGAGCGGCCCGGAGATCCGCGTCGCAAGTCGCCCGACGCCGTGGCCCGGTTCGTCGAGGCCGTGCGAGACGCTTGCCGCCGGGCGCCGCGCGGGTAGGCTCGCCGACGTGGCGCTGTCGCTTGTCACGCAGATCGCCGTCGGGGAGCGATCCGGGTTCCTCGAGCTCGACGCGCTGGTGCGCGCGGAGGGCTCGTCCGGCGTCGTGCGGGTCGAAGGGCTCGCGCGCGCGGCCTCGCACCTCGCCCGCCGGGCGCGCGCGGCGGGGCGCGCGTGCTTCGTCGTCGACTCGCCGAAGGCGGGCCTGGACGCCGAGCTCGCCGCGCGGCTCGGGGTCTCGCACGCGGAGGTGGGCGTCCTCGCCCGCGCCCTCGACGAGCGCGCGCCGTGCGTGCTCGTGCTCTCGCCCTCCGCGAGCGATCTCGAGCTGCTCGCGGAGCTGCCCTCGCTCGCCCGCTCGCTCGTCCTCGTGGAGCACGAGGGCGCGGAGCTCGTCGTCGAGGCGGCGCTGCCGACCGAGGCCGCGCGGGCGTGCCTCGACGCGCTCGCCGACGAGGACGCGTCTCCGATCTCGCTCCGCGGCGTCGCGGCGCTCGAGGCCTGGTGGGGGCGAGGCGTACCCGTGCGGGCGCTCCCCGCTCCGCCCGAGGTGACCGCGCCCGATCGCGCGCTCTGGGCGCTCCTGTCCGACGGCGCCCGCGCGTGGCCGATGTCCGGGCTCGCGTCGCTCGGCGTGGCGTCGGCGGTCGAGCGGCTGAAGACGGCGGGGGCCGTGCGGATCGAGGGCGCGGCGGTGCGCGTCGTGTGGCCCGCGCCCGAGCCGTCGGATCCAGCGGCGCTCGCGGGCGCGCTCGCGGCCGTCTTCCCCGCCGATCCTCGCGCGCTCGCGAGCGCCTCCGAGCTGTGGGCCGAGCGCGGAGAGGTGGCGCGGGCGGAGATCACGCTCGTCGACGCGCTGTCCCGCTGCGACGCCGCGGCCGACCGCGCGCTCGTGTGGGCCGCGTTCGAGCGAGTGGGTGGGGCGCTGCCGGCCGGCGCGATCGTGGGGTTCTCGGAGCGCGCGGCGGAGCTCGCGCTGGCGGTCGGAGATCCGGACGCGGCGTCGACGTGGGCCCACCGCCTGCTCGAGGCTCGCGCGCCAGGCGGCGCGGCGCACCTGGCGCTCGGGCGCGCGCTGCTCGCGGCCGGCGATCTGCGGGCCGCCCGGGTGGCGCTCGAGGAGGCTCGAGACCGCGCGTCCACGCCGCGGGATCGCGCGCGCGCCGTCGCGCAGCTCGCCGAGGTGAGCTACCTGTCCGGGGCGCACGCGGCCGCGCGCGAGCTCGCCGAGGAGGCCGGCCATGCGGGCGACGCCGCGCTCACCGCGCGCAACACGCTCGGCAAGCTGCTCCTCGCGTCAGGTGAATTCGCGGCGGCCGAGGCGCACTTCATCGCCGACGGGTTCGAGGCGCGGCGCCTGGGCGATCGCTCCGCCGAGCTGCGCGCCCGGGTCAATCGCGCGATCGCGGTGCTCTCGGACGGTCGGGCCGACGAGGCGCGCGGGCTGCTCGAGCTCGTGCTCGACGAGGCCCGCGCGGGCCGCGATCACCGCGCGGCGGCCTTCGCCCTGTCGAACCTGGCCGTGCTCGCGACCAACCGCCGCGACTACGAGCTCGCGCTGTCGCTGAGCGAGGCCGCGCTCACCGCGCGCCGCAAGCTCGGCGAGCGCGTCGGGCTCGCGCGCCTCGTCGCGAACCTCGCGGAGCTGCGCCTGCGCCTCGGGCTCGTGCGCGAGGCCGAGCAGGTGCTGTCGTTCGGTCGCGCGGTGCCCTCGCGGGAGGGGCCCGCGCCGGCCCTCGCGCACCTCGCGCTGGTCTCGGCCCGCGTGCACCTCGAGCGCGGCGACGTCGCGCGGGCCCGCGTCGAGGTCGAGGCGGCCCTCGCCGGCGCGGTGGGCTCGAGCGACGGTGACATGCTCGGAGAGGCGCACCGGGTCGGCGCCCGCGTCGAGCTCGAGGACGGCGACGCGCGCGCGGCGGCTCGTCACCTCGAGGCGGCCACGCGGGTCGCGGGCGCTCCGTACGCGCGGGCCGAGATCGCGTTGCTCGCGGTCGACGTCGCCCGCGCCAGGGGCGAGCTCGACGTCGAGCAGGCAGAGGCGGCCGTCGCGGCGTGCCGAGCCGCGGCGCACGGCGAGCTCGTCGAGGAGGCCCACGCGCTCGCGGCGGCGGTCTACCTCGCGGCCGGCGACGCGCCCCTCGCCGCGCACCACGCCTCGCGCGCCGCCGCGCTCCTCGACGAGCTGCGCAGATCGCTCTCCCCGCGCCTCGAGCGCGCGTTCTCCGGCCGGCGCACCGTCCAGCGCCTCGACGCCGAGATCGCGCGCGCGCGCGCCGCCGCACCGGTCGAGGCGTCGCCCGCGCCCGCCGGCCGCGCGCCCGCGCCTCCCCGCCTGCTCGGCTCCCACCCGCGGATGCGCGCGCTCGTCGACGCGGTGAAGAAGGTCGCCCGCACCGACGCGACCGTGCTCATCCACGGCGAGAGCGGGACGGGCAAGGAGCTCGTCGCGGAGGCGCTGCACGCGGCGAGCGCCCGGCGCGGCGCGCCGCTCGTGAAGGTCAACTGCAGCGCGCTCGTCGAGAGCCTCCTCCTCTCGGAGCTGTTCGGACACGAGAAGGGCGCGTTCACCGGCGCTGTCTCGCGGCGCCGCGGCCGGTTCGAGCTCGCCGAGGGCGGCACGCTCTTCCTCGACGAGATCGGCGACATCCCCCCCGCGACGCAGGTCGCCCTGCTGCGGGTGCTCCAGGAGCGCACGTTCGAGCGCGTCGGCGGCGCCTCGCCCCTCACCGCGAACGTCCGCGTCGTGTGCGCGACGCACCGCGATCTGCGGGCCATGGTCGAGCGCGGCGCCTTCCGTGAGGATCTTTACTTTCGTCTCGCGGGCCTCGTGCTGCGCGTGCCGTCGCTCCGCGAGCGCGACGGCGATCTGCCCGTGCTGGCCGCCTCGATCCTCGCGCGCGTCGCGGCCGAGCGGGGCGAGCCGCCGAAGCGCCTCGACGCGTCGGCCCTCGCGCTGCTCGAGCGACACGCGTGGCCCGGCAACGGTCGCGAGCTCGACAACGCGCTGCGGGCCGCCGCGCTGTTCGCCGACGGCGCGGAGCTGTCCGCCGCAGATCTCCAGGAGCACGTCGACGCGCTCCGGGCGGTCGCCGACGAGCCCGCGCGCGCGGCGTCGTGCGCGGCCGACGACGACGCCCCGGGCGGAGACGCCTCCACGGGGAACAGCGAGGCCGTCTCGCTGGTCTACGACGACATGAAGGCCGGGCGCTTCGGGCTGTTCGACGCGAAGCGACACCTCGAGCGCGAGTGCATCGTCCGCGCGCTCGACGAGACCCGCGGGAACATCACCCGCGCCGCCGCGCTGCTCGGCATGAAGCGCCCGCGGCTCTCTCAGCTGGTCAAGCAGTATGGATTGGGGCATGCTCCCGAGGGGTTGACGTGATGTCTCGAGGTCTCTCTTGGCTCCTCTGCGCGGGCGCGTTGCTCGGCGGCTGCGCGTACGGCGTCGACGACGGGAGCGATCCCGCGACGGCCGAGGAGGGCGCGCCGCTCGACGTCGCGAGCCCGGTCGCCAGCCCGACGGCCGATCCAGGCGCCTCGGGCCCCGAGAAGCCGCAGCCCGATCCGTGGACGCGCCTGCTCGATCCCCGCGAGAACACCGAGGCCGGCGGCGTCGAGCCGGGCAAGCCGCAGCCGGATCCGTGGCGCGCCCCCACGGTGACCCCCACCAGCGCGACCCAGCAGAAGTAGCGAGCGCGGCCGTTGGTCGACTTCGGGTCCGACCTCCGCAAGCGCACGCTCGTCCTGTGCGCGGCGCTCGCCCTCGCGATCGCGCTGAGCGTGCTCCTGCGTGGCCGCAAGCACCCGGAGAGCCGCGTCTTCGCGGCGTTCGCGGGCGACGTCGGCCTCTGGTACCTCGCGCAGGCGCTCTACGGGTTCTTCCAGGCGGGCATCTGGGCCCGCTTCACCGCGCTGCTCGCGGTGCTCCTGCCGCTGTTCGCCATCCGGCTGTTCGAGGTGATCGCGCCTCCGCCCTCGCCGCGCGCGAGCCCGCTCCGGCGCACCGCGACGCTGCTCGCGATCGGCGTCACCGTGCTCGTGCTCTCGCCGTCGTACGGGCAGGGCTGGGCGCGCGGGATCGTGTTCGGGTACGACTTCGGGCTGTTCGCGGCGGCGCTCTGGAGCTTCGCGAAGCGCGGTCGCGAGAGCCCGTCGCGCGCGGTGCGCGGGCGCGCGCAGTACCTCGTGTTCACCGGCGCCCTGGCCCTCACGTTCAGCATGGCCGACTTCCTGTGGTTCGTCGGCGCCGAGCTGCCGCCCGTCGGCGTCGTGCTGTCGGTCATCTTCCTGTTCGCGATCGCGCAGTCGGTCGGCGAGGAGCGGCTGCTCGATCTGTACGATCTGCTCGCGCGCCTCGTGGTCGCGACGGCGCTCGCGTTCGCCGTGGCCGGCATCTTCTACGTGTGCGTCACGGTGATCGGGCGGTTCAGCACGATGTACCTGAACGCCGTCCTCGGCGCGATCGTCGTGCTCGTCCTGTTCGAGCCGCTGCGCCAGAAGGTCGACCAGAAGATCCACCAGGTGCTCTTTCGAGACCGCTTCGTGCTCGAGACGACCGTGCGCGAGGCGCGGCAGCTCCTCGCGTACGTGCTCGAGCCCGACGAGGCGGCGCGCGTCGTCGTCAGCGCGCTCGGGACGTCGCGCCGGGCGACCGCGGTCTCCCTGTACGTGCGCGACGCGCAGCGAGGCGTGCTCGTGCTCGCGTCGTCGAGCGGCGCGCAGCCCCCCGCCGAGCTCGAGGTGGCCGCGCTCGGCCCGCTGCTCGACGCCCTCGCGCGCGGCCCCGTGTCGCTCGACGCGCTCTCCTCCGCCGCGGACGGGGCGGGGCAGGGCGACGCGGAGCGGCTGCTCTCGAGCGCGCGCGTGCTCGGGCCGCCGCAGGGCGCGGTGGTCGTGCCCATCCGCACCGAGGCGCCCGAGCCGATGGGCCTGCTCGTCGTCGTCGACGATCGCGCGCGCGATCCGTTCTCCGCCGACGACGTCGCGCTGCTCGAGGGGCTGGCGGCGCAGCTCGGCGTCGTGCTGCAGAACAGCCGCGGCTACGCGGAGCTGAAGCGCCGTGACCGCCTGGCGGCGCTCGGGCAGATGGCCGCAGGGCTCGCGCACGAGATCAAGAACCCGCTCGGCTCGATCAAGGGCGCGGCGCAGCTGCTCGCGGAGCCCGGCCCGGGCGGCGCGGTCGATCCGGCGAGCCGCGAGTTCGTCGGCATCATCCTCGAGGAGGTCGATCGCCTGGACCGCGTCGTGCGCTCGGTGCTCGACTACGCGCGCCCGACGGGCGCCGCCCCGACGCCGGTCGACGTGAACGCGGTCGTGCAGCGCACGCTGCGGGTGCTCTCCGCCGAGCTCTCCGACGTCGAGCTCTTGCTGGCGCTCGACGAGGAGCTGCCGCTCGCGCGCATCGACGCGGAGAAGCTGCGCCAGGTGCTGATGAACCTCCTGCAGAACGCGCGTCAGGCGATGAGCGGCCGCGGCACCGTCACGATCTCGACGCGGCGGCAGGCGCGCGGCGAGGCTGAGTTCGTCGTGATGTCGGTCGCCGACACCGGCTCGGGGATGTCGGCGGGCGTCCTGCAGAACCTCTTCGTCCCGTTCTTCACCACGCGCGCCGCTGGCACCGGGCTCGGCCTCGCGATCAGCCAGCGCATCCTCCAGGACGCGGGCGGGGCCATCGAGGTGAAGACGCGCGAGGGCGAGGGGACGACCTTCCTCGTGCTCGTCCCGGTCGCCGGCGAGGCGGTCGAGTCGCCGCTCCCGCCGCGCATCGCCGCGGTCAGCGACGGAACGCGCGGATGACGTACGACGACGCCGTCGACTTGTCGCCTGTGGCGGTGAAGTAGACCTTCGCGGGCGACGCGAGCGTGACGACGCAGCGCTCGTTGGAATTGTAGCGATACGAGGGGCACTTGTACGTCTGCGTCGCGTCGGGCTTCGCGCCGACCCGCACGCGCAGATCCGCGTCGCCGCCGGGCGTCGACGGCTCCGGGGTCATCTCGAACGCGTACGTCCCCGCGGGCAGCGTCGACGTCTCGTACGCGCGCTGCTCCTTGTACGTCACCGTCCCCGACTCCTCGACGACGGGGGGCGGCGCCTCCGCGCCCGGCGTGAACGTGTTGTCCTCCTCGCCGTCGACGACGACCACCTGCGCCCGATCGATGTCGCGGAACATCGCCTCGTAGGTGCGCGGCGTCGAGGCCGTCAGCCCGCGGAGCAGCGCCATCGAGGCGCTCGGCAGCGACGAGAAATACGCGGGCATCGCGTTCGTCAGCACGTCGAGGTGCTTCGTGCCGGAGGGATCGGTCGGGTTCAAGGCGGCGCGGGTCTTCGCGAGGGTGTCGTCCTGGTACGCGAAGGTGTCGCAGCCGTTGACGAACAGGATCTGATACTTGCCGGGGAACCACGCGCCCTTCTGCGCCAGCGCGGCGACGTTCGTCCCGAGGCCCGCGTGCCCGTTGTAGAGCACGAGATCGGCGCCGGGGGTGAGCTCGGCGAACCGCTTGTCGAAGGCCGCCCCCTCGCTGCGCAGCTCATCGACGAGCTTCACCGTCACGATGATCGCGCGGCCGTCGGCGAGCGCCGCCTCGACCGTGACCTCGGGGATCGACGCGTCGACGGTGGCGGGCAGCGCGGCGGGCGTGGTCGCGGCGTCGCTCCACTCGGCCCGGAGCGCGCCGACGAACCGGTCGTACGCCTCGACGCCCGCGTCGCTCGTGGTCGTCGCGCCGCGCTCGTACTTGCCGAAGATGGCGACGACCTGCAGCGCGCCGTCCTCCCAGACGCGGTCGAGCTCGGGGTACTTGCCGGTCGTGTTCTTCGGGCTCCTCGTCACCGCGGCCGTCGGGCGCGTGACGTCGGCGGCCGCGAGCGCGCAGCCAGCCGGGCGGAAGTGGTACCAGAAGTTGCCGTCGGTCACGTCGCCGGGGGCGTCGCTGCAGGTCGCGCCGTAGCGAGCGCGGAAGGTCGCGAGCCCGCTCGCGTCGCCGCGCCGCGGGAGCGTGAGCGCGAGCGACGAGGGCAGGGCGGTCTTCGAGCCCCACGCGACCGGCAGCTTCGCGTGGTACCGGACCCGCACGAGGCCGCCGCCGATCGACGCGCGCGTGACCTTCGACAGCGAGAGCTTCGACAGCCGGGAGACGCTGCGCTCGGCGTTCAGCTGCCCGACGGTGAAGAACAGCTGCGACTTGATGAGCGCGGTCGAGCTCGACGTCGACGGGCCGACCACCTCGCCGTCGAGGTCGAGATCGAGCAGCGTCGCCTGATCGCTCGTGAACGCGTCCTCCGCCTCGGCCTGCTCGGGGCGCTCTGCCGTCTCTGCCGCGCAGCCTCCGACGCACAGGGACCCCACCAGCAGCGACGCGAACGCGATCTTACGAGACATCGAGCACCTCCGAGCGCCTACCTTGGGCGACTTGGTGCGCGCAGGTAGGATACGACCTGACCCGTGGCAAGAGAAAAATCCACCGGTGGCGCTCGTGGGCACGCCTGATCAGCCGTAGCGGCGCTCGAACAGGGCGCGGAGCCGCGGCTCCGAGCGCAGCAGCGCGAGCGTGTGGTCGGCGTGCCCGTGCGCGTAGCCGTTGCCGATCGCGAGGTCGATGTCCTTGCCGACGCCCTCCGCGCCGAGCGCGGCCGCGCCGAAGCTCGTGCTCATCGCGAAGAAGTACGCGGTCCCGCGGTCGCGCGTGGCGACGATCGCGCTCATCTCGACGCCGGGCACGTTCACGCACGAGACGACGAGATCGGCCTCGCCTCCGGCGCTCCGCACGGCGTCTCGCACGGCGATCGCGTCGCGCGCGTCGACCTCGACGACCTCGTCGCAGACGCCGAGCTCGCGGAGATCACGAGCGTAAGGGGCGTGAGATTCCAGCCCGATGACCCGCCCCGCGGGGCCGACGCGCCTGCGCGCCTCGACCGCGCACAGGACGCCTGATTTTCCGCCCGCGCCGAGCACGACGACGCGCGCGCCCGGCGACGCCCGCCGCGCGATCTGCGGCGCCGCGCCCGCGACGTCGAGCGCGGCGAGCGCCAGGCGCTCCGGCAGATCCGCGGGCAGCCTGGCGAGCGGCGCCGACGCGAAGACGACCGCCTGGCCCTCGACGTCCAGCTGCGCGCTCTCCGGGCGCACCTCGCCGAGGCGCGACAGCGAGAGCGGCGTGAGGGACAGCGACGCCAGCGTGGCGATCCGGTCGCCGGCGACGAACCCGCGCGCGGCCACGCTCGGCCCGACCCACGCGATCCTCCCGAGGAGCATCCCGCCCGAGCCCGTGACGGGGTTGTGCTGCTTGCCGCGCGCCGCGACGGTCTCGGCGACGAGGCGCCGCACGCCGTCCGGGCCGCCCCCCGCCTCCTCCATCTGCCGGAAGCTCGCCGCGTCGAGGTTCAGCACCTCGACGTCGACGAGCAGCTCCGTCGCGAACACGCGCGAGAAATCGTTGTCGACGCGCAGCGCGGGCTGCGGGAGCGCGCCCTCCGGGGACAGCGCGCGGTGGGTGCCGAGGGGGTCGCCTTCGCCGGCGAGGAGCGGGGCCATGCGCCCTCCTACACGATCGAGCGGCGCGGCGACGGGGGCGAACATTCCGCGCCCGTTTGCTTGACCCTCCGCGCGCGCGGAACCTAGACTGCGCGGCGAGCACGGGCTCTTCGCGATGGCAGACAACCTCCCCAAACCTCCGCCGCTACCCGGTCGGCGGCGGTCGTTCGCGCTTCGCTTCATCTCGGGCAAGTACCAGGGTGGAGAGTTCCCGCTCGCGCCGGGCAAGGAGGTCGTCGTCGGGCGATCGAGCGATCTCGAGATGGTGCTCGTCGAGGACATGGTCTCGCGGCGCCACGCGCGCATCTTCTGGGAGGGCGACGCGCTCGCGATCGAAGATTTCGGCTCCACGAACGGCACGTTCGTCAACGGCGAGAAGATCAAGAAGAGCCCGCTGAAGGAGGGCGACCGCGTCCTCGTCGGCACGAGCATCCTGAAGGTCGTCACGACCGAGGGCACCGCGCCCGCGCCCGTCAAGCAGGACCTCGAGAGCGTCGCGGCGCAGCGCCGCACCTCTCAGGTGCGCACGATGTCCGGCGCGATCGAGGAGATCCCGCTGCCCGATCTCTTGCAGCTGCTCTCGACCTCGAAGAAGAACGGCGTGCTCGTCATCCGCACCGAGGACGACGTCGGCAAGATCTACCTGCGCAAGGGCGCGCTCTACTGGGCGATCATCAACGATCTCGACGACGTCCCGCCGCTGAAATCGCTGTTCCGCATGCTCACCTGGCAGAAGGGCCTGTTCGATCTCGACCCGCCCGACGACGACCCGAAGCCGAACGAGATCGACGTCAGCGTGCCCGAGCTCTTGATGGAAGGGCTGCGGCAGATCGACGAGTTCGCGGCGCTGCGGGACCAGCTGCCGGAGCCTCGCGCCAAGATCGCGCTGCCGCCCCTGCTGTTGCCGCCGCTGAAGGATCTGTCGCCCGAGGAGCTCGAGGTGCTGCAGCTCGCGCACAACTACGGCACCCTCGAGGCCGTCCTCAACAAGAGCCCGCAGATGGACCTCGAGACGGCCGAGGCGCTCGCGAAGCTGTTCAAGAAGAACTACCTCGTCGGCGTGTGAGCGCGCGGCTCTCGGGCGTCGGGCTCCACGGCGGGCGACCGGCGACGATCTTCCTGCGACGTGTCGCTGGCCCGTCGCGGTTCGTCGTGGGCGCCGCGTCCGTCGAGCTGTCGGCTCCGTCGGTCGCGCGCGTCGATCAGGGCGTCTCGATCGCGGTCGGCGACGCCACGCTCGATCTCGTCGAGCACGCCGCGGCGGCGCTCGGCGGCCTGGGGCTGCGCTCGGGCGTCGCCGTCGAGGTGGACGGGGGAGAGGTGCCGCTGCTCGACGGCGGCGCGGCGGAGATCACGCGGGCGCTCGGCGCGCTCGGCGTCGCGCCGTCCTCGCCGCGCCTCGTCGTCGCGCGCGCGTGGCGCCTCGAGGTGGGCGCGAGCGTGTACGCGATCGAGCCCGCGGGCGAGGTGTCGCTCTCGTGCGACGTCGAGTTCGACCACCCGCTGATCGGCGCGCAGCGGGCCGTCTTTCACGGCGATCCGGCCGAGTTCGCGCGGGAGATCGCGCCGGCGCGGACGTTCGGGTTCGCGCGCGATCACGCCGCGCTCCTCGCGCGGGGCAGGGCGCGCGCGGTGCCGATGGACGCGGTCGTCGTGTTCGACGACGCGGGCCTCGCGCCGGGGTGCGAGCTCGCGTGGCCGGACGAGCCCGCGCGCCACAAGCTGCTCGACCTCATCGGCGATCTCGCGCTGTACGGCGGGCCGCCGCGAGGTCGCGTCTCGGCCGTGCGTCCTGGGCACGCGGCGACGCACGCGTTCGTCCGCGCGGCGCTCGCCGAGGGCGCGCTCACGCGGGTCGACTGGATCCACCCCGCGCCGTGCTAGACCCGCGCCGATGCGAGCCGCGCACCGACGCCCGTCGCTCGCGTGCGCGGCGGTGCTCTCGCTCTGTTCGCCCGCGGCGGCCGAGCCGGAGCTCTTCGGGTACACGCTCGATCCGCGCGCGATGCCCGACCACCCGGCGCCGCCCTCGATCCCCGATCTGACGCACCGGGGGATCTGGCTCGGGTTCGAGCAGACGTGGGCCAGCATCAAGCCGAAGGACGCGATCACGGGCCCGCAGGATCGCTCGTTCGCGTGGGTCGGGCGCGCGGAGGTCGAGGCGATGGTGGGCCGCTCGCGGCGGTGGTTCGTCGGCGCGGCGACCGAGGCCGCGTACGGCAAGCCCCCCGGCGGCACCGACGGGCGCCTGCTCTCGGGCTACCCCGAGCTCTGGGGGCGCGCGGCGTGGTCCGACCGCACGGGCCTCACGTACGGCGGCGGCGTGTCGCTCGTCGTGCCCGCGTGGAGGCGCGGCGCGAGCTCCGCGGACGCGGCCGTCGCGGAGGGCGTCCGCGTCGTGCGGCCCTGGGATTTCCCCGCGTTCGCCGACAACACCTTCACCGGCACGCCCTTCCTCGACGCGCGGGTCGTCGACGGGCGCGTGACGATGCAGCTGCGGCAGGGGTTCAGCTTCCAGGGGCTCGTCGCCGAGGCGCGCATCCCCACCGCGAACCTCGTCAGCAGGACGACGCTCTACCTCGGCTACCAGCCCATCGACGAGCTCGGCCTCGGCCTCGAGGTGTGGGAGGTGTACTTCCTCAGCGCCGATCTGCCCGACAACCAGCGCGCGGCGTTCGCGCTGTCGCCGAGCGTGCGGCTGCTGACGCGCACGTTCCAGCCGGCGCTGTCGCTGATCGTGCCGTACGACAGGCCGCTGTTCGATCGCGTCGAGTCGTACTGGGCCGTGCGGCTCACGTTCGGCGCGACGCTCGACACGGCCCAGCCCGCGCCCGCGACCGGCGTGCCCGAGATCACGCCTCGGTGAGCCGATCGATGCGCCGCAGCCGCGGGAACGCGACCGCGACCACCGCGACCACGAGCATCGTCCCGACGCCGCCCGCGACGATCGCCGGCACGAGGCCGAGCCACGCCGCGGCGAGGCCCGACTCGAGCTCGCCGAGCTCGTTCGACGCGCCGATGAACACCATGTTCACCGACGACACCCGCCCGCGCATCTCGTCGGGCGTCGCGAGCTGCAGCACCACCTGCCGCACGACGACGCTGATCATGTCGAACGCGCCCGCGAGCGCGAGCAGCGCGACCGAGAGCCACAGGCTCCGTGACAGCCCGAAGCCCACCGTCGCCGCGCCGAACCCGAGCACCGACAGGAGGAGCTTCTTGCCGGCGCCGCGCACGATGGGCCACCTCGCGAGCGCGGCGGCCGTCAGCGCCGCGCCGACCGCGGGCGCCGCGCGCAGCACGCCGAGGCCCGACGGCCCCGTGTGCAGCACGTCGCGCGCCACGGCGGGCAACAGCGCCGTCGCGCCGCCCAGCAGCACCGCGAACAGATCGAGCGTGATCGTCCCGAGCACCAGCCGCTCCTGAAACACGAACCTCACACCGGCGGCGAGCGCCTCGCGCGAGAGCGCCCTCCGCTCGCCGGCGACGCCCAGCCTCGGCAGCGCGAGGGAGACCGACACGGCCGAGAGGCCGAGCGTCGCGGAGACGAGCAGCAC
>JADLFU010000045.1 GCA_020849655.1 Polyangiaceae bacterium | reverse complement strand
TTCGCGCCGCCTGCGCCTCCGGTGCCCACGCCAGCGCCGCCGCTGACACCCCCTCCTCCCGCCTTGCCGGTGGTGCCCGCCGCTCCCGCCCCACCCGTCCCCGCGGGGATAGCTGCCTTCTCAGTGTAGTCGCAGGCGCTCGCTCCGAGGAGCAGGCAAGCGGGCGCGAACGCGAACAGGCAAAGACGTCGGATCATGTGTGCCTCCCGAGCTTCAGTCTAGGCGCGGCGCGAAGGATGCTGAAGCGCAATCGTTGCTTGTCACCACCTTCGGGCCGAGCGCGCACCCGGACCGGGGCCGCGCCGGCGCCGCGCTCGCCAGCGAGCTGGTAGCGCACGGCGGGCTGCGTCCGCTCGGTCTCGAGGGGGACCAACGGATGGGGCTGGTACCAAGAGCGTTGACGCCGATCACAGGCGCGCCGGACACCAGGGTGCACCGTTGGCGAGGGTTCCTTCGTCGATGTCCGGCAGCTCGCGGTCAGCGCAGAACCGCGAGCGTCGGGCATGAAGACGCCCCACGCCCGAGGGCTGGCCGGTCGTTCACGCTCTTGCGTCGGGGCCTCGCCCGCCCGATGGCCCCGCCGTGCCGCAGCCAGCCGGTCCCCCGCACCCCATGCTCGCCCCCGTCGTCGCGCTCGTCCTCTGGACGTTCGTCATGTGGGGCTGGATGTACGCGACGCGCCTGCCCGCGATGCGCCGAGCCAGGATGCGCCCCGATCCCGACGCGCCGCGGGGCCAGCAGATGTCGGAGCTCCCCGCCCGCGTGCGCTGGAAGGCCGACAACTACAACCACCTGATGGAGATGCCGACGCTGTTCTACGCGACCGCGCTCACCCTCGCGCTGACCGGCCCGGCGCAGGCGACGGACGTGGCGCTCGCGTGGGCCTACGTCGCGCTCAGGATCGCCCACAGCGCGTTCCAGGCGCTGGTCAACAGGATCGAGGTCAGGTTCGCGCTGTTCGTTCTGTCGTCGCTCGCGCTCTTCGCGCTCGCAGCGCGCGCCGCGCTCCGCCTCGTGTAGCGCGGCGGCTCACCCTCGCCACAGCCAGCGCGCGCGGAGGTACACCAGCGTCGAGAGCTCCGGTGGTGCTTCGTGCTCGACCTGGGCGTGCGCCTCCTCGAGCAGTCGCCTCCATCGAGCGGGGTGCGCTCCGCGCGCCCGCTCCGCGAACGCCAGCGTGTAGATGGCGACGCCGACCAGCGAGACGTCGGCGGGACCGTGCTCGCCCTCGTCATCCCAGCTCCAGCGAAGCAGGCGAGACACCCATGCCCTCGCCAGCAGGCAACCCTGGGTCGCGTCGAGCAGGCCCACCGCGCGGACGCTGTCGACCCACAGGGAGTCCGAGTCGCGTCGCGTCGGGTCGAGCGCGCCCAGCGGCCGTGTCTCCGTGAGCAAGACGGTCTCGACGCCCGAGCGCCACGCGTCGACCGCGCTCGCAGCCTCGCCGCGACGCGAGGGGACGCGCGCGGCGAGCGCTCGCTGCGCCGGGCTCGGTGGGGCGAGCACGACGTTGTCGACGCGCGCGCGACCGAACACCGCGCGCGCGGCGTCCAGCTCCACCTCCACGGGGAGCTCGAGCGCGCGCTCCGCCGCCCCCACCCCGCCCTCGGCGCCGTCACCGCTCATGGCGCTACTAGCGGTGCCACCCGCCCGATCAAAGCGACGCCCCGACGCGGCCGCTCCCCTGCTGACGCAGAATGACCGCCTCGCAGTCATGCGTTGTCGGGGTCGAGCACGAAGGCGCCGAGGCCAGGGTGGTACCGCGGAGCCCGAGCCGCCCGCTGTCGACACCTCCGGGCGCGAGGGCCGCCGCGTGGACGGGGTCCCCCGCCTCGCGCGGTCACGCGGACGCCGGCCGCGCGCCGCCCGTGAACCTCAGTGAGGAGGCGCGACCAGGCGCTGCAGCTCCCCGGACTCGAACATCGACAGGATGATGTCGCTGCCCCCGAGGAACTTCCCGTCGACGTACACCTGCGGGATCGTCGGCCAGTTCGAGAACTCCTTGATGCCCTCGCGGACGTCGTTGTCGGCGAGCACGTTCACGGTCTCGAACGTCGCGCCGGCCCTCTTCAGGGCCTCGACGGCGCGCGCCGAGAACCCACACTGCGGGAACTGCCGCGAGCCCTTCATGAACAAGACGACGCGGTGGCTGCGGATGGTGTCCTCGATCTGCTTCTTCACCTGGTCGTTCATCGGCGTGCCTCCTCGGGCGTGTGGGTCTTCAGCGTGAGGGCGTGGATGCGCTGCTTCATCGCGTCGCCGAGCGCGGCGTACACGAGGCGGTGGCGCTCGAGCAGCGACAGCGACGCGAACTCGGCCGCGACGATCTCCGCGTCGAAGTGGTCTTTCGTGCCGGTCAGATCGCGGACCGCGAAGCGACCGTCAGGGAAGGCAGCGCGCAACATCGCCTCGATCTCGCTCGGCTCGATCATGTCGCCGCGGGAGATAGCAACGCGGGGCGGGTCGTTCCAGGGGTTTGTCGGCGGAGGGCGTCGTGGAGGGCGGCGAGGCGGACCGAGAGCCGCGACGCCGACACGTCTCCCCTGGGCACCGCCGACGCCGCCGCGTGGAGCGCCGCGCGCGCCGCGCCCACCGTCGCGCGGGTCAACGTCGCCGCGGGCAGCTCCGCGACGGCGCCGGGTCTCGAGAGCCCAGCGACGAGCCCCCGCAGCGCGGCCTCGACGGCTGCGACGAGTCGCTCGTGCGGGCGCTCCCCCTCGACGAGCGCGCGCGCGAGCGGCGCCACGAGGTGCGTCACGACCCGGTCCTCGACGTACCCGCGCGCGTCGTCGTCGCTCGCGTGCCCCACCGCGCACAGATCGCGGGCCAGCGCCGCGCGCGCCTCCGCGATCGCCTCGCCGATCGCCTTCTGCGCGGCCGCCGCGTCCTCGAGGCGGCGAGCGTGGGCGGTCAGCGCCCGCTGCGCCCGCGCGCCCTGGTCCCGCGCGTCGCGCTCCGCCGACGCGCGGGACGTCGCCGCGGAGAGCAGCGCCTCGACGAGCGAGGTCGCGCGCCGCCGCAGCGAGCGCGCGTGCAGCGAGGGCGCGGCGCGGAGCACGGCCTCGTCGAACAGCGCGTCGAGCTCGCTCGCTCCGCCTTCCGAGCGGTCCGCATGCCCGAGCTTCTCTGCGAGCGCCTGGCGCGCCGACAGCACGACGGGCGGCCGCAGCGGCGCCACGCCGGCCCCGTCGATCGCGTCACGGAGCGCGCGCTCCACCGCGGGCAGCTCGCCCGGCGCGAGGCGGTCCCGCTTGTTGGCGACGCACAGGACCGGCGGCCCCCCCGCCGCGAGGGCGCGCAGGCGCTCGACCTCGCTCGCCTTGCCCAGCTGGGTCGCGTCGAAGATCCACAAGACGACGTCGACCTCGTCGAGCGCGCGCTCGGCCTCCCGCGTGTGCGCGGCGTCGGGCGCGTTGAAGCCCGGCGTGTCGATCAGCTCCACCCGGCGGAGAGCCTCGATCGGCAGGCCGACCGTGACGCGCGTGACGGGTACGCGCGAGGAGGCCTGCTCTCGCAGCGCCTTCGCGAGCGTGCTCGGATCCACCACGCGCTCGTCTCCGCCCTCGAGCGTGAGCCGGGCGTACGGCTCGGCGGCGTACCGGAGGTGGTGCAGGACGGCGGTCGTCGGCAGGACCGACATCGGCGCGATCTCCGCCCCGAGCAGCGCGTTCACGACCGTGCTCTTGCCCGCGTTGAACTCGCCGAGGACGGCGGCGCGAGGCGGACGCCCCGCCGCGCGCGCGAGGGTCTCGGTGGCGAAGAGGACGTCGTCACGACCGAGCTGTCGAGCCGCGTCGCGCAGCTCGGCGACCACGTCGTCGAGCGCGACCGTGCCGTCGGGGGGCGCGAGGATGCACGCGGCGAGCTGGCGGAGGTGCGCCGCGAACGCTCCCTCTCCGGCGTCCCCGAGCGCTCCCAGGGCGCCGCGGGGATCCCTGGCGTCGAGGCGCGCGGCGGCGAGCGCCAGCAGCACCTCGGGCTCCGGCGGCGCGACGCCGCTCGCAGCGAGCGCCGCGTGCGCGTCCCGGAGGAGGGCGGCGTCGAAGCCC
>JADLFU010000044.1 GCA_020849655.1 Polyangiaceae bacterium | reverse complement strand
TCATCGAGCGCAGCAGCCGCTCGTCCGACAGCATCAACATCTTGAACACCACGTCCAGGCTCGGGCGGATCAGGCGCACCCCCTGTCCATCGGCCGCTCCCGCCGGCGCTTGCGCGCAAAGGCGCGCCGCGAGGGTCGCCCCTCCATCCGGAGCGAGCGGCTTCGTGGCCGCCGGCGGGGCGATGTGCTGGAACCTCGGCGTGCCGCCCCCCAGGCCGCCTCGTCCAGGTGATCGCGTGATCACCGAGAACCGCGCCGCGAGGTTCCACTACGAGATCTCCGAGCGCTACGAGGCGGGGATCGTGCTGCGCGGCTCGGAGATCAAGGCGCTCCGTGAGCAGGGCGCGCACCTCGTCGACGCGTACGCGTGCGTAGAGCGCGGCGAGGTGTGGCTGCGCGGGCTGCACATCTCGACGTACTCACGCGCCGCGCCCGGCGATCGCGCGTCGGAGCGCGCGGCCCGCAAGCTCCTGCTGCACGCGCGAGAGATCACCGCCATCGTGCGCGCCGTCTCGCGCGAGGGCTGCACGCTCGTGCCGCTGACGCTCCTCATCGTCGGCGGCCTCGCGAAGGTGCGCCTCGGCGTCGCCCGGGGCAGGAAGGCGCACGACAAGCGCGCGGCGCTCGCCGCGCGGACGGCGGAGCGAGAGGCGACGATCGAGCTGCGCGAGCGACGCGACGCCCCCCTGCCGCGCCGCCGTCGCGCACGGAGCTAGCGCGGCGCTAGGGCGCCTCGAGCGCCTTCAGGTGGTTGCGCGCGCGGAGCGTCCACGGCCCGTCGGGGTGCAGCTCGAAGTGCTTGCGGTACGCCTCGATCGCGCCCGACGCGTCGCCCGCTTGCTGCCGCACCATCGCCCGCGCGAGCTCGGCCGGGTACGCGTCGTCGACCTGTGCGGCCTCCTCGACGCGGCGCGCGCGGTAGCTCGCGAGCGCGACCGGGTTGTCCAGCCGCGGCGGGTGCGCGATCAGGAACGCGATGAGGGCCCGGTGCTGATCCTGGTTGAGCCCGACGACCTCGCGCGCGCTCGTCAGCTCGGCGAAGCGCTTCTGGAAGAGCGCCGCCTGCACGTGCACGTCGGGCACGAGGCGCCGACCGGGCGCGAGCCAACCGCTCTCGGTGATCGTCTGCGTGATCGAGCCGGCGAGCTCGCCGAGCTCGGGGGACGCCTGACCGGTCGCGCGCCACGCGCCGAGCTCGCGGAGGAACACCGACAGCTGGTAGCCGAGGAGCTCGCGCAGCTGCTCGTCGCCGTCGGGCCGCTCGCGCAGCGCCTGGACGGCCGCCAGCAGCTCGCGCTTCGCGCCGAAGAGGGCCTCCTGATCCCGCGCGAGATCGGCCACGCCGAACGCGCGCACGGCCTCGCCGACGCGCCGCTGATCGAAGCGCTGCACCCGCGCCTCGGCGCTCCGCGCTGCCATCCGTGCGCCGCGCCGCAGGTGCTGGGCGAGCGTCGCGTCGAGGTTGGCCTGGCGGGGCACCGGGACGGGCAAGTCGACGGGCGGCACCGCGCGCGGGGCGCCGAGCGCGAGGCCCACGGCCGCGACCGAGACGGCGATGACGCCCGCCTGCCAGCCCTCGTGCCAGGGCCTGCGTCGACGCGGCGTTTGCGCTCCCATGCGGTGCTGCGTACATACCAGAGCGCACCATGCGCGCGCGCGTCGTCGTCACCGGGGGCACGGGGTTCGTCGGGCGCGCGCTGGTCGAGCGGCTCGTCGAGCGGGGCGACGACGTCCTCGTGCTCGGCCGCCGCGCCGGCGACCCGCGCGTGCCGCGGGGCGCGACGAGCGCCGCGTGGTCGCCGACGTCGGACGGCGACTGGGGCGACGCGCTCGACGGCGCCTCCGGCGTCGTGCACCTCGCGGGTGATCCCGTGCTCGGCGGCAGGTGGACGCCCGAGAAGAAGCGCGTGATCGTCGAGAGCCGCGTCGACTCGACCCGCGCGATCGTCGCGGCGATGCGCCGCGCCGACGCCCGCCCGAAGGTGCTCGTGTGCGCGTCGGCGGTCGGCTTCTACGGCGATCGATCGCC
Source organism: Polyangiaceae bacterium (assembly GCA_020849655.1). Lineage (GTDB taxonomy): Bacteria > Myxococcota_A > Polyangia > Polyangiales > Polyangiaceae > JADLFU01. The sequence continues at coordinate 113,114 of JADLFU010000044.1, read as the reverse complement.
GACCGACGAGGTCGACGAGCAGGAGCCCGCGGGCGACGATTTCCTCGCCCGCGTGTGCCGCGCGTGGGAGGAGGAGGCCGTCCGCGCCGAGGCGCTCGGCGTGCGCGTCGTCCGCGCGCGCATCGGCGTCGTGCTGGGGCCGGGCGGCGGGGCGCTCGCGCAGATGCTGCCGGCGTTCCGCGCGTTCGTCGGCGGGCCCGTCGGCTCGGGTGCGCAGGTGGTGCCGTGGGTGCACCTCGCGGACGCGGTCGGTCTCGTGCTGCTCGCGCTCGACGACGCCGCGCTGTCGGGGCCGCTCAACGTCACCGCGCCCACGCCCGTACCGATGCGCGAGCTCGCCTCCACGCTGGGTGAGGTGCTCGGCCGCCCGAGCGCGCTCCGGGTCCCCGGGTTCGCGGTGCGGCTCGCGCTGGGCGAGGCCGCGGGGCCGGTGCTCACGGGGCAGCGCGCGGTGCCGCGGCGCGCGCTCGCCGCCGGCTACCGCTTTCGGTTCGACGAGCTGCGCGCGGCGATCGCCGACGCCGTGAGGTAACGGTGGGCCGTCACCTCCCCGTCGTCGGACAGAAGCGCGCGCCCGTCGGGGAGGAGCCGCCCGAGGAGCGCCCGCCCTGGCACTGGGTCGCGATCGGCGCGGTGATGCAGCTGCTCGCGTGGCTGCTGCTGTCACTGCTCGCGCAGCCGCTCGCGGCGGGGGTGGCGAGGGCCGTCGCGGCGCCGGGCGACGCGCGCTCGGCGGCGCTCGTCCTCGCGGGCACGCACGTGATCGTCACGCTCGGGATCGGGAGCGCGGCGAGCGGGGCGCTCGTCGGAAGGTTCGGCGGGCGCGCGGGCCCGCGCGAGGCCGCGCTCTCGGGCGCCGCCGCCGCGGCCGTCGCGTGCGCGCTGACCGCGCCCCAGGCGGGCGTCGTCGCGCTGCTCGTGCTCGCGCCGCTCGGGGCGCTCGCGGCGGCGGCGGCGTGGATCGGCGCGAGGATCGCGCTGCCTCCGCGCGCAGAGTGAAGGGAAAGGCGCGCTCGCTCAGCCGACCTGCGCTCGGCGCCCGCCGGGCGGCCCGCGCGTCGGCTGCGGTACGCTGCGGGATCGATGGCCCCCCTGCGCGGACTGTACGAGTCGCTCGTCACCGAGGCGCTCGCCGACGAGCTCGACCGCCTCGGCGACGAACCGACATGACCAAACCTAACGCGTGAAGAACCACCCGACGCTCGCGCCCACCGCGACGGCGAGCGCGACCGTCACGGCCCATGGCGCCCACCTCGCGCGCGGCGACGGCGGCGGCGTGCGGCTCGTGACGGGGCGCGGCCGCGTCCCCGTCGCCGTCTGCGGGCGCACGCTCACCACGACGGGCCGCGAGCGCGTCGGCTCGCCCGCGTCGCTCGCCTGGGTCATTCCGAGCGGATCGATGGACGCCGTCGGCGCGGTCGACACGTCGGCGAGCGCGCGGGCGAGCTCGCCCACCGTCTGGTACCTCGCCCCCGGCTCGCGCGAGAGCGCGCGCAGCACGACGGCGTCGAGCGCCGGGGGCACGCGGCGGTGCGGCGCCCGCTCGCTCGGGGGGACGACGTCGTCCGACAGGTGCATCGTCAGGGTCGCCATCGACGTCTTGCCGACGAACGGCGGGCGCCCCGTCAGCAGCTCGTACATCACGCAGCCGAGCGAGTAGACGTCGGTGCGGACGTCGATCGCGTCGCCCGTCACCTGCTCGGGGGCCATGTACTCCGGCGTCCCGAACACCATGCTCTTGTCGGTGAGCTTCGTGGCGAACCCCTCGTCGCCGAGCGCCTTGCCGAGCCCGAAGTCGCACACCCGCGCGCGCGGCGGGGCGCCAGGGCGCTCCTCGAGCATCACGTTCGCGGGCTTCAGATCGCGGTGCACGACGCCCTTGTCGTGGGCCGCGAGGAGCCCGCGCGCGATCTCGATCGAGAGGCGCACGACCTCCGCGATCGGCGGGGGCCCGTCCGCGGCGAGCGCGACGTCGAGCGGGCGCCCGAGGACGAGCTCGAGCGCCATGAACAGGCTGCCGTCGTCGCCGACGCCGAAGTCCACGAGCGGCACCACGTGCTCGCCGGAGAGCCGCCGGACGAAGGCCGCCTCGCGCTCGAACCGCTTCACGACGTTCGTGTTCGAGTGCAGGTGCGCGTGCAGGATCTTCAGCGCGACCTTCGCGCCGCCGTCGTCGCGCGCGGCCTCGTAGACGACGCCCATCCCGCCGCGGCCGAGGAGCTTGACGACGCGGTAGCCCGCGTAGCGGGCGCCTGGCTCGAGCGCGGTCGTGCTCATCGAGAGGCCGGCGGCGGCGCGGTCAGCGTCGCGTCGCCGCACGCCGAGATGATCTTCGGCGAGACGTAGACGGGGTCGAAGGACAGATCGGGCGACGCCTCGACGAGCGCGCGGCACGCCTGCGACGCGTGGCCTCGCGCGCCGAGCGCGACGTACGCCTCGAGCAGCTGGCGCGAGATGGCCGCCACCTGCGCCCGGCCGAGCTCGCCGTACGAGAGCATCCGCGTCCCGCGCGTGACCGCGTCGACGTAGCGCCCGCCGTTGATGTCCGCGAGCAGCCCCGGCAGCTCCTGATCGACCCTCCGCTGGGCCTCGCGCGCGCTGCCCGTCGACTCGGTGCGGGCGAGCAGCGTGGCCGCGAGCGCGCGCGCCTTGCCCTCGTCGGTGAGGCGCAGATCGGAGAGCGGCACGAGCACGAGCTCGCCCTTCTTCGGCTGGCGACCCTTCAGCCCGTTGTAGCGGTCGAGCACCCAGGCGTGCTCCCGCTTGCCGAGGTATTTTTGCGCGATCGACACGAGCGTGTCGCCCTGGCCGACCTCGACGCGCAGGTTGTACGGCACGATGATCTCCGCGCCCTCGGGCGGCGCGAGCCACGGGCTCGAGTCGTTCGCGATCGAGAGCACGTCGGCGCGCTCGGGATCGCCGAGCAGCTCGGCGGCGAGGCTCGCCCAGGTCTCGCCCGCGGAGACGCGGTGGCGCTGGTTGGCCGGGATCTCGAGGCGCATCCCCACGGCGATCGGCGCGTGCTCGAGCGCGTTCGCGGAGACGAGCAGCCGCTCGTGCGCGGGTCTCCCGTAGACGGCGTCGGCGATCGACGCGAGCGTCTCGCCCTTCTTCACGACGTGAGGGAAGCCGCCCGCCACGCCCGAGCAGCACACCGCCGCCGCGAGCGCGCGCCACGCACGCGCGCTCACGCGTCCTCCTCGAGCTCGAGGTGCGGCGGCGGGCGCGACGGGTACGACAGCGGCAGCGAGGCGGCGTCGACCTCGGCGAGGAGGCGGTCGAGCTCGCGCGCGTCGCGGGGGCGCTCCGCGGCGCGCTTCTTCAGGCACATCATCACCGCGCGGTCGAGCTCGGGCGGCAGATCGAGCTCCGGGTGCCGCTCGCGCATCGGGGTCGGGATCTGCCGCTGGTGCAGATCGAGCAGGTCCCGGCGGTGCTCGGCCCGGATCGGCAGCTCGCCCGTCAGCGCCTCGTACATCAGCACCCCGAACGCGTAGAGATCCGTGCGCCCCTTGACCGCCGCGCCGATGCACTGCTCGGGCGCCATGTACTCCGGCGTGCCGAGCGTGAAGCCCTCCTGCGTCAGCGACTCGGCCGCGGTCAGCTTGCTCATGCCGAAGTCGAGCACCTTCGCCTCGCCGTCCGCCGAGAGGAAGATGTTCCCCGGCTTCATGTCGCGGTGGACGATGCCCTTCTGGTGGGCGGCGTACAGCGCCGCGCACACCTTGCGGAACACCGGCACGGCGAACCCCGGCGCGATCGGCCCCTCGCGGTGCATCTTGTCGGCGAGCGAGTGGCCGCGCAGCAGCTCCATCACGACGTAGATCGAGCCGTCGGGCATCTGGTCGAGGTCGAGCGTGCGCACGACGTTCGGGTGCTCGATCGACACCTGCACCTGCGCCTCGCGGCGGAGGCGGGCGATCTCCGCGGCGTCCCGGGCGGCGGCGCCGCGCAGCACCTTGACGGCCACCTGGCTGCCGAGGTGAAGGTGCTCGGCGCTGTACACGACGCCGATCCCGCCAGAGCCGATCTTGCGCAAGATCTTGTATTTTCCGCCGAGAATTGCGCCGTCGAGCTCGCCCGGCGCGACCGCCGCCTCGGCCGTCTCGCCGCGCAGGGCGAGGCCGCGCTCGAGCGCCGCGATGCGGTTCTTCTCGAACGCGCGCGCCGCGCGCTCGGCCCGCACGCGATCGTAGAGCGAGCCGGCGACGCCGCCGAGCCCCGCGCCGACGAGGAGCGCGGCGACGGTCGCGATCCAGCTCATCGCGAGCAGCGACGCCGCGGCCGCGATCGCCGCCCCGGCCGCGGCGCCGAGCGGCAGCCCGCGCGAGGTGGTCGAGGTCCACGAGAGCAGATAGACGGACTCCTTGTCCTCGCGCGCGGTCGACGCCGTGTGCTCGACGGTCGCGTCGGCGAGGCCCCAGAGCCGCGGGATGGACGCGAGCTCCGCCTCGCGCGCGAGGCTCAGCAGCCGATCCGTCGGCGGCTCCTCGTCGTCCTCGATGGGGCGGTAGGTGATCTTCGCGCGGCAGGGGCCGAGCTCCTCGAGCTCGTAGGTGCCGACGCGCGTCGACTCCTGCGCGTGCCCGCAGAGCTGCTTGTACGCCTCCATCGGCGTGCTCGCGCCGCGCAAGAGGCGCACGTACGAGCCGAGGTTCTCCGGGTGGGTCATCCAGTCGCCGCGCCGCGCGATCGCGTCGTCACCGAGCGCCGAGGCGAGGGCCGAGAGCGCGCGGCGGGCGCCCGCCACGCTGATCCAGGCGGTCTCGTTCGTCAGCACGCTCGGCGAGAGGCCGCTCGTCGCGACGAGCGCGCGCGCGGCCTTGTCGCCCTTCTCGGCGCGCATCCGCAGCAGGTACGGGCGCAGGATGGACGCGCGCAGCTCCTCCTTGCCTCCGCCCTGAGGGACCGCCCGCTTCGCCACGCCGCGCGAGGATAGAGAATCGAGGCGCACCCGGCGCGCACAATCGAGATCGCCCCTTCTCGACCGCGCGCCTCTCCGGTACGACGCCGCGCCAGCCGATGAGCGCGCGCCCGTGACCGAGCAGAACCGGAACATGTGGATCCGCCTCGCGACCGCGGCGGTGGCCATCCCGCTGATGCTCGCGCTCCTGTTCGCGGTCCCGCCGTGGGGCTTCTACCTGCTCGTGCTCGCCGCGACGCTCGTGGGCGCCGTCGAGCTGTTCGGCATGACCCACCAGGGCGATCGCGTCGCGCAGGCCGCGCACACCGCGACCGCGCTCGCCGCGTCGCTCGTGGTGTTCCGCTTCGGCGCCGACGCGCGGGCCCTGCTCGCCCTCGCCGCGCTCACGCCCCTCGTCGCGATGCTCGTGTCGCTCGCGCGCCTCGGCGCCGTCGAGACGGCGGCGCTGCGGATGACGTCGGGGGCGTTCGGCCCGCTGTACCTGCTCGGCCTGACCTTGCTCTCGCGCCTGCACGCGGAGCGCGGCGCGGAGGGGCCGTGGTACGTGCTGATGACGCTCGCGTTCGCGTGGGGCGGCGACACGGGCGGCTACTTCGCGGGGAGGTTCCTCGGCAAGCACAAGCTCTACCCCGCCGTCAGCCCGAAGAAGACCGTCGAGGGCGCGATCGGAGGGCTCGCGGGCTCCGTCCTCGCCGCCGTCGTGATCTGCTCGACGACGCTGCGGTCGATCCCGCTGTGGCACGGCGTCGCGCTCGCGCTCGTCGCCGGCGCGCTCGGGCAGCTCGGGGATCTCGGCGAGTCGCTGCTGAAGCGCTCGACCGGCGTGAAGGACTCGGGCCAGATCGTCCCCGGGCACGGCGGCATCCTCGATCGCGTCGACGCGCTGCTGATGGCCGCGACCGTGGTTTACCTCTACACCCGCGCAGCGCACGGCTTATCCTCCGCGCCGTGCCCCCGCGCGCGAGCGACCTCGACATCCAGAAGATCCTCCAGGTGCTGCCGCACCGGCACCCGATGGTGATGGTCGACCGGGTGACGCACATCGAGCCCGGTAGAGAGATCACAGGGCACAAGTGCGTCGCGTTCAACGAGCCGTGGTTCGCGGCGCACTTCCCCGGGCGGCCCGTGATGCCGGGCGTGATGGTGCTGGAGGCGCTCGCGCAGATCGGCGGCATCCTCGCGTACGCGACCGAGCCGTTCGACTCCGCTTCCAACATTCTTTACTTTCTCGGGATCGACAAGGCGAAGTTCCGCAAGCCGGTCGTGCCGGGCGACAGGCTCGATCTGCGCTGCGAGATCGTCCACCACCGCTCGAACGTGTGGAAGCTCCGGGGTCAGGCGAGCGTCGACGGCGCGCTCGCGGCCGAGGCGGAGCTGCTCGCGTCCGTGGTCAACCGCTGATGCCCCGGGTGCACCCGCTGGCGACGGTGGCCCCGTCAGCGACGCTCGACGACGGGGTGGAGGTGGGCCCGTACGCCGTCGTCGGAGACGGCGTGCACCTCGGAGCGGGCACGCGGCTGATGCCGCACGCGGTCGTCCTCGGGCCGACGACGCTCGGCGCGCGCAACGTGGTGCACCCGTTCGCGGCGCTGGGCGGCGAGCCGCAGGACAGGAGCTACCGCGGCGAGCCCACGCGCCTCGTGGTCGGCGACGAGAACGTGTTCCGCGAGCACGTGACGGTGAACCGCGGCACCGCGAAGGATCGCGGCGAGACGCGGATCGGCGCGGGCAACCTCCTCTTGGCGGGCGCGCACGTCGGGCATGACTGCGCGATCGGTGACGGCGTCCTCGTCACCAACGCGGCGCTGCTCGGCGGGCACGTCGTCGTCGGCGATCACGCGGTGCTCGGCGGCGGCGCGGCGATCGCTCCCTTCCGCAGGATCGGCCGGATCGCGTTCGTCGCGGGCGGCGCGTGCGTCGAGCGCGACGTCCCCCCCTTCGTGATCGCCGCCGGCGATCGCGCGCGCGTGCGGGCGCTCAACGTCGTCGGCCTCGAGCGGCGCGGCGTGCCGGGCGAGAGCCTCGCGCGCCTGCGCCGCGTGTTCCGCAGGGTCTTCGCGGGCGCCGCGCCGCGCCGAGACGCGCTCGACGCGCTGTCGCGCGAGGCCGACGACGATCCGTGGGTGCGCGAGCTCGTCCAGGCGCTCACCGAGGCGAGCGCATGACCGGCCGTCGCGTCGTCGCGCTCGCGCTCGCGCTCGCGGCGTGCGGCCGCTCGGAGCTCGAGGCGCCCACGGTCGAGCTGCTCGCCGGCCGAGCGCGCGCGCGGCCCGACGCTGGACGGATCGACGCCGGCGCCGACGCGGGCGTGATCGACGCAGGGATGCCGGCAGGAAGCTGCCCGGACGCCGTGCTCGCCGGCGCGCCCGCGCCGATCTCGGCGTACTGCTCGACGCGCGCGTACGAGAGCGCGTTCACCGCGCCGACGGCGACGGCGCTGCTCTGGAGCGTCACGCTCTCGGGCTCGACGAGCCCCGACGACACGGTGATCCTCGCGCCGTCGGGGCGCGCGTTCGTGCGGGTCGACCCAAACGAAACTGACACGGCGTGGCTCCCGACGCGAGTGGTCGCGATCGATCCGGGCGGCGCCGTCGCGTTCGAGCGCGACGTGGACGGCGTCATCAATGGCGCGCCCTGGCTCGACGCGGGCGGCGCGCTCGGGCTGCTGGTCGTGAAGCCGCCCGCGCGCACGATGCTCGCGCTCGACCAGGCCGGCGCGACGCTGCGCGCGGTGAGCTTCGACGAGCCGCTGCGCGGGCAGCCGGCGATCGGGCCAGACGGCGCGACGTACTTCCTCGTCGACGACGGCACGTCGCCCGCGCGCGTGCTCGCGCTCTCCCCGACGGGCGAGCGCCTCTGGACGTCGAGCCCGCTCGGGCAGTCGCCGCGCCAGGTCGCGATGGACCGCGCGGGGCGCGTGATCGTCGGCTCGCGCAAGGGTCCGCTCGACTCCACCGGATCGCGGGTGGTGGTGACGGCGCTCGGCGGCGACGGCGCGATCGCGTGGGAGACCGAGGTGACCGAGCACGGGCACCTGATCGACGGCCCCAGCGTCGGCCCTGACGGCGCGAGCTACACCGTGATCTGGAGCGACGGCTCGACGAAGACGACGCTCGTCGTGCTCGAGCCCACGGGCGCCACGCGGCGGGTGGTCGACGTGGGCGCGGCGCCCTGGGGCGGCGGCGTCACGGGGCTCTCCGTCGGCGGCGACGGCGCCGCGTACGTGAAGGCCGGCCAGGAGCTGACGGCGATCGACGCGGCGGGCTCCGTGCGCTGGTCGCGGTTCGCGCACCCGAACGTGCTCCTCGGCTGCACGATCGACGCCTCGGGCGCGGTCATCGTGTCGTCGGGGAAGCTCGAGGTGCTCGACCCGGTGACCGGCGCGGTGCGCTCGACCTACGACGGCCCTCCGATGCAAGGCAGCCCGATCTTCGCGGTCGGCGGCGCGACGCTGGGCGACGGGGCGTACTACTTCACCGACTTCGGCAAGACGCTCTACGCCGTCGGCGCGCCCTGATCGCGCGCGGGCCTGCGATCAGCGGCCGATCGCGCGGAGCGCGGCGCGCAGGCCGTCCACGAGGCCGGGCGTCGCGTCGCCGTCGACGCGGTAGCCGCCCCTCGGCAGGCCCCGCTCCTCCGTCAGCCAGAGCGCCGCGCGCCCGCCGTCGCCGCTCGCGAGCAGCACCTCGACGCCGTCCGTGACCGGGCGCGTGCGCGACCACGACGCCCCCGCGAAGGGCGCAGCCGCGCGCAGCCGCCCGAGCCTTCGCGCGACCGACGGCCGCAGCCCCACGACCGCGTCGGCGCCCGGCGCGTGCACGGGCGCGTGCCCGCCGGCGACCAGCGCATCGAACAAAGCTGACATCTGCTCCACGCCCCGCGCGCCGCCCGCGCGGAGGGTGAGCGAGACGCGGTCGGTGGCCGCGTGCGCGCCCGGCGCGCGGGGTCGCCCGATCTGCAGCGCCACGCCGCCGTCGAGCTCGACGTCGAGATCGTGCTCGCGCGTGTCGCGGAGGCGCGCCTTCGCCCCGATGGCGTCGAGCGCGCGGCGCACCTCGGCGCGGACGTGCAGCGAGAAGAGGCGCCGCTCGGGATCGACCTCGGCGAGCGCCGCAGCGTCGACCGGCCGTCGCTCGGCGTCGCCGTGCTGCTCGAGGTACGCGCCGAAGAACCCGGTGCACGCGTGGTCGAACACGCACGTCGCGCAGCCGGGCGCCTTCCGTCGCTGGCTCGTCTTGTCGTCGTACTTGTCCTTCGTGTCGAGCTGGGCGCCGTTGACGGTGGCGGTCTCGGTCGGCTGCCCCGCGTGGTGCACGCTCGCCGCGAGCGCGGGCGCGACGCAGAACGGCAGGTTGCCGACGTGCACGTCGAACCCCGGCGGGAACGCGGCGATCATCGCGGCGAGCCGCGGCGCCATCAGCGAGTACCGCGCCTGGACGGCGTGCAGCTCGGCCACGTCGGAGATGCCCGCGTCGTAGGGGTTCATCATGTCGAGGTGCAGCTGCGAGACGCCACGCGGGACGAGCAGCTCGGCGAACCGCGGCACGTCCTCGTAGTTCGTCGCGACCACGCACATGTTCGCCGTCACGCGCTGCCCGCGCGCGCGCGCGGCGTCGACCGACGCGAGGAGCTGGTCCCACGAGCCCTTGCGCTTCGTCGTGCGCTCGTGGCTCTCGCGCGTCGCGCCCTGGAACGAGAAGCGGAACTCGAAGTTGCCGCCGGTCGCGAGCACGGCGTCGAGCAGCTCGGGCCGGTGGAGCCGCGCGCCGTTCGAGAACAGCACGATCTCGGAGAACCCGAGCGCGACCGCCTCGCGCACGACGTCGAGGAAGTACGGCAGGATCGTCGGCTCGCCGCCGAGGACGGTGACCTTCTGGTAGCCCTTCTCGCGGGCGCTGCGGAGCGGCCCGAGCACCTCGTCGAGCGGCACGATCGGCGCGATCTTGTGGTGCGTGTTGCGGCCGCTGACGCAGAAGACGCAGCGGTTGTTGCAGAGGTGCGAGAGCTGGATCTCGTACTGTGCCCCCGCGTCGCGCGGCCGCTCGCCCGCGATCGGCAGGCGGAACCTCTGCTCGGACGCGTCGGCCATGCGCGGGCGAGCCTACCGCCGATCGCGCGCGCGCGCTCGACGGCCCCGAGATTTGTGGCGGAGGGTCGTCCGGTCTATCAGGCTCGCCCCCCCATGTGGCAGTCCCTCCCAGAGTTCGGCACCGGCGTGCTCTACGCCGTCCTCGTCAGCGCCGCGTACACGTTCGCCGTCTCGCTCGTCGCGGGCGCGAGCGGCAGGCCGCGCTGGCTCGAAGCCGCGCGCAAGGGCGCGTACGGCACCGTCGCGCTCGTCGGCCTGGCGACGCTCGTGCTCGCGTACGCGTTCGTCACGCACGACTTCCGCGTCCGCTACGTCGCGCGGTACAGCGACCGCTCGATGCCGCTGCCGTACCTGTTCGCCGCGCTCTGGGGCGGCCAGGACGGCTCGCTGCTCTGGTGGGCGTTCCTGCTCTCGGGCTACACGGGCGCGTGCGTCGCGTGGATGCGCGGCAAGTACCGCGAGCTGCAGCCGTGGGTGATCGCGACCCTGATGAGCATCCTCTGCTTCTTCGGCGTCGTGATGCTGTTCGCGGCGAACCCCTTCTGGACGACGCTCGCCGGCGCGAAGCCCGAGGGCGAGGGCCTGAACCCGCTCTTGCAGAACTTCTACATGGCCATCCACCCGCCGAGCCTCTACGTCGGGTTCGTCGGGTGCTCGGTGCCGTTCGCGTTCTGCGTCGCGGCGCTCGTCTCCGGCAGGCTCGACAAGGAGTGGCTGCTCGCGGCGCGCAAGTGGATGGTCTTCGCGTGGCTGTTCCTCAGCATCGGCAACGCGCTCGGGATGCTCTGGGCGTACGAGGAGCTCGGCTGGGGCGGCTACTGGGCGTGGGATCCGGTCGAGAACGCGGCGTGCCTGCCGTGGTTCACCGCGAGCGCGTTCCTCCACTCGATGGTCGTGCAGGAGCGGCGCGGCATGTTCAAGGTGTGGAACGTGCTGCTCGTGATGCTGACGTTCTGGCTCACGGTGTTCGGCACGTTCCTCACGCGGTCGGGGATGATCGCGAGCGTCCACAGCTTCGCCCAGAGCGACATCGGCAAGTACTTCGTCTGGTACATGGGCCTGCTGCTCGGCGCGTGCGCCGGCCTCGTCGTCTGGCGCGTGCCCCACCTGCGCGCCGAGGGCCAGATCGACAGCCTGGCGTCGCGCGAGGCGGCGTTCGTCGCCAACAACTGGGCGCTGCTCGCGATGCCAGTGTTCATCGGCACGGCGACGGTGTTCCCCAAGATCTCCGAGCTGTGGAGCGAGTCGGTGACGGTGGGGCCCGCCTTCTACAACCGCTGGATGGTGCCGGGCGGCCTCGCGGTGTTCGCGCTGATGGGCGTGGGCACGCTGTTCGGGTGGCGCAAGACGAGCCCGCAGGCGATGCGCCGCGCGTTCGTCTGGCCGGTCGCTGTCGCGCTCGCGGTGGGGGCGCTGCACCTCGCGCTCGGATCTCGCCTCGGGTTCCCCGCGCTCGTGCACGACGCGCCCATCTACCCGGGCGCGCTCGGGGTCGCGCTCGCGGCGATCGGCAGCGTGTTGCCTTTGTTGTCGATCACGCTGGTCGCGTTCAACGTGGCCGTCGTCGCGCAGGAGTACGCGCGCGGGGTCGCCGCGCGGCGCTCGGCGCACCCGGAGGAGGCCGTGCCCACGGCGCTCGTGCAGCTCGTCTCGAAGGCGAAGCGCCGCTACGGCGGGTACATCGTCCACCTCGGCATCGCGGTGATGTTCCTCGGGTTCACCGGCAAGGCGTGGGGCGTCGACAAGGAGACCTCGCTGCGACCGGGCGAGACGTTCGTGGTCGGCGGGTACAAGCTCACGTACACGGGCGCGCGGATGGAGCTCGATCCGGGCAAGCGCATGGTGTTCGCCGACATCGCGGTCGAGAGCGCCGGCGGCAAGAAGCTCGGCACGGTGAGCCCCGCGAAGTTCATCTACAAGCGGATGCCCGAGTCGCCGACGACGGAGGTCGCGATGATGCACAGCCTGCGCGACGATCTGTACGTCGTCGTCGGGATGGTGAACCCCCAGACGAAGGTCGCGACGTTCCAGGTGCACATCAACACGCTGGTGTCGTGGGTCTGGGCGGGGGTGATGGTGCTCATCCTCGGCGCGTTCGTGTGCATGTGGCCCGACGTCGCGCTCTCGGAGGTGGGCGTGTGGGGGTTCACGAAGGCGACCGCGGGCGTGACGGCGTCGATCATCCTCGGGCTCGCGCTCGCGCTGACGCCGGCGCGCGCGTACGCGCAGAGCTCGTCCTTGCACGCGGGCACGGTGGAGATGCACGGGGAGGTCGAGCACGAGCTGTTCCCGCTGATGCTGTGCCAGTGCGGCGCGTGCCAGCGCCTGCCGCTCTCGAACTGCGTGTGCAGCGACGCCGAGGCCGAGCGGGCGCACGCGCGCGAGATGCTTGCGGCGCACGCGACGAAGGACGCCGTCCTCGCCGACTACGCCGCGCGGCACGGCACGGGCGCGCTCGCGGTGCCGCCGAACCAGGGCAAGCTGCGCGCGATCTGGCTCGCGCCGCTCGCGGCGATCGCGGCCGGCGGGTTCTTCGCGGTGCGCGTCGTGCGCGGCTGGAAGAAGAAGGGCGAGGCCGTCGCCGTCGCGAGGCCCGGCGACGCGGACGAGTACGATCGCAAGCTCGACGAGGAGCTGAGCAAGCTCGATGGCTGACCGCGCGGACCCCGAGGACGATCAGCTCGCCCTGCTCGCCGCGCGCTCGACGCCGTACCTGCCGTTCGCGGTGGGCCTGGGCGCGGTCGCGCTGTGGTGGCTCCGGGGCCCGGGCGCCGGGGTGATGCTCGTCGCCGGCGCGCTCCTGCTCGCCGCCATCACCGCGCTCTGGAACAGCCTGCGCACGCTGCTCGGCGAGGCGCCCGTCGACGTCGACTCGGCCCTCGCGCTCTCGCGCGTGCTCTCGAACGACGAGCGGACGCGCGAGGTGCTGGCGGCGCTGAAGGACCTCGAGCTCGAGCGTCGGCAGGGCAAGCTCACCGAGGAGGACTATCGAGACCTGTCCGCGCGCTACCGCGCCGAGGCGAAGCTGCTGCTGCGCGAGCGCGACGAGAAGCTCGGGCCCGCGCGCCTGCGCGCCGAGGGGCTGCTCGCCGAGCGCCTCGCCGCGCGCGCGCCAGAGGCTCCGAAGCACGACGGCGACCAGGAGCCCGCCGATCCGAAGGGGGACGCGTGACGCGAACCACGACCGCGACCGCGATCGCCGCGCTGCTCGGGGTCGGCGTCGGCGTCGCGTCCGCGCAGCCCGCTCCTGCGAGGTCCGCCCCCACGGCGCGCGCGTCCGCGAGCGCCGCCGCGTCCGCGAGCGCCGCGCCTCCCGCCCTGCCCGCGGGGCACCCCGCGATCGACGCCGGCGAGCTGCCTCCAGGTCATCCGCCCGCGGGCGGCGCGCGCCCCCGCGGCATTGCCGACGAGCCCCCCGAGAACACCGCCCGCGCCGACGAGTCGCTCCCGACGGGCACGCTCGTGGTCGAGGTGCGCACGGCCGACGGCCAGCCCGTCGCGGGCCAGGAGGTCACGCTCGGCATCGTCGAGAACTCCGTCGCCAAGGGCGAGTCACGCAGCCACCTCACCCAGCGCACCGGCCCGGCCGGCGACGTGACGTTCGCGTCGCTGTCGACCGCGAGCGACATGGCGTACCGCGCGTCGGTCGTGCGCGAGGGCGCGACGAGCTCGGCGCCGCCGTTCAACGCGCCGCAGAAGGGCGGCATGCGCGCGCGGCTGTACGTGTTCCCCGTCGCGAGGAGCGCGCGCGACCTGCAGCTCGCGGTGCAGGGGATGCTGTTCATCGAGCTGCGCGACGAGGTGTTCCAGGTCGAGCAGGGCTACCGCCTCTACAACCTCGGCGACAAGGCGTGGGTGCCCGACGACGCGGGCGCGCGGCTGCCCGACGACTACAAGGCGTTCAGCGCGCAGAAGACGATGTCGGGCGTCACCTTCGACGGCGCGGCGGGCATGGCGAAGCTCCGCGGCACCATCGCGCCGGGGATGCACGAGGCGTCGTTTCGGTTCCAGGTGCCGAACCCGGGCGACGAGGAGGTGTCGTTCGAGCTCGGCCTGTTGCCGAACGTCCAGTCGTACCGGGTGATCGTCGAGGCGCCGCGGGGGCTCGCGCTGACGGTCGACGGGTTCCCGCCGGCGATCCCCACCGAGGCGCAGTCGGGCGCGAAGGTGCTGTTCACCGAGCGCACGACGCCGCGGCTCGATCCGAGCTTCAACCGCGTGAAGGTGCGCCTCTCCGGCCTCGCGTCGCGGCCGCGCGGGCACAGGTGGGCGCTCGGGCTCGCGATCGCGGCGCTCGTCGCGGGCGCCGCCTACGCGTGGTCGACCCGCAAGCAGGGCGTCACGCTCGATCCAGACGAGCTCGCGCAGGCGAGGGCGCGGCTGCTCGACGGCCTCGTCGCGCTCGAGCGCGCGAAGGACGCCGGCGAGATCGGCCCGAAGACCTACGCGCGCGAGCGCGACGCGCTCTTGCTCGCGCTCGCGCGGCTGCTCAGCGTCGAGGGGGGCGAGCCCGCGGGCGGCGAGCCGCGCCCGACTTGAGCGCGCGCCTCGGGGACACCACCCGCGCGCACGCGTGGCCCCAGCCACCGCGAGCGCGGACTCACTCAAGCCGGACGAGGGACGCGAGTCGATCAGCTGATTCGACACCCTCTCGGGTTCGACGTAACGCGGACGCAGCGGCCACCTTCTTCCCATACGCTCGCGTCCATTGCGCGCGCGCACATCGGCGTTTTTCCGCGATTTTCGCGCTGTCTCCCCATTGTTCGCATATGCGCCCCCATACCGCGATCATTTCGGCGGCCAGGCGGCGCCGGCGACGTAGTGCGCGCCGCGCCGCTCGCCCCGCAGCTCGAGCACGCCCCCCGCGACCCACGCCGCGAGGGCGCTCCGTGCGGCGTCCCGCTCCACACCGAACGCCTCGCGGTAGTCCGCGTTGGTGATCCGCCCGGCGGCCCTCATCCGCTCGACGAGGCGCGCGGCGGGCGTCGGCTCTGCGCCAGGCGCGGCGGCGCGAGGCTTCACCAC
Source organism: Polyangiaceae bacterium (assembly GCA_020849655.1). Classification (GTDB taxonomy): domain Bacteria; phylum Myxococcota_A; class Polyangia; order Polyangiales; family Polyangiaceae; genus JADLFU01. The sequence goes on along the minus strand of JADLFU010000044.1, from coordinate 98,076 downwards.
CTCGTACTGCCGGCCGCGCGTCGCGCCGCGCGCGCGGACCATCCCGCGCTCTTCCAGAGCAGTGAGCTCACGATAGGCGACGTCACGGTCCACTCGATTGAGCGTCTGGTAGTCGGAGCTCGAGAAGGCAGCCCGGTCCGCGAAGGCGACGAGCGCGCGCTTCTGTCGAACCTCGAGCGGCAGGTTGCGGACGTACCGGGTCCACGCCCGATCGCTCGTGTCGAAGATCGGCTCGTTCCGCAGCGTCACCGTGAGCTCGCGCGGCGTCCCCACGATCTCCGGTGGTGGAAGCCAGGAGAGCTCCATCTCCTCGATCATCCGCGGGATGCCCTCGCCCTGCTGGCGCATGATGCCCTGCTCGGTGAGCACACGCGCGATGCGCGGGTTGCGGCTCGCGTGGACGCGGCGCCGCTCGAGCAGCGCCTCGACGGTCACCTCCGCGAGCAGCCCTCCCGGGCTCTTGATCTCCATGCGATCGTCGTAGAGCCAGACCTCCGTGCACCGGCCCTCGATCGCGTAGTCGCGGTGGGCGAGCGCGTTGACCAGGGCCTCTTGCCACGCGAACGGCGGGTACTCCGGCGTCTCTCGAAAGAACAGATCATGGAGGCGGCTCGACGCGCGCACGAGCGACGCGATCCTCTCCTGCGCGCGCTCGAGGACGGAGATGAGGCTCCCCTCGATCCACGGAAAATCCTGGACGTTCCGCGAAGCGCCCACCGTCTGCGCCGTCCCGTGGACGCGGAAGACGCGGACGCCGGCGTTCGGGTGCTCGATGACCGTCGGACTCTTCGCAAAGAGCCACACGGCGCCCTGGCGGAGCGTCAGCGTGCCGCCGCGGGGATCCGCGAGGCGGCGGGCGACGAGGTACTCGGCGGGGTCGCCCTCGAAGGCGGCCGCATCCATCGCGAGCCTCAGCGCGTCGACGGACAGATCCGCGACCGTCGCCTTGGCCGCCCTCGCCTCGGGGCTCGCCACGAGCCCGGCGTCCTTCGTGGCGTTGATCAGCACCTCGGACGACTGGATCACCGTGTCGCCTTCGCGCCTCGGAAACCCGTCGCCGCGCACCATGACCGCCCGCGCCGCCGGAGCGACCTCGAAGAGGACGACCTTCACCTCACCGAGGCGCGCGATCTTGCCCGCGGCAAGCGGCGGATCGAGGCGCGTCTCGGGCGCCGCGAGGAGCTTCCCGAGATCCTTGTCGTCCTGATAGGGGCAGCCCGTGACGACGCCGTCGTCCTCGACGCCGAGCACGAGCGTCCCGCCGTCGGCGTTGGCGAATGCGGCGACGTGGAGCGCGGCTTCGTCGCGCACGGACCTGCGATCGCGGGGCCTCTTCTGGCCGGGAGGCCCCTGGAACAACGACTTGCGCTCGAAGTACTGACCCTCTTCGGACTGGATCAGGCGCAGAAGCGCCCCGTGCTCGCCGCTCATCATGCCGTCTCTCTGCCCTGCCTGGCGCCCGTCGGCGAGCCCCCGTGAAGCGGACCAGGTGCGACAGATCCACGCGCGCGGCCCGAACGAGGGCTTTGCTCACGACCACCTCCCCGTGGCAGTAAGCTGCACCCGTCCATGCGAACCGCGCGCGCGCTGTGGCTCCTGCTCTCCACGTCCGCGCTCGCGTGCGCGCCGAAGGGCCCAGGCCCCGCCACGGCGCCCGCGTCGCCCTCCGCGCCCGCGTCGTCGGCGCGCCCGGAGCTCGGCGACTCGGACGGCGCGCTCCTGCGCGACGCCTCCGAGGACGGGCCCGCGGCCGCCGAGGACGCGCCCGCGAAGCCCCCGCCGAGGGTCGGGCTCGCGGGAGGCCTCGCGGCGCTCGCGGCGAGCGAGTACGCGACGGCGCTCACGGAGCTGAAGAAGGCGGCGACAGGCAAGGACAAGGGCGCGGCGCTCGTCGGCGTCGCGCGGGTCGAGCTCGAGACGGGGGCCTACGCCGAGGCCGTCACGACCGCCGACGAGGCGGCGCGCGAGGGCAAGGAGGCGCGGCGAGACGCGGCGTGGGTGAAGGCGCGCGCGCTCGCCCGGCAGGGCAAGGTCGACCTCGCGATCAAGGCGGTCGACGCCGTCAAGGACGATCCCGACGCGCGGCGCGCGCGCCTCACGCTCGGCGAGCTGCTCCTGCGGCAGGGCAAGACGTCCGAGGCGCAGGCGCCGCTGATGTCGCTCATCGACGACTTCAACCAGAAGCGCATCACGACGCGCGACGGCGAGGGGATGATGCTCGTCGGTCGCGCGGCGCACCTGCTCCGCAGCAAGCGCGACGCGAACGAGGCGTTCGACGACGCGGAGCGCGCCGGCAACAAGTCGCCCGAGCTGTTCGTCTTCCGCGCGTGGCTCTTCCTCGACGCCGACAACATCGGTCGCGCCGACGAGATGGTGCGCGAGGCGAAGAAGCGCGCGCCCGAGTGGCCGGTCGCGCACCTGCTCGAGGCCGAGGTGCGCCTCCTGCAGACGCTCGATTTCGACGCGGCCGAGCGCTCGATCCAGCGCGCGCTCGCGGTGAACCCTCGCCTCACCGAGGCGCGCTTCCTCCGCGCGGGCATCTCCCTGCGCGACATGGAGATCGATCAGGCCGAGCGCGCCGTGGCCGACGGGCTCGCGATCGATCCGACCGATCTCGATCTGCTGTCGATCCGCGCGGCGGCGAGGTTCCTCGCGGACGACAAGGCGGGGTTCAAGCGCGCGACGAAGGCCGTGCTCGATCTGAACCCCAGCTACGCCCGCATGTACCACGTGATCGCGACCCACGCGGACTGGGAGCACCGCTACGCGCAGATCGTCGAGATGATGGGCGAGGCGACGAAGCTCGATCCGGACGACGGCAAGCTGTGGGTCACGCTCGGCCTGAACCAGATCCGCCTGGGTCGCGACAAGGACGCGATGGCGTCGCTCGATCGAGGGTTCCGCCTCGACAAGTTCAACGTCCGCGCGTTCAACACGCTCAACCTCTACGAGCGCGACATCCCGGAGAAGTACGACGACGTCGACGGCCCGGTGTTCCGGCTGCGCTACCCGAAGGCCGAGCGCAAGGTGCTCGAGCGCTACGTGCCCAGGCTGCTCGACGAGGCGTGGCGCGACATGCGCGCGCGCTACGGGTTCACGCCGCGCACGCCCGTCGGCGTCGAGCTGTACGGCACGCGCGAGCACTTCGCGGTGCGCACGAGCGGGCTGCCCAACATCGGCATCCAGGGCGTGTGCTTCGGCGAGACGCTCGCGGCGATCAGCCCGAAGGCGGAGCCGTTCAACTGGGGCATGGTGGTGTGGCACGAGGTCGGCCACGTCTTCGCCATCCAGCTGTCGAACAACCACGTCCCGCGCTGGTTCACCGAGGGGCTGAGCGAGTACGAGACGCTCGCGCGGCGCCCCGAGTGGGCGCGCGAGGAGGACCCGGCGCTCTGGCTCGCCCTGCGGCGCGGCAAGGTGCCGACGCTGGAGCAGATGAACCGCGCCTTCACGCACGCCGACGACATGCGCGACGTCGCGACCGCGTACTACGCGTCGAGCCAGATCGCGGTGTTCCTCGTCGAGAAATTCGGCATGCCGAAGCTCGTCACGATGCTGAAGCTCTGGGGCGACGGCAAGCGCACCCCCGAGGTCATCGAGGGCGCGCTCGGCGTGACGGCGACGGCGCTCGACCATCAGTTCCGCGCGTGGCTCGACGCGCGGCTCGCGCGCTACAAGGGGCAGTACATCCCCGATCTGCGCCCGCGCGACGCCGCGCACGCCGAGGAGGCCGTCGCGAAGGATCCGAAGGACGCGAAGGCGCTCGTCGAGCTCGCGCTCGTGCGCATCTCGCGCGGAGATCGCGCCGGCGCCGAGGAGCTCTTGCGCCGCGCCGCCGACGTCGCGCCGAAGCACCCCGACGTGCGCTACCTGAAGGCGAAGCTGACGCTGAAGAAGAACCCCGCGTTCGCGCAGAAGGAGCTCGACGCGATGATCGCCGACGGCAACGACGGGTTCGCCGTGCGCATCCTCGCGGCCGACGCGGCGCTCGGCCAGAAGGACACGAAGAGGGCCGAGGCGCATTTTCAGGCCGCGACGAGGCTCGATCCGTCGCAGGCGGAGCCGTGGCAAGCGCTCGCCGATCTCGCGCGGAAGGCGAAGGACGACGCCGCGGAGCTCGCCGCGCTCCGGCGCCTCGCCCAGCTCGACCAGCACGATCGCCGCGTCGTGCGGCGCCTGCTCGCGAAGGAGGTGGCGCGGCGCGAGTGGGCCGAGGCGGTCAAGACGGGCGAGGGCGCGCTCTACGTCGACGTGCACGGCGCCGAGACGCACACGCTGTTCGCAGAGGCGCTGCTCGAGAAGGGAGACGCCGATCGCGCGCGCTTCGAGGCCGACTCGGCGTTGCTGTGCGAACCGCTCAAAGCCAACGTGGCGTCGAGGGCCAACGTGGTGCTCGCGCGCGTGTTCGCGAGGCAGGGGGACGCCGCGAAGGCGCGCGCCGCGAAGGACGAGGCGATGAGGCAGGACCCGACGAACCAGGACGCCGCGCGGCTGCCGTGACGCCGCGAAAGCGTCAGCGGCGCTGACAGGCGCGCGAGGCCTCGTCGCGGACGGGCGGGGTGATCGCGGGGTCGGCCGCGAGCGCGCACCACCGCCGCCTCGCGCCCTCTCCCGCGCTCCTTCGCGCCGCGCCGATCGCCGCGGCCCGCGCGCGCACCCCGTCACCGAGCGACGTCGCCCTCCGCGCCGCGGCGTCCAGTGACGCAACCGAGACGGGCCGCGCGGGGATCGCTTGCGGCGGGCTCGAGAGCACCTGCGCGGCGCCCGCGAGCACGCGCGCGTCGCGCGCCCACGACGCCGACGGCTCCGCGGCGAGCGCCCTCGAGAGCAGCTCGCTGGCCGCCGAGAATCGGCCCGCGTCGTACGCCGCGGTGCCCTGGGCCAGCAGCTCGGACGCAGTCAGCGTCGCGCCGCGCTCGGGCGGCGCGGGCGGCGCGGGCGCAGGCGACGCGGGCGCAGACGACACGACGGGAGGGGCGACGTTCGACCGCGCGCTCTCGGAGGGGTCGGCGGGGGCCGCGAGCTCGGCGGGGCGTGCCCACGCTTCGCCCGCTCGCAGCGTCACCGCGGAGCAGCACGCCGGCCTCACCTCGACGACGCCGCGCTCCACGGAGACGCGCGAGAAGCCGAGCGCGGTCGCCTCCACGCGGAACTCGGTGCCCTTCACCTCGAGGTGATCACCGGCGGCGCGCACGCGGAAGCGTCGCCCGGCCGGCAGGCGCGCGACCTCGAACCTCGCTGCGCCGTCGAGCGTGACGACGTCGTCCGCGCCTTCGCGCGCCCGGACCACCGTCGCGCCCGGCGCCGGGTCGACCGCCACGGGATCGGCCCCTCGCAGGGCGGTCCACCCGATCCCCGCCGCCGCCGCGAGCGCGAGGACCACCGCCCCCGCGCGCCGCCGCGAGCGCGTCGATCGCGAGGCCGCCGCGCGACGCAGGAGGTCCGACGTCGCCGCGTCGTCGGCAGGCCAGGGTGCCATCGCGAGCGCCTCGAGCTGGGCATCGAGCTCGGGGGCGAGAGAGACGGCGCCGCGGCAGTCGCGACACTCGAGCAGGTGCGACGCCTCGTCGTCGCTCGGAGGCGCGCCCTCCGCCAGCGACTGGACACGAGCACGCGCGAGGTGCGCGGCGGTCATGGGTCTGCCTCCGCGAGCAGGCGCCTGAGCGTGACGCGGGCGTCGTGCACGCGCCGCCAGATGGTCGACGGGGGCGCGCCGAGGAGCGCAGAGACCTCCTTCGCCGACATCTCCTCTAGCTCGCACAGCACGAGCGCCTCGCGCTGGAGATCGGGCAGCGCGTCGATGGCGACGAGCAAGCGCGCGCGCGCCTCCTCGTCGCAGAACCTCGCCTCGGACGAGGGCGCCGGGTCGGGAGAAGGGTCGAAGAGCGCTCGGCGGCGGCGCTCGCGGCCCATCGAGCGGCGGTGCATCCGTGTGAGGTTCATCGCGATCCCGACGAGCCACGCGCGCACCGACGTCGAGCCCTGGAATCGCTCGGCGCCGCGCAGCGCCTCGAGGAAGGTCGCCTGCACGAGATCCTCGACCTCCTCCCTCGAGCCGCCGCCCGTCCGCGCGACGACCCTCGACACCGACGCGACGTTCGCGCGGTACACCTCCGCGACGGCGGCGGGCTCGGCCGCGGCGAAGCGGCCCAGCAGCGCGCGCGCCTCGGTGGCGTCCGACGTCGCCTTCGTCATGGACAGCACCCCGGCGGCCAACTCGCCCCTGAGCGTAGTCGCGGAGCGGGGCTCGATCCACGGGCGCGTGTGCGAGACGGAGGCGGGCTGCACTCTCGCCCGAGGTTGCCGCCTTCGCCGCTTCCTTCAGCGTCGGGCTCGCGATACGGCGCGGGGATGCGGAGTACGCGCGCCGTCGCCGGCTCACTCGCGGCCCTCGCGGCCGGCCTGGGCGTCGCGGCGGGCGCGCGGGCCGACGCCACGTGCGCGCTCGCGGTGAGCGTCGAGGGGCAGCCCGACGGCGCGGCGATCTCCGAGCGCCTCCGCGCGGTCGCGCGCGCGCAGGGCGCCTGCGAGGCGCCGACGTGGGCGTTGAAGATCACCTCTGCGCCGAAGGGGCAGCTCGTCGTCGCGCTGTGGACGGGCAGCGAGCTCGAGACCCGCGTCGCCGAGTCGCCGCGCGAGGTCGAGATGGTCGCCGCGCTGCTGCTGCGCGTCGCCACCTCGCGCGCCGCGTCCGCGTCCGCCTCGTCGTCGACGCTCGCGTCAGCGGCGTCGCCCCCGGAGATCGCCCCGCCGCCTCCGCCCACGGCGCCGCCCGCCGAGCCGCACGGCGCGGCGTGGGTGCTGGGGCCGCGCGTCGGCGCGGCCTGGTCGAGCGGTGGCGTCGGCCCCCTCGCCGGCGCGTCGGTCGGGCGCGCGTCGGCCTCTCTCGCCGCTGGCGTGGGCGTCGAGGTCGCCGCCGGGTGGCGCGCGCGAGGGACACATGGCCGCGTCGCCGTGCCCGCGTGGCTCACGTGGACGACGCCGATCGGCCCGCGCACCGGCCTCGGTGTGCAAGGCGAGCTCGGCTGGACGCGCGAGCGCGCCGACGTCGACGGGGGCGGGGCGGCCGCCAGCTCGGGCTGGTTCGCGGGAGCAGGTCCCGTGCTCCGGCGAGAGCTCTCGCCGCGCTGGATGCTGCTCGTGGGAGTCCAGGCTGGCTGGTCGTCCACGGCCGCCGACGCGCCGACGCCCGGCGCGACGCCGCGAGGCGGCAACGGCAACGGCAACGGCAACGGCAACGGCAACAAGCCATCCCAAGCGGCCGACCCGATCGCAGACGCGCGAGGCGACGCGGCCGGCAGGCTCGGCGGGGCGTCGCTCACGCTCAGGCTCACCCTCGGGGCGAAGCTCTGACGCTCGACCGCCCGCTGCGCTCGTCCACCGCTGCGCCCGTCACGGCTTCGGCTGACAGCAACCCGTCAGGCAGAAATCGGCCGACTTCTGGCAAGGGCACCCGGCGGCGACGTTGCATGCCTGGCTCCCCGCGGGGCACTGCTGCGCGCCACACGCGCTGGATCCTCCGCCGCCGCTCGGGGTGCTGCAGCCGCCCGTGTCGAAGGTGCAGTTGGGGAAGCACTTGACCGCGCCCGTGCTGTCGGGATCGCCCGTCGTGGACGCGCAGGTCGCCGCGCCGACGTCGTTGCCGTCACACTGTTCGCCCGCCTCCTTCACGCCGTTGCCACACACGGGCGTGGGGCCGCCGCCCGTCTTGCAGTCCGAGCCGTCGAGGGTGCAATTGGGGAAGCACTTGACGACGCCCGTCGCGCCCGGGTTCCCCGTCACGCTCGCGCACGTCGCGCCGGCCACGTCTCCGCCGTCACACTGGTCACCGCCTTCGCGCACGCCGTTGCCGCACGATGACTGCCCCGCGCCGCCTGCGCCGCCCGAGCCCGGCGGCGGGACGCTGCAGCCCGAGCCGTCGAGCAGGCAGTTGGGCAAGCAGGCGATCGCGCCCGCGCTCGTCGGGTCACCCGTGACGCTCGGGCAGGTCGCGACGCCCACGTCGGCGCCGTCACACTGCTCGAGGCCCGTGCGCACCCCGTCGCCGCACTTGGTGGTCGGCACGTCGCACGCGGAGCCGTCGAGCGTGCAGTTCGGCGCGCAAGCGACCGCTCCGGTCGACGACGGATTGCCCGTGATCACCGCGCAGGTGACCGGGACGCTCGCGCCGTCGCACTGCTCGCTGCCCTCCACCTTACCGTCTCCGCACAGCTGGGGCGGCGGCGAGCACTCCGCGGGGAGCGTCGTCTTGCCGAGGCACAGTTCACATTTCTCACACGTGTTGAGGCAGGCAGGCACCGGCGTGCAGGGGTGGCACTTCGTCGGATCGCCCTCGTCACCGAGCTTGCAGGTGCCGTTGCCGGCGCCGTCCGTCGAGCCGAGCCAGACGAACTTGCCGCCCGCCGCCGGCAGCTCGCAGCAGCCGAAGCAGTCACAGCCGTTCGGCGTCAGCGGGCTGCAGTAGGACGTGCACGCCGAGGGCTGCCCGGCAGCGGCCTGGGTGCAGCTCAGCTTGGGCGTCACCTTGGTCTTGGGGTCGTACTCGCACTTCGCCCCCTCGGGGTAGAAGTCGGGCGCCACCTCGAGCGGGTCGCACGAATGATCCCACTCGCAGCCGTCGTTGCCGCTGCCGCTGTCGTAGTCGTAGTAGCAGTCCTGCTTGCAGGGCGCGTTGTTGGCGCCGGGGATCCCCAGCGCGAACTTGTCTTCGTTGTTGTGGCAGGGGCCCAGGCAGTCCGGGTCTTCCATGTCGGTGAGGCCGTCGCCGTCGTTGTCCATGCAGTCGCCGCACGCGTAGACGTGGTTCAGGCACGAGGTGACCACGCAGGCGGCCCCGCCGCCCGCCCCCGCGCCGCCAGCGGTGCCGCCCGCCCCCGCGCCGCCCGCGCCGCCCGCGCCCCCGAGCACGCACGCCGACGCGTCGAGCGTGCAGTTCGTGTGGCAGGCGACGGCGCCCGTCGCGCCAGGGCCGAGCACCGTCGCGCAGGAGGCGCCACCCCGGTCGGCGCCGTCGCATTGCTCGAGGTTGTCCTTCACCCCATCGCCACAGGACGCGCCGGTGGAGCTCGGGGGCGTCGAGCAGAGCGTCAGATCGAGCGTGCAGTTGGCGAAGCACGCCGCGGCGCCGGTGCTGCTCGCGTCGCCCGTGGCCGAGGCGCACGTCACCGCGCCGAGATCGGCGCCGTCGCAGCCTTCCAGGCCCGACTTTACCCCGTCCCCGCAGACGCTGGCCACGCTGCCTCCCCCGCCGGCGCCTCCTCCGCCCGCGCCGCCGACGCCGCCAGGGACGCAGAACCCCGCGTCGAGGGTGCAGTTGATGAAGCACGCGACCGCGCCTGTCGCGGCGGGATCGCCGAGGATGGCCTGGCACGTCGCCCCGCCGAGATCCGCGCCGTCACAGGGCTCGCCCGCGTCGCGCTTGCCGTTCCCGCAGGTCGTCGTCGCGCCGCCCGCGCCGCCGCCACCGCCCGCGCCCGCGCCGCCATGGACGCACGCGAGGGTGTCGAAGGTGCAGTTCGCGAAGCATGAGAGCGTCCCGGTCGGCGCGACCCCGCCGGTCGCGCTCGCGCACGTCGCGCCGCCGAGGTCTGCTGCGTCACACTGCTCGACGCCGGCCCGCACGCCGTCGCCGCAGACGGCCTTGGCGCCACCCGCGCCGCCCCCCGACGATCCTGCCTGCCCGGCCGCGCCGGCCTTCGCGCCGCCCGCGCCCGCGCTCACGCCCCCTGCGCCGGCCTTCGCGCCTCCCGCGCCCGCGCCCCCCGCGCCGGCCTTCGCGCCGCCCGCGCCCGCGCCCCCCGCGCCGGCCTTCGCGCCGCCCGCGCCCGCGCCCCCCGCGCCGGCCTTCGCGCCGCCCGCGCCCGCGCTCACGCCCCCTGCGCCGGCCTTCGCGCCGCCCGCGCCCGCGATCCCCGCGCTGCCGGCGCTCCCCCCTCCCACACCCGCGGCCCCCGCCGTCGCCTGTGCGCCGACGGTCGTCTCCAGCTCACCACCGCCACACGCGGCGACGGCGACGAGGGGGAGCAGCGTAAAGAATGTGGCGAACGAAGCTCGCGTGGGGCGCATGGCCCCACCTCGTTGCCGTGGCAGCGCGATCCTTCGGTCAGGATCGGACGTCAGCCGCCCGCGCCTGCGGTCCCCGCGCCGGCGCTCGCCCCGCCGGCACCGCCACCTCCACCAGCGCCGCCCGCGCCCTTCTTCGGGCGGCACCCCTTGGTCGCGCTGCCCTCCACGCCGTTGCAGTCCTCGGTCGGTCCACAGTCACCCTGAGCGGCGCAGGTCTTCAGGCAGACGAGCGTCGCCGTGCCGTCGACGGGCTTGCCGCACACCGCCCCCGCCGCGCACTGCCCGTCGGCGCCGCTCGTCGTGCACGCGGCTCCGACCGTCGCGGAGCCGCCCGCGCCCCCGGCGGCGCCGCCGCTCCCACCCTCGTCGTCGCCCCCGCAGGCGGCCGCCGATAGGATCAGGGAGAAGAGCAGCGTCGAGAGGTGGCGCGTGGGCGTCATGTCGCGCTGGTGCCGTCCCCACGGCGACCCTTCGCCCGAAGGAGCGCGCGCCCACGGCAACTCGTGGGCGGATGAAGCGAGAACTCCTCCTCCGGATCGGGATGATCGTCGGCGCCCTCGCCGCTCCCGGGGTGCTGCCGCTCGCCTGCGGAGGCTCCAGCTCCGTGGACACCGCGCCGCCCGCAGGCTCGGGAGCGCCCGACGGCGGCGGCGGCGCGTCGAGCGGCGGCGCTTCTCAGGGCGGCTTCGGCGCCACCGCGGCCGGGCAGGGCGGCCTCGGCGCCGCGACCGCGGCCGGCCAGGGCGGCGTCGGCGGGGCGCTCCTCGGGGTCGACGGAGGCTCGTGCGGCACCACGCAGTGCACCGACTGTCTGGACAACGACGGCGACGGGCTGTCCGACGGGTTCGACCCCGACTGCACCGGGTACCTCGACAATGACGAGGGGTCCTTCGCCACCGGCATCCCAGGTGACAACATCGATCCCTGCAAGCAGGACTGCTTCTTCGACGGCAACAGCGGGCAGGGTGACGACAAGTGCGAGTGGAACCTCGCCTGCGATCCCAAGAGCCCAGGCGCCGCCCTCGGGTGCCCGTACGACCCGAAGGCGAAGAATTGCCCCGGCCCGCCCTCCCAGGCGTGCCTCGACAAGTGTCTGGGCAGCGTGCCCAACGGCTGTGACTGCTTCGGGTGCTGCGCGTTCCAGACCGCGGCTGGCACGAAGAGCGTTCTCTTGTTGCCGACGTGCGACTCGAAGTCGCTCGACGATCCGACCAAGTGTCCGCCCTGCACCCAGAGCACCCAGTGCGGCAACCCCTGTGATCCGTGCGAGCTGTGCCTCGGCAAGAACGAGCTGCCGAAGGAGTGCCAGGGGGCGAGCGGCGCGGCGGGGGCGAGCGGCAGCGGGGGCGCGGCGGGAGCGGGCGCGGCGGGCACGAGCGCTGGAGGAGCGCCGGCGGGACCACAGTGCCCGGCCGGCGCGGTGTCCTGCACCCAGGCGCAACCCTGCGCCGCCGGGTACTACTGCCTCACGGGGTGCTGCCAGATCATCGTGGAGTGACGCGCCGGCGTCCGCCGCGCTCAGCGCCACGCGCCCGGCGTGTAGACGGCGACGCACGCGTCGACGTCGGCGACCCGCTGATCCTCGAAGAACGCGCGGCCACGCGCCGCGAGCTCCCTCCCCTCGTCGCCGCCCGTCTGCTCACCCCACACCACGCGCGCGGCGGCGGCGTGCGCGAGCAGCTCGCACCGGTCGAGGGCGACCACGCTCTCGCGCAGGCGTGACAGCGCGCGCGGGTCGCCCGTCGCCCGCGCCAGGGACGCCGCGTGCAGCTCGGCCCACGCCATGGCCCACGGGATGCGCGCGCGCCGGACGTGGCGCAGCGCCGACCTCGCCGCCGCCGCGAGGTCCGGGCGCTCGGGGACGCCCGCGATCGCGGCCGCCGCGCGCAGCAGGTGGAGCTCGAGGCGCACGTACTCCACCACGCCGAGCTGGCTCGCGCGGAACCGCGGCCAGTCGCGCTCCTGCTCGGCCCACGCGCAGAGCCCGCGGCCTCGCTCGCGGTACAGCGCGATGTGCGTCGCCCCGACGAGCGCGTAGTGGTGCTGCAGCAGGAACCCGCGCCCGTCCCACGCAGCCCTGGCCTCCGCCGCCTCCTCCTCTGCCGTGTCGGGATCGCCGTCGGCGAGCCGTGGCGCGAAGCCCACCGCGAGCGTGAACGTCGTCTCGGCATAGCGATCACCGCGCTCGCGCGCGTCTGCGCGGAACGCCTCGAAGATCGGCCCGAGCTCGCCCCATGTCCCCTGCACGCGGTGGGTGACCATCATGAAGAGGCGCGCCGTGTTGCGCTCCCAGGTGGTGCCGGGACACCGATCGTGCAGCTCGCGCTCGGCCTCGATGACGAGCGGCTGCCCGCCGCGAAAATCGCACCGCAGCAGGCGCGAGACGCCGTCCTGGAGCGTGACCGTCGCCTGCTCGTACGGGGTCTCCGCGAGCTCGCGCGCGCGCGCCAGCGCCCTCACCTCCAGCCTGCGGGGCGCGACCCCGCCCTGCGCGCTCTCGAACCCGACCTCGGTCGCGAGCGCGCGCACGATCCGACCGCGGTCACCGGCGCGGAGCGCGAGCAGCGTGTGCAGCGACGAGAAGTACGCGCCGCGGACGGTGTCGACGAGCGCGAGCCCCGACGCGACCGTCCACGCGATGTCGACGCGAGCGAGCGCCTCCGGCGTCGCCGCCGATCGCGCGCGGAGGGTGAGGCCCCGCACCACGATGACCACCCGCAGCGCCGCGAGCCCGAGGAGCCCGAGCGCGGGCGACGGGTACCAGAGGCCCGCGCGGGAGAGCAGCGCGCGGAGGAGCTCGAGCCCGCGGTCCAGGTGCCCCGTGACGAGGAACCGCTCGGCCGCGCGCCGCTCGTGATCGAGCGCCTCGATCGGCGTCCGCGCGGTGCCCGCCGCGACCAGCCACGCCTCGGCCGACTCGGCGCCGCGCCCCGCGTTCGTCAGCGCCTCCGCGCGCTGCCGGCACCACCTCGGGCGCGCCGGATCGTCGGGCGAGGCCGCGTCGAGCGCCACCCGGAGCAGCTCCGCCGATCGCTCGAACGCGTGGGCCTCGGCCGCCTCCTCCGCCGCGATCGCCGCGTACCTGACGGCGCGCTCGGGCCGCCCCGCGTAGAGGAGGTGGCTCGCGAGCGCCTCCCAGCCCGCGACGGCGAGCCTCTCCATCGCGTCGGCGAGCCCGAGGTGCGCGGCGCGGCGCTCGTCCGGGGAGAGCGCCGCGGCGACGGCCTCGCGGATGCTGTCGTGAAACATCTCGAGCTCCGACGCCGCGCGATCGCCTCCCGCGCGGACGAGGCGCTCCACGCTGAGCGCGCGCAGCGCGCCCGGCACGTCGGCGTCGAGCGGCGCGGTCGCCTCGAGGACGTCCCGCGCGAGAGGCCGCCCCGCGATCGCGAGGACGCTCAGCAGCTGTCGGGCCACCTCGGGCAGCCGCGCCACGCGCGCGAGCAACGCCGCCTCGAGACCGCCGGCGGTCGTCGTCGCCCCCGCGTGCGACAGCTCGGCGAGGAGGAACGGCCGCCCCGCCGCGGCCGTGACGATCGCGTCCCGCGCCGACTCCCCCGTGTCGGGCGAGAGCGCCGCGACGAGCAGCCGCGCGTCGCCCTGGCTGAGCGGCCCGAGGCGCACGTCCAGCCGGTCGCGCGTCGCGGCGTACAGCACGGGCAGCGTCGCGGCGAGGAAGGGGCTCGTCTCCTCCTCCTCGCGGTGCGCCGTCACGACGAGCGCGGGCAGTCGCCTGTCGCGCACCAGCTCCGCGAGCGCGCCCACGCTGTCGTCGTCACCCCACTGGAGATCGTCTATCGCGACGACCACGGGGCCGAGCGCGGCGAGCGACGAGAGCAGCTCCGCGAGCGCGCGCACGCCGAGGTGACGCGCGTCCGTCGGCGATCCGCGGCCCGAGCCTCCCGCAGCGTCGCGCAGGACCGGCACGCGGGCCAGGACGGGGAACATCGCGAGCAGCGCGCCCGCGTTCGCCGGCGCGAGCCCCTCGAGCGTCGCCGGGGGCAGCGCCGCCAGCGCCAGCGACAGGGCGTCGATCACGCCGTCGAGCGCCGCGAACGGCACGCTCTCCTGCTCGTAGCACCGCCCGGCGAGCACGAACGAGGTCGGGTGGCGCCGCGCGAAGGCGTCGAGCGCGGCCGCGAGCAGCGTGCTCTTGCCCATGCCCGAGACCCCCGACAGCGTCGCTACCACCAGGCGCCGCTCCGCGTGCGCGCGCGCCGCCGCCTCCTCGATCGAGACCCGCTCCGCGACGCGCCCGACGAGCGCCGACCGCGCGAGCCGCGGCGCACGCGCCGCTCGAGGCCGTGGATCGTCGCCGCCGCGGAGGCGCGCGAGGATCTCCTCGCCGCCCGGCCGATCCGCGGGCGCGCGCCGCAGCAGATCTAGGCACAGCGCCTCGAGCGCGGGTTCGACTCCCGGCGACAGCGCCGACGGCGGCGCGGGATCTTCCATGCTCTTCTGCGCGACGAGCCCCGCGAGCGTCGGCGCGGCGTGGGGCGCGGCGCCCGTGAGCAGCTCGTACGCGGTGACGCCGAGCGAGTAGAAATCGCTCTCCGGCCCCGTGTCGCCGCCGAGGATCTGCTCGGGGGACATGTAGAGCGGCGTGCCGACGACGCGCCCGTCCGGCGTCTCGTCGGCGTCCGCCACCAGCCCGAAGTCGAGCAGGACTACGCGGTCGTCGGTCACCATCACGTTCGTCGGCTTGACGTCGCGGTGCAGCTTCCCCCGCGCGTGCAGGTGCAGGAGCCCCTCGGTCATCCCCTCGAGCACGCGCCGCACCCGGTCGGGATCGCCCGCGCGCCCGGGCCGCGCCGTCGCGGGCGCGCTCGTCGGATCGCGCTCGGTCGGCGCGAGCGCAGTGACCTGCGACGCGGTCGCCGCCGCAGACTCTCCGCGCACGAAGCCTGCGGCGGTGACGCCCGAGAGCAGCTCCATCGTGAAGAACCACGGGTCGGCCTCCGCGAACAGCTCGTACAGCCGCACGAGGCTCGGGTGGGAGATGTCCGCGAGCGAGCGGAACTCTCGCTTGAACATCAACCGCGCGTCCGCGGCCTCGAGCCTCAGCAGCTTCAGCGCGACCTCGGCGCCGCGCCGCGCCTCGTCCGCGCAGCGGAGCACCGTCCCGAAGCCGCCCGCGCCGAGCACCTCCAGCACGCGGAAGCGCCCGCGCGCGAGCGTGTCGGGGATCGCGAGGTGCGGCGCCAACGCGCTCTCTCTTGCCACAGCTCGCGCCCCGCGGCGCGGGCGTCAGCGGCCGCGCGCGACGGGGGCCCGCGGCGCGCCGAGCGCGCGCACGGCCTTGCACACCGCGGCGTCGTCGCACGGCCCGACCGCGCCGCCGTGCCCCGGCCACGGCACCTCGCGCACCTGGGTCATGTCGCGCACGTCGGGGCCGTGCCACGCGGGGGCCGGGTGCCGCAGCGACGCCTCGCGCTCGCCGGACTTCGGCAGCGGCAGGCGCAGCGACGGCGCGATGCCCGAGAGCTGCACCGGAGAGCCGTCGGGCAGCGAGTAGAGCAGCGTCGTCAGCCGGAGCACGCCGACCCGCGCCTCGTCGTCGAGGTACTCCTGCGCGCAGCCCTTGCCGAACGTTCGTTCGCCGATGACGGGAGCGCGCCTGTAGCTCGCGAGCGCCCCGGCGATCATCTCGGCCGCGCTCGCGGTGTCGCCGTCGACGAGCGTCGCGAGGGGGCCCGTCCACCGATCGACCGCGGGCGGTGAGGACGCGCGCTCCACCTCGATCGCGCCGTCGCGGCGCCGGAGCGGGAACAGCGTCGCGCCTGGCAGAAAGACGCCGAGCGCCGCCGCCGCGCCGTCGGTCGAGCCGCCGCCGTTGCCGCGCAGATCGAGCAGCACCCCGACGACGAGCGCCTCCGCCCGCGCGCGCTGCAGGGTCGCGATGAGATCCTCGCCCAGCGTGTCGGGGACGTCCTCGATCGAGGCCACGAGCACGTGCCCGCCCGCGTAGGGCACGAGCTGGGACACGAGCTCGCCGTGGCGCCCGCCGCCATCCGACGCGGGCCGCCCCCCGACGGTGATCTCCCGCTCCTCCGCGCCGTTCGCGCCGAGCACGGTCACGCGGTGCGAGCTCGGCGCGTCCGGGTCGACGTCGACGTACGAGAGCTGCTCGACCTGCTCGACGCCGAGCCCCGCGGTCGGCACGTCGCCCACCGCGAGCACGAGCGAGCCGGGGGGCAGGCCGGCGACCTCTGCCTCGTCGATCTTCACGCCCGCGGCGGTGCGGCTCATCTTGCGCCACAGGCGCGGCGGCGGGGACGCCTCGAGCTCGATCTCGTAGAGCGACGTCTCCTCGGTGAGCGGCGCCCATCCGCCGTGGGGATCGATGAGCGGCACGTACGCGTGCACGGCGGCGGCGAGCACGGCCTTGTCCCACTCGACGCCGTCCGCCGGCAGCGCGCGGTCGACGGCGGCGCGCGCCACGAGCTCGAACCCGGGCAGCGAGCGCTCGAGCGTGCCGAGCGTCCCGCCGAGCTCCCGCGCGAGCTCCCGCGACGGGCGCGTGATCGGGCCGTCCTCGAACGCGGGCGTCAGCGCGAGCTCCGTGGCGCGCGCGGGCGGGACGGCGGAGGCGGCGCGGCTCGCGGCGACGAACGTCCAGCGCAGCTCGCGCACCCACGCGCCGACGTAGCCGCCGATCTCGCCGGCGGATCGGCACTCCCCGAACCCGCGCGGCGCCTCGAGCTCCGCGAGCAGCTCGCGCGCGCGCCGCTTGATGATCGGAGCCGCGGGCGCGTCGGGCGCGGCGCTCCAGAGCCCGTGCGGATCGAGCCAGTCGACGACCCCGTCCGCGAACGCGCGCGGATCGATCGCCGGCGGTGTCGCCGCCAGGAGCCCGCGCGCCTGCGCGATGACGCGCTTCGCCTCGTCGCACGTGAGCTGCGGCGGGGCGCCCGTGGGCGGCGTCAGCTTGTGCCCGCTCGGCGGCGGCGTGGGCTTCGGCGCCAGGGCCGCGCTCGCGGAGGGAGGCGGCGGCACGTGCGCGGACGGGCGGACCTCTCGCGGCGGGCGCGTCGCCAGCCACCCGCCTGCGAGCGCGAGCGCGGCGGCGGACGACACGAGCCAGCGCGCGCGACGGGTCACGCCCGAAGCCTACCGTCTCGACCTCGGCGGCGTGACCTTTCCGGCACGAGAACCCTTGCCGCTCGGGGCGTTCGTCGGATAATCCTTCCCCCCGCCGGCGATCTAGAGAAAGCTGACGATTCGAAATCAGGGGGCACCCGTCCGCCCCGAAGCGAAGAGGCACCGCATGGTCAATCCGCAGATGGTGATGTACGAGGAGGAGTTCAACCAGATCCAGACTGTGGTGGACCGCCTCGTGAAGGACGCGAACGCGAGAGTCGTGTTCATCGTCGACAAGAACGGCCAGCTCATCGCGGCCGGCGGCGACTCGGAGAACGTCGACACCACCTCGCTCGCGTCGCTGACGGCCGGCAACATCGCCGCGACGGGCGGCATGGCCAAGCTCCTGAAGGAGCAGGAGTTCGCGACCCAGTTTCACGAGGGCGAGAAGGCGAACATCCACATCCAGCTCGTCGGCAACCGCGTCATCCTCGTCGTCATCTTCGACGCGAAGTCCAGCCTCGGGCTCGTGCGCCTCCGCGTGAAGAAGGCGAGCGAGGAGCTGAACGGCGTGTTCGAGAAGCTCCTGAAGAAGGTCCAGGAGCCGGGCGCCGACAGCCCGTTCGCCGAGATCACCGACGAAGACATCGACAACCTGTTCAACGACTGAGCGCGACGAAGGGGACGGTCACGCGTGGCGTTCATCAACAAGGCGGCGAGGGAGATCAACTGCAAGATCGTCTATTACGGGCCCGGCCTGTGCGGCAAGACGACGAACCTGCAGTACATCTTCGAGCGCGCCACCCCCGAGTCGAAGGGGAAGATGATCTCGCTCGCGACCGAGACGGATCGCACGCTGTTCTTCGATTTCTTGCCGCTGTCGCTCGGCGAGGTCGGCGGGATGAAGACGCGGTTCCACCTGTACACGGTGCCCGGCCAGGTCTTCTACGACGCCAGCCGCAAGCTCATCCTGAAGGGCGCCGACGCGGTCATCTTCGTCGCCGACTCGCAGGAGGCGCGCCACGACGCGAACATCGAGAGCCTCGACAACCTGCGCACCAACATGCAGGAGACCGGCCTCGACCCTGACGCGACGCCGTTCATCCTTCAGTACAACAAGCGTGATCTGCCCGACGTCGAGTCGGTCGACGACCTGAACGCGGCGCTCAACCCGCGCGGCGTGCCGTCGATCGAGGCGGTGGCGCGGACGGGCGTCGGCGTGTTCGAGACGCTGAAGCTGACCGCGAAGGTGCTGATGACCGATCTGCGCAAGAAGATGGGCTCACCGACGTAGCTTCGGTGGTAAGGCGCGAGAGATGCGCGCCTCGCACGTCGGGCTGTTGGGGATCTTGTCGCTGGCGGGGGCGGCCCGCGCCGGAGCGCCGGCGCCGCGGCTCGAGCCGTCCGTTCGCGCGTACTACGTCGTGCTCCGGGGGGAGTCGATCGGCGAGGCGACGCTCGGCGGGCGTGATCGTCAGGCCGCGCGCGACCGCCTCTCGCGGCAACACGCGCGGATCGAGGGCGAGGTCACGCGGCTCGGCGCGCGGCCCGTCGCGCGCCTGAAGAACCTCACGAACGCGGTGCAGGTGCTCGCGACGCCCACGCAGGCGGCGCGGCTCTCCGGGCTCGACGAGGTCCTCGCGGTCGAGCAGGTGCCCGAGGTGCGGCGGCGCAACACCTCCGCGGTGCCCTTCGTGGGCGCCTACCGGGCGTGGTCGCAGTCCTCCGTGCACGGCGAGGGCGTCCGCATCGGCGTCATCGACACCGGCATCGACTACCTGCACGCGGACTTCGGCGGCCCTGGCACGCCCGAGGCCTACTCCGACAACGATCCGGCCGAGATCGAGCCGGGCACGTTCCCCACCGCGAAGGTGATCGGCGGCCACGACTTCGTCGGCGACAAGTACGATCCGAGCGGCGGCAAGCCCGCGCCCGTCCCCGACGACGATCCGCTCGACTGCGCGGGCCTGCAGCAGATGAACATCTCGGGCGGGCACGGGACGCACGTCGCCGGCACCGCCGCGGGCCAGGGCGTCACCGCGGACGGCAAGCCGTTCACGGGGCCGTACGAGCAGAGCCTCAACCCGTCGCAGTTCCGCGTGGGCCCGGGCGTCGCGCCCGCGGCGAGGCTGTTCGCGCTGAAGGTGTTCGGCTGCGAGGGCTCGACGACGATGGTCGCCGCCGCGCTCGACCGCGCGGCCGATCCGGACGACGACGGTGACACCTCCGATCGCCTCGACGTCATCAACATGTCTCTCGGCGGCTCGTACGGCCTCGCGACGCCGACGGATCAGAAGATGGTGCGCGTGCTCACGGAGCTCGGCGCCTTCGTCGCGGTCGCGGCGGGCAACGACGGCGACGCGTTCTTCGTCACCGGCGCGCCGGCGACCTACGACGAGGCGATGAGCGTGGCCGCGGTGACCGACACCGTGAGCTTCGCGACGCTGACGGTCGACGCCCCGGCGAGCGTCGCCGGCGACTACCCCGCGTCCGAGGCCGCCTTCACGAAGCCGCTCCTCACGACGGGGCCGCTGTCAGGCACGCTCGCCGCGACCTCCCCTGCGAGCGGGTGCTCGTCGCTGACGAACCCGGCCGAGATCGCCGGCAAGATCGCGCTCGTCCAGCGCGGCGGCTGCACGTTCGTGAACAAGGTGAAGTTCGCGGAGGCCGCGGGCGCGATCGGCGTCGTCATCGTCGACAACCAGGAGAGCGACGTCCCGTTCTCCGCGAGCGGCAGCGGCGGCCCGAAGGCCGGCGTCCCCGGCGTGATGATCCGCAAGGTGCACGGCGACGCGATCTCGGCGGCGCTCGGCGCCGGCGTCACCGTGACGATCGACGCGTCGAAGGTGTTCGCGTCGAACCTCGGGGCGGACCAGATCGCGCGCTTCACGTCGCGCGGCCCGCGCGCGCCCGACCTCGCGCTGAAGCCCGAGATCGCGGCCCCGGGCGTCGCCATCGACTCGGCCGGCGTGGGGTCGGGCTCCGATCCCCGCGAGCTGTCAGGCACCAGCATGGCGTGCCCCGTGGTCGCGGGCGCGGCGGCGCTCCTGCGTCAGGCGCGGCCCGCCGCGTCGACGGCGACGATGAAGGCGCTGATGATGAACACCGCGTCCGCGATCACCGACGACGAGGCGCACCCGGCGCCCGTGTCGCGCGTCGGATCGGGCCGGCTGAACATCGATCAAGCCCTCGCGCGCACGACGTTCGCGCACGTGGTCGGGCGCGACGGCGAGGTGGCGGCGTCGTTCGGCGCGCTCGTGGTGTCGTCTCCCGCGACCAGATCGCTCGAGGTCGCCGTCGAGAATTTCGGCGCGTCGAGCGCGAGCTACGAGCTCGACGTCGCGCCCACGCGCGCGCTGCCGGGCGTCTCCGTGCGCGTCACGCCGGCGAGCGTCGTCGTCCCCGCGGGGGGCAAGGCGACCGTCACGCTCGAGCTCGCCGTCGATCCCGTCGCCCTCGGCGCGCCGGGCCCCGACGACACCACCTCTCCCACACAAAACCAACAGGCCCGCCACTTCCTCGTCGAGGCGGGCGGGCACCTGACGATGAAGGGCGCCGCCGGCGATCTCGTCCTGCCGTACCACGGCGTCGTGCGCGCGGCGGCCGAGCGCGCCGCCTCTCCGCTCGGCTGCGTGCCTGACGGCGGCGAGATCACGCTCGAGATCGGCGGCCCGTCGGCGCACCCCGATCCGGCGACCTCGGTGTTCGCGCTGGGCGCGACGAGCCCGAGGAAGACCTCGAGCGACGATCCGCTGCTCGCGCCGACGGACATCCTCGCCACCGGCGCGTCGACGAACCTCCCGACCGCGGAGAGCTTCGACAAGGCGTCGGTGTACTTCGCCGTCGCCGTCGCGGGGCCGTGGGCGACGCCCGCGCTCGGGCCGCTGTCGGCCGTCTCGATCGAGATCGACACCGACGCCGACGGCGAGGCTGATTTTCAGGTGCGCGCGGAGCCGATGAGCGCGACGTACTTCGGCGACGTGCTGACCGCGACCACGTACACGGCGTCGACGCAGCAGCCGACGCCGTCGCGGCGGTTCTTGAACATCGTGCCCGCCTCGACGCTCGACACGCACCCGTTCCTCAACGACGTCGTGATCTTCCCGGTGACGTTGAAGGATCTCGGCCTGTCCCCAGGCCACGCGAAGATCGCGTACCGCGCGGTGACGCAGGGCGTGCCGAAGGGCAGCGACACGAGCCCCTACGCGACGTTCGACGTCGAGGCGCCGGGCGTGCAGCCGAAGGGTGGGCTCAACGGCTCGGGGCTCTTCGCGTCCGCGACGTCGCCCAAGGTCACGGTGGACGCCGGGCGGAGCCTGCTCGTCCTGCACCACGCGAACGTCCCGTCGAAGCGCTTCGAGGTGCTGGCGCCCGCGTCGTCCGGCAACCTCGCGATCACGGGCGAGGCGACGTCGCCCATCGTCGCGACCTTCACCGTCACCAACACGGCGGGCGGCGCGCGCGACGGCGCGAAGGTCACCGTCACGGCCGCTGGCGGCGCGCTCGGAGTGGTGTCGCTGGACGGCGCCGAGTGCCCCTCGGGTGTGTGCCAGGTGGCGTCGATCGCGGCGGGCGAGGCCGCGAAGATCACCGCGTCGTCGTCCGAGGGCGCGACGCTCACCGCGACGCTCGCCGCGCCCGGCTGCGAGCCCGACACCTCCGACGACACGGCCACCGTCTCGCTCGGGGCGGGCGGCGGCGCGGGCGGCGCGGGCGGCAAGGCAGGGGGCGCGGGCAGGGGCACAGCCGCATCGCCCACCGCCGCCGCGCCGACCCCGGACGGCCCCTACGAGGCCTCGGGCGGCTGCGACTGCGCCACGCTCGCGCGCGGCCCGGGCGCCGCGGCGTGGCTCGCGCTCGCGGGGCTCGTCGGGCTCGGCGCGCGTCGCCGGCGGTCGGTCGGCTGAGCCGCACGCAACACACCGTCGCGCGGACGAAGCATTTGCGCAGCCGGGAGCGCGGCGCCGCCACCGCAGCGCGCACGTCGAGTGGCGCGCACCTTGCTGTGTGCACACCCAGGAGGAGACGCCGTGACCAAGCTGACAGCCGCCGACGTGATGACCCGCGAAGTGTCGACCGCCCACCCCGAGTGGTCGCTCGAGCTCTTGCTGGGGTTCTTCTCCGACCGGGGCATCTCGGGCGCGCCCGTCGTCGGGGACGACGGCGTGGCGGTGGGGGTCGTGTCACTGATGGACGTCGCGCGGAGCGGCGCGATGGTCGAGCGCGGAGACCCCGAGCGCCGCGTGCCCTCGTACTACCGCGGCGGCGTCGAGCTGTACGTCTCGCGCGACGAGATCCACCGGCTGATGCAGGTGAGCGACGCCGAGGTGCGCGTGCGCGATCTCATGACCCCGATGGTGTTCAGCGTCACCGAGGCGACGAGGGTGCAGGACGTCGCCGAGGCGATGATCACCGGGCGCATCCACCGCGTCCTCGTGATGAAGGGCAAGCAGATCGTCGGCATCGTCTCGGCGATGGATCTCTTGCCGGTCGTGCGCGACGCCTGACGCCGGGCGCTCGTGTAGCATCGGCGCATGGCCGAGAAATACCGCCTCGTCACGCGCAGCGACTTCGACGGCCTGGGCTGCGCGGTGCTGCTCCGCGAGCTCGGGCTGCTCGACGAGATCCTGTTCGTGCACCCGAAGGACATGCAGGACGGCAAGATCGAGGTGAGCGCGCGCGACATCACGACGAACGTCCCGTACGTCCCTGGCGTGCACCTCGCCTTCGACCACCACGAGAGCGAGACGCGCCGGCTGACCGAGCGCCCCGCCAACCACATCATCGATCCGAAGGCGCCGTCGGCCGCGCGCGTCGTCTACGACCACTACGGCGGCAAGGCGCGGTTCGGGCGCATCAGCGACGTGATGATGGCCGAGGTCGACAAGGCCGACGCCGCGCAGCTCAGCCGCGACGAGATCCTGCGCCCGACGGGCTGGGTGCTCTTGAACTACGTGATGGACCCGCGCACCGGCCTCGGGAGGTTCCGCGATTTTCGGATCTCGAACTACCAGCTGATGATGGACCTCATCGACGCGTGCCTGGCGCTGTCGATCGACGAGATCCTCGAGCTGCCCGACGTGCAGGAGCGCGTGTCACTGTACACGAAGCACCAGGCCGAGGCGCAGGACCAGATCATCTGTTGCTCCCGCGTGCACGACAACCTCGTGGTGCTCGATCTGCGCGACCAGGAGATCATCCACCCTGCCAACCGGTTCCTCATCTACGCGCTCTTCCCGCAGTGCAACATCTCGATGCACGTGCTCTGGGGGCTGAAGAAGCAGGTGGTCGCCTTCGCGATGGGCAAATCCATCCTCGATCGCAGCTCGAAGACCCACATCGGCGCGCTCGCGCTGCGGTACGGCGGCGGCGGGCACGAGGCGGCGGGCACCTGCCAGGTCGACCCGGCCGACGCCGAGAGGGTGCAGGGCGAGCTCATCGCCGCGATCCTCGCCGACGGGTGAGGCGACGAGGGGCTCGTGCCGCTCGTGCCTGCTGGAGGCGCCGCAGGGCGGTAGCCGAGCGGCCGCCCGAGCGGATAGATTGGCGCGCATGCGACGAACGCTCTCTCCCTGCTTGCTCACTGGCCTCCTCCTCGCGCTCTCGTCCCCCGCGCTCGCCGCGACCTACCAGGTCGGCCCGTCGCGCGCGCACAAGACGCTGCAAGCGGTGGCGTCGCTCCTCTCGCCCGGCGACGTGGTCGAGCTCGACGGCGACGCGACGTACGCGGGCGGCGTGGTGTTCGACGTGCCCGGCGCGGCCGCGGCGAAGATCACCATCCGCGGCGTCCGAGTGAACGGCAAGCGCCCGGTCATCTCCGGCGCGACCAACACGGTCGAGGCGCAGGGCGACCACTACGTGTTCGAGGGGCTCGAGCTGACGGGCGGATCGTTTCGTTGCTTCTACCACCACGCGGACGACATCACGCTGCAGGACAGCGTCATCCACGACTGTCCGAAGCACGGCCTGCTCGGCGCCGACGAGGACTCCGGATCGCTGCTCTTGCAGTACGTGGAGGTCTACGGCTGCGGCAGCGGCACGCAGAACCACCAGATCTACATGGCGACCGACGAGACGGCGCACCCGGGCTCGGTGTTCCGTATGCAGAGCTGCTACGTCCACGACGCCACGGGCGGCAACAACGTGAAGAGCCGCGCCGAGCGCAACGAGATCTACGGCAACTGGATCGAGGGCGCCCTCTACCACGAGCTCGAGCTCATCGGGCCCGACGGGCAGGACCCGTCGCTCGCGCGCGAGGACTCGGACGTCGTCGGCAACGTGCTCGTCAAGACGAACGACTTCGCGGTCGTGCGGTTCGGGGGCGACGGCACCGGCGAGACCGGGGGCCGCTACCGGTTCGCGTACAACACCGTCGTCGCAGGCCAAGCGGCAGTGTTTCGTTTGTTTGATTCGATCGAGAGCCTCGAGGTGCACAACAGCGTGTTCCTGCGCCCGGGCGGCGCCGTGAACCTCGTGCGTGAGGTGGAGGCCGCGTGGGTCACGGGCTCGTCGCTCATCGCGGGCAGCAACAACTGGGTGCAGACGGGCGCCGCGAACCAGCCCCCGGCCTGGGTGGGCACGCTGACCGGCGCTGATCCAGGGCTGTCGATCGATCGGCGGCCCCAGGCCGGCAGCGCGCTGCTCGACGCGGCGAGCGCGGCGCCGGCGGGCGTGCCAGGCCACGCCTTCCCCAACCCGCTCGCGAAGAACCCCGCTCACCCGCCGCTGCACACGCTGGAGGCCCTCGGCGGCGCGACGCCCCGGCCCACGTCCGGCGCGCCTGACATCGGCGCGTTCGAGCTCGACACGGGCGCGGGCGGCAGCGGGGGCGCGGGCGGATCCAACAGCGCAGGGTCGGCCGGCGCCAACAGCGCGGGATCGGCCGGCGCCAACAGCGCAGGATCGGCCGGCGCCAACAGCGCGGGTTCGGCCGGCGCCAACAGCGCGGGTGCCGGTGGATCCAGCAGCGCAGGTTCGAGCGGCGCCACCAGCGCAGGATCGGGCGGAGCAAGCAGCGCGGGCGCCGGTGGCTCCAGCAGCGCAGGTTCGAGCGGCGCCACCAGCGCAGGATCGGGTGGAGCAAGCGGCGCGGGCGCCGGTGGATCCAGCAGCGCGGGCAAGGGTGGATCCAGCAGCGCCGGATCGGGCGGAGCAAGCAGCGGGGGCTCGAGCGGCGCCACCAGCGCCGGATCGGGTGGAGCGAGCGGCGCGGGCAAGGGCGGATCCAGCGCGGGCGGAGCGTCAGGATCGTTGGGTGTGTCCGGGTCCGCGGGGAAGGCGGGCTCGGCCGGTCAGGCGCCCGCGGCCGCGCCCGTCGACAGCGGCGACGACGGCGGGTGCGGGTGCGCGGTGCCGAGGGCGGGCGGGCACGCGGGGCTCCTGGCGCTCGGGGCGCTCGCGGCGGCAGTCACCAGGCGGAGGGCGCGCCGGTCGACGCGCTGACGGCGAGCGGGGGGCGCGGCGGATCAGCCGCCGCGCTTCTCCATCAAGAACCAGGTGATGTCGTCCTGGACCTCGAAGTACGCGGCGTCGCGGCGGTAGAGGAACCCGTAGTCGACGAGCGCGAGATCGGGGTGACGCTCCATCAGCTCGCCGGCGAAGTCGCGCTTGAACAGCTTGCCGCTGTGGCCCCGGTACGGGATCTCGACGGGGCTCGTGTTGTAGTACTCCGCGACGAGCACCCAGCGGCGCGACGCCGCGTGCAGCAGATCGTAGACCTTCGGCAGGGCCTCGGGCGCGAGGTGGATCTGCACGCCCTTCGTGAAGACGAGGTCACGCTGCGCCTCGGGTCGGAACTCGAGCAGCGACTGGTTGTACGTCGTGAACCCGGCGCCGCGCAGGATCTCGGCCGCCCCTGCGTTGATCTCGACGCCCGCGAGCTCCGCGCCGGGCAGGAGCGCGCGCAGCGCGTGGAGGTTGAGGCCGCGGTTGGCGCCGAGCTCGAGGACCGAGCGGACGCCGCGCGCGCGGGAGAGCACCTTCGAGAAGAAGACGAGGTTGGACGCGTGGTGCTCGGCGCCCTGGTTGCGCGAGGTGTACTCGTCACCGAACTCGCCCGCCCAGAAGCCCTCTTGCTCGGTGGAATAGCCGCTCTTGATCATTTGGCAGAGCCCTCGGGGGCGGGCGCAGGTACCACCCGTCGCCCTGCCCGTCAACGCGGCGAGGCGGCGCGCGCCTGCTCGCGCGTCAGGGCGACGGCGCGGTCGAGGCCGAGGAGCGACGCGGGGAGCGGCGGTGCTGACGTCGACGAGAGCGCCGAGGCGAGCGCGCGGGCGAGCTCGTCGGCGTCGGTCGCGACCGCGAGGCCCGGGCGATCGTCGGTCAGCGCGGAGCCCCGCGTCCGCGCGAGCTGCGCGCTCACCACCTGACAACCGGCGCCGAGCGCCTCGAGCAGCAGCGTCGTGCGCGCGCCCACCACCAGCTCCGCGCGCGCGAGCGCCGCGCGCTTGTCGCCCCCTTCGACGGCCACGGTGACGCGGGGGCGGGCCGTGAGCAGCGGGGCGAGGCGGGCGTCGGTGTCGCGCGGGTGGGGCCTGACGACGGCGTCGACGCGCGCGCCCGCGGCCTCCGCCCAGGCCGAGAGCGCGTCGAGCGCGGCTGAGAGGCAGTCGAGATCGGTGAAGCCGTGCTCGCGCCGCAGCGCCTCATCGTCGCCCGGCCACGGCTCGGACGCGAGCAGCACGCGGCGCGTGTCGGCGCGGGGAGCGCGCGCAGCCCTCACCTCCGCGGCGACGTCGAGCGCGGGCGAGCCGATCACGCGCACGCGCGCCGGCGTCGCGCCCTCCTCGACGAGCGCCCGCGCCGCGCGCTCGTCGATGACCGCGATGACGTCGGGCTCGACCTCGACCCGCCCGCTGCCCGACGGCGAGAACCGCGCGCCGAGGTTCACCCAGTGATCGACGAACGCGATCGAGCGGACGCCGCGCGCGCGAGCCCAGGCCCAGTACCGCGCGTCATCGGCCGCGCGCTCGCTCGTGCCGGTGACGAGCACCTCGGGCGCGAGGGCGGCGAGCGTCGCCTCTGCCTCGCCGAGCTCGACGCCGCGCGGGAGCAGGCTCGCGCCCTCGCCGAGCGCCTCGGCCCAGGGAGCGAGCGCCGCCTCGCTGCCCGCCTGCCGCGCGACGAGTGCGACCCTGGGCATCGCTCAGCGCGCGAGCGACGCGCGGGCGCTGGCGACCTTGTCGATCGCGCGGAGGACGTCGTCGAGATCGGCCTCCTCGAGCGGCTCGCGCACCAGCGAGGACACCAGCATCTGCGAGAGGTGCAGGCGCTCGACGACGGGACACTCGCCGCGCGCGTACCTCGGCCACCCCTCTGGCGCGAGGTCGAACGGGAACCCCCCGCGCCCGATCGCGCGCCGCCGCTGGTAGAGATCGTTCCAGTAGAGCGGCCGCACGTAGCCCTCCGAGAACACAGTCTGCTCGGGGATCTCGGGCGTCGGCAGCTCGGCGTTGACGGCCTCGACGAACGCCCGCCTCGGCGCGCCGAACCCCTGCTCGTCGAACAGGACAGGGTACACATAGTAAGCGTGCGTCGAGCCCTCGGGCACGTGCGGCGCCGAGAGGAAGGGGAACCTCGCGAGGCCCCGCGCGAAGTACGCGGCGAGCTCCTGGCGCCGCGCGACGTAGCCCGAGACGCGCTCGAGCTGCGCGAGGCCGATCGCCGCCTGCAGCTCCGTCAGCCGCAGGTTGTGCCCGAGCACGTTGATCCCGTCGGTGACGCCGATCGTCTCGGCGACGTTCTCGCCGTGGTTGCGGATCAGCGCGCAGCGCTTCGCGAGGTCCTCGTCGTCGGTGACGATGACCCCGCCCTCGCCGGTGTGGACGTGCTTGTGATAGTTGAGGCTGAACCCGCCGAGATCGACGAGCCCGCCGACGTTGCGGCCGCGGTACGTCGCCATGGGCGACTGCGCGCCGTCCTCGATCACGCGCAGCCCGTGCTTCTTCGCGACGGCGGCGATCCCGTCCATGTCCGCGGGCAGCCCGAAGATGTGCGCCACCATGATCGCGCGCGTCCGCGGGGTGATGAGCGCCTCGAGCTTCGACGGATCGAGGTTGAAGGTGCGGGGATCGACGTCGCCGAACACCGGGAGGGCGCCCCACAGGAGGATGGTCGTGGCCGTCGCCGACATCGAATACGGCGTGCAGAGCACCTCGTCGCCGGGGCCGAGGCCGACGGCGCCGAGCGCCGCGTACAGGCCGCTCGTCCACGAGTTGACCGAGACGGCGTGGCGGTACCCGAAGCGTTCGGCCCACGCCCGCTCGAACGCGCGCACGCGCTCGCCGCCCCAGAAATACGGCCCCGGACCGCCGAGGAACGTCGACAGATCGTCGCTGTCGATGACGTCGTGGGCGGCCTTCTTCTCGGCGTCGCCCATCGTGCGGCGCCTGGGGAACGGCCTCTCGCGGACCTTCGGTCCGCCGTCTCGGGCGAGCTTCGTCATCTGTCTGTCCTCTCCGTGTCGTGATCGGCCGCGTGCGCGCGGCGGGCGGCGTCGACCACGCGGAGCGCCGCCAGCGCGTCGTCGATGCTCGCGGTCGGGCGCGCCGCTGGCGACCGCGCGAGCAGCAGCGCCTCGCCGGCGGCGGCGACGAACGCGGCGCCCGGATCGAGCGCGACGTCGGCCTCGAGCGCGAGCGACGTGTACCCCGCGAACGTCGGATCGGGCGAGGCGACGGAGAGCCGCGCGCGGCCGTCGGCCAGGCGCAGGCGCCCGCGCTCGAACAGCAGATCGATCTCGAACACCGAGTACCGCCGGCAGTCGGTCGCGACGAGCGAGACGCGCGCAGCCCCCACGTGGAGCGTCACGTCGAGCGAGGGATCGTCGTCGCGGCCGTCGACGACGCGCGCGCCGGCGGAGACGCGATCGATCTCGCCGCACGCGGCGCGCACGAGATCGATCGCGTGCGAGCCGTTGTTGTTCAGGCCCTTGCCGTACACGACCACGCCGCGCGCGAGCGCGCCGAGCTCACCCGCGCGCGCCCGCGCGAGCAGCGGCGCGAGGCCGGGATCGAAGCGCCGCCAGAAGTTCACCACCGCGCGCGTGCCGCTCCCCGCGAGCGCCGCGGCGACGGCCTCGCCCTCCTCCCGGGTCTCGGCGAGCGGCTTCTCGCAGAGCACCGCGGGCACGCGCGCGGCGACGATCGCGCGGAGGGGCGCGAGCCGCGCCGACGTCGAGGTCGCGAGCGAGACGACGTCGACCGCGTGCGCGGACAGGAGCGCCTCGAGATCGGTGTACGCGGCGTCCGCGCCCCACGCGCGCTGGGCGGCGAGCGCGCGCTCCGGATCGCTGTCGCAGGTCGCGACGAGCCGCGCGCCGGGGTGCGCCGCGAACGCGCGCGCGTGCGTCCGCACCGGGCCAAGGCGCCCTTCGTCGAAGCGGCTGCCGATCGCGCCGCACCCGACGAGCGCTACCTGGGAAACTGTCGCTCGATCCATGGCCACAGCGCCCAGCCGGTGCGCAGCGCCTCGTACTCGCGGCGCAGCACGCTCATCCGCACGACGTCGTGGTACGCGCCGTTGCGGTAGACCTCCTCGCGCAGGCGCCCCTCCTCGACGAACCCGCTCTTCACGTACGACCGGCGCGCGCCCTCGTTGTCGGCGTTCACGCCGAGCCACACGCGGTTCATGTTCAGCAGCTCGAACGCGTACGCCGTCATCAGCTGGCAGGCCTCGGTGCCGAGGCCCTTGTTCCACGCGGCGCGCTCGCCGATCAGGATGCGGAACTCGCAGCTCCGCGCGACCGTGTTGTGAGAGTGCAGGCCGGTGACGCCCACGAAGCCGCCCCCGTCGCGATCGTGGACGCCGAGCTCGATGTCTCCGCGCGCCCCGAGCCGGGCGTCGTGCTCGCGCGCGGCGTCGTCGCGCGTGACGGGCCACGTGCCGCGCGACAGGTGCCGCACGACCTCGCGGTCGCTCGTCCACGCGGGGTTCTTGTCGATGAAGGCCGCGCGGTCGAGCACCCGCAGCGTCAGGCGCTCGCCCTGGAGGAAGGGTGTGTCGGTCATGGTCGCCTCGCGCTCGCCTTCGCCGCGTAGTCGGCGTTGCGCGCCTGGTGAGAGAACGCGCCGGCGAGCCGCGGGTCGGCGTCGCACGCGGCGAGCACGTCGTCGAGCGAGAAGCCCGCAGGCAGCGCGCGGTAGAGGGCGTCGGCCGCCGCGAGATCCTCCGGATAGTCGACGGTGAAGTGCAGCGACGCGCGGGATCGACCGAGCTGCTCCTCGCCCACCCGCAGCTCCGTCGCGCGGGCGCGCACGAAGTCGAACGGGAACTCCCGCAGGAACGGCTCGGTCACCTCGGCGTCCATGCGCTCGAGCAGCGCGCTCGTGTAGATCTCCACGTCGAACCCGCCCGGATAGGTGCGCGTGCCGGGCAGCGCGTTCGACAGGAAGTCGAGCCCCTCGGCCGCCGAGCGCGCGAGCATGCGGTCGACGACGCGCGGATCGACGAAGGGACAGTCTCCCCACACCCGCGCGACGAGGGTCGACGGCGCCGCGCGGGACGCCGCGACGAGCCGGCCGATGATGTCGTCGACCGGCGCGCGCACCGCCACGTGCCCGAGGGCCCGCGCGTGCTCGGCCAGCGCGTCGTCGCCGGGCGCGTCGCTGGTCGAGACGACGACCGCGCCGACGCCCGCCGCGGCGCCCACGCGCTCGAGGATCCAGTCGAGCATCGGCCGCCCCGCGAGCGGCGCGAGCACCTTGCGCGGCAGCCGGGACGAGCCCAGCCGTGCCTGCACCACCGCGGTCGCGCCCATCGCCGCATGCGAGTAGGCGCGGCCCCCGGTCGCGTCAAGGCGCGCCGGTCAGCGCGTCACTGCTTGCACTCGGCGTTCTTGCTGGGGACGGCCTGGCAGTTGCCGCGCGCGGGGTTGGGACCGTAGTCTTCCATGCACTTCATCACACACTTCTGCGAGTCGGGGCCGCTGCACTTCTGCGAGCAGGGGCTGATCTCGAAGGGGTTGCCCAGGCATTTCACCGCGTTCTCGACCGTCTTGCAGTCGTAGTACGACATCGATGACTTGTCGGGCCCCTGACAACAGTAGGTCTTGCCGTCGCCGCCGGCGCCCCCGGGCTTCGCGCCGTCGGGCGCAGGGGTCGCCGCGCCCTCGCCGGACGACGCGGGATCGCCGGACCCGGGCGCGCCCGATCCGGCGGGGCCGCCGAGGCCGCTCTGGGCCTTCTGCATGGCGTCGTTCATCGCCGCGCACGCGCCGAGCGCCCCGGCGAGGGCGAGGAGCGCGACCGCGACGGCGCTTCGATTGAGTCGTTGGGTGGTCATGCTCTTGATCTTGATCACGGTTTCCTCTTCCCAAGAACCTCTCTTCTCTCTCCCGCGGACGATTCACACACACTCAACACGGAAGATTCTGCTTCGAGCGAACGCCTCCCCTGGTTGAACCTCCGTCGCCCGTCGCGTACGGTCGCGGCACGATGACGACACGCGCGCTCGCTGCGATCGGCCTCCTGGTGTGCGCCGCCTTCGGGTGCGGGAGCGGTGAGGGCGACGCCGACGGGACCGAGCCTTCGAGCGCGGGCGCCGCGGGGACTTCCAGCGCAGGCACGGCGGGGACCTCGAGCGCGGGCGCCGCCGGGACCAGCGCGGGAGCGGCAGGAACCTCTAGCGCGGGCACGGCAGGTGCCTCGACCGCGGGCGCCGCCGGGACCAGCGCGGGAGCGGCAGGAACGTCTAGCGCGGGCACGGCAGGTGCCTCGACCGCGGGCGCCGCGGGGACCAGCGCGGGAGCGGCAGGAACCTCCAGCGCGGGCGCCGCGGGGACCTCCAGCGCAGGCGCCGCGGGGACCTCCAGCGCAGGCGCGAGCGGCGCGGGCGGCGCGGGCGGCGCGGGCGGCGGCGCCTACCCGGAGATCATCGTCAAGGCCACGACCGGCACCATCGGCGACGAGCCGGCCATGATCGCCGCAGGCGTCGCGCTCGCCAACGCGACGATGAAGACCGCCTGTTTCCGCGACTTCGTCCTCGCGGCGAAGTGGACGGAGACCGAGGGGCTCACGCAGGCGCAGATCTGGCAGAAGCTCTGCTCCGGGCCCGTCTCGGTGAACGTCGAGATGTACCTCGGCAGCGCCTACCAGAACTACGTCACCAAGACGATCGGCTACGAGGACGAGCCCGGCGAGCTGCACATGAACCGCTTCTTCGTCGACACGGCGTACGAGGTCGCGAGCAACATCATCCACGAGGCCGAGGGGCACACGCAGGGGTTCTCGCACTACGGCGTGAAGAGCACCTCGGTGCCGTACGGCCTGAACGACGCCTTCGAGGCCTGCGCGCCCGGGCCGTGAGCCGACTCGCTCTCGGCCCACCTGACGGCCCACTCTCTTCTTCACGCCGCCCTCGGCGAAGGCTGTCGGTGGTGCGGCGGTGCAGCTGTCAAGGCGACAGGCCCACTGTGGGGCCGTGTCGTGTAGGACCATGAGTGACGCGGCTGCTCCTTCTACAGGTACGCCTTCCCCGTCGTGGTGGTCACGCTCTTCGGCCCTTACGACTCCGGTAGGAGCAGCCTCCTGAAGCGTCTATTCGTCGACGACGGAAAGCCGGTCCCGGACTGGCTGACGGTCAGCGGGCGGCGCGAGACGCTCGAGCCCCAAGAGGTGTCGGTAGCGTCGGTAGCCGGTCTTGTCGTGCGCGACGTGCGCGACACACCTGGCATCGCAGGGGGAAACGAACTCCACGAGGCGATCGCCAAGGAAGCGCTGCTGCTCACCGATGCGATCGCGCTCGTACTTCCGCCGCAGCTCGTCACCTCCGTCACCTCCGATCGCGAGTCTCTCGTGGGCGCGTTCAACGGGCGTCGATTCGGCTGCGCTGCCCGCTCCGCGTTCGCGGAGCGTGGCTTGCCGATCGTCCTCTCACGGATGGACGAGGCAGGCGCGATGCCGCGCGACGACAGCCGTGGCTATCGTGAGCTGGTAGAACGTAAGCAGAGGGAACTCTCTGACCTCCTTCGGAGCGAGGGGGAGCCGAGGAGGTCGTCGTCGTGCCCTCGCGCCTACCTGCTTCTCCGACACGGTCATCGCCGGGCTCGCAGGCGTCCTTCCCTCCCTCGCGTTGTTCTGCACGGCGTTCGTTCTCGCGGGTCGCGCCGCGTTCCTCGGTAGCTCGAGCGCCCTCGGCGCGAGCGGGGACCCGAGCACCACGATCCCGAGTGGTGGTTCCGGGAAATCCGAGCGCTCCCGTTCCGGAAGCGGTCCGGAGAGGAGAAGCCAGCATGAGGACGATGATCGGAGCTTCGCGTGCGGCGGAGGTGGGCGAGATGCTGCCCCTGCTCGTGCGTCACGACGTTCAGGTGCTCCCTCGAGGCCGGACACGCGCAGAAGTGCGTGGCGGATCTCTCGAACGTGCCGGCGCGCGACGGTGCGGCGCGTGTAGGGTACGCACGCACGCTGGTCGGGTCGGTGACCATGGGGACGAGCTTCATGCGGCCGCGACACCCGGGCACGCGAGGATGGTCGCCCTCCTTGGCGGCGTCGTGCATCGGACGCTCTGCCTTTCGGCGCTCCGTGCTCTCCGCGAGAGGACGGGTGGCCGCCCGCGAACGGCGGCGACCGACGGGTCGTCGTGCTGGAGCTCAGCAAGAGACCTCGACGCGCTCCCCATGCACGACGCGCAGAGCGCGCGTGGCGCCGCTCGCCGTCGTCGAGTAGCCTCCGCGCGATGAGGCGCATCGAGCTGCGGGTGGTCGCGTGGGCGCTCGCGCTGGCCGCCCTCTCGACCGGCTGCCGTCGCAAGGACAAGACCTACGAGTCGGTCGTGCAGCTCGTCCGCTACGACGCGCCCGAGACCGGCGACGACGGCAAGCCGCTCTACGCCGACGTGGAGCTCGAGTGGGATCCGTGCCCGGGCGACCAGATCGAGGTGGTGCGCGGCGACGCCGCGTTCGCGGCGTGCATGGCGAAGCACGAGCTCGGCGAGATGCTCGTCGCCGAGGTGCGCACCGCGTGGGACGCGCGCGGGTTCTATCGCTGGGACATCACGAAGGTCGCGGACTGCGACCGCCCCCCGCAGGCCGGCGACACGGCGTCGTTCGAGAAGATCCAGGAGTGCGGCGACGTCACCCTGCACGGCCAGAAGGCCGGCTACCGCTGCCTGCGCAAGCCCTACGCGGACCTCATCAAGATCTGTCCCTGGATGCGCCGCGACTGAAGACCCGGCGAGCCGCTCAACGCTGGAACGTGCGGCCGTCCTGGCACACGACGCGGTCGATCTGCGCGAGGGCCATGTTCGCGATCTCGGCGTGCGGCGCGGGCGAGCTGAGCACGGTGCCGGCCCCCGGCTTCAGCGCCAGCTCCGCGTGCGAGAACGCGAGGTAGTGCTTGCCGCCGAGGTTCATCGCGGTGGAGTCGCCGTCAGGGTCGAACCCATAGGCCACGCCCTCGACGGCGGTGACGACGCAGTCGCCGCGGTTCTTCACGCTGAGGTGCAGCTCGGGCCCGGCGTCGCCGCGGCCGACGGCGGCGACCACGACCACCACCTTGTCGTCGGTCGTCTGCTTCGCGAGCAGGCGCCGCGACGCGGCGAGCGGCAGCGGGGCCATCACGAGCGCGCCCGGCTTCGGCGACGGGCTCGGCGCCTTGCCCGACGGCGTCGCGGAGGGCGTCGCGCTGACGACCGGCGCCGGCTTGAAGGGGTGACGGAGATCTTCGCGGATGCGCTCGGCGCCAGCGTAGTAGCCGGCCGCGAAGCCCGCCGCGACGCCGACGCCCAGGCCGAGCGCGATCCAGGGCGCGCGGGGGGCGCGGGCCTCGGGCAGCGTCGGCGCAGGCGCCACGGCCGGCGCGGGGTCGAGGATCGACGAATCCATCGGGGCGCTCAAAGTACCACGCCTGACACCATCGCGATCACCGTGAGGATGGGCACCAGCGTGCGCGCGACTCGGAACACGAGATCCCAGCGCTCCTCGTCGACGAGGAAGAAGAACCACGTCGAGACCATGTTCATCACGAGCGACGCGTAGACCGCGATCATCAGCTTGTCGGCGCGCGTCAGGTACCCCGTGGCGGGCAGCGCCTGCATCAGCGAGAAGTGGAACAGGACGGCGCCGACCAGCATCGGCGCGCCCGCGTTGCTGCGCACCTCCATCTCGGTCGGCGGCACCCACATGCCGAGCAGCGAGATGAGCACGATGACGATCGCGGGCACGAACACCGAGAAGATCGCCGACGTGCCGAACCGCTCCAGCCCCAGCTCGAACGTGTACCGCGAGTAGTAGAGATCGTCGTGCGGGAACCTCGACGGGTAGTAGTGGTTGCGGGTCGTCGCGCTCAGCGACGCGATGTCCCAGCCCGGCACGCTGAACCCCGCGTCGAGCGAGGTGTGGTCGGCGTCGTCCTCGAAGACGATCTGATCGATGCCCATGTTCTGGGCCTCGATCTGGATCGAGAGCGTCTGCGCGTCGGCGGGGAACCCGCGCAGATCGACCGGATGAAAGAACGTGCCGACGAAGCGGTACATCTTGAACGTCGGCAGGTCGGCGAGCTTCACGCTGCTCTCCTCCTTGCCGTTCGTGAACATGAGCGAGAGCGGGGGCATGTCCTTGTCGCTGAGCAGCGTGAGGTAGAAATCGGCGGTGTAGGTGCCCTTCTGGATGTCGTAGTCGTGCACGGCCGCCAGCGTCATCGCGACGCGCACGTGCGCGGGGCCGCCGAACCTCGGGTGCGCGAACGGCGAGCGGAACTTGCCCTCGCGCTGGATCATCACGCCCGGCATGCCGACGCCGAGGGCGCGCTTCTGCTCCTCCGAGAGATCGGCCGGCAGGTCCGCGGCTGTGCGCTCGACGGCGTAGCTGAGCGGCTCGACGTACGCGGCCGAGCCCGCGGGCGCGGCCGAGCCGGACGCGGCGGGGGCGGCCGATGGCCGCGGCGCGGCGCTGGCCGAGGTGATCGGCGGGCGACCGCTCGCGGCGACGGGCATCGGGCGACCGCTCGCGACGCCGAGGGGCGGCCCGGCCGGCGCCGCGCGGCCCTTCGACGCGAAGATCGCGACGCCGAGCACGACGGCCACGACGACGCACAGCGCGTGCAGCGGCGAGAGGAAGCGCCGCCTGTCGGACGGCGAGCGCGAGCGTCGCATCGGCGCCAGGTTACCTCGAACCCATCGTCGGGTGTGGAATGTGGAAGGATCGAACGCCTCCGCGCCGGCCGTGGTACGAGGGGCGGACGTGCGCGGAGTCTGGCTCTTCCTCTCTCTCTTGGGGGCGGGGGCGGCGAGCTGCAAGGCCGCCCCGACGCCGCCAGGCGAGCGCGCGAGCGCCCCTGCCGCGTCCTCGCCCGCGTCGCCAGGGCCAGGCGAGCACATCATCTCGCTCGCCGACGAGAAGCTCGCGGCGGCGGCGCTGAAGATCGAGCCCGCGGTGGAGGCCCGCGCGACGTCGACCACCTCGCTCGCGGGCATGATCGAGGTCGCGCCGGGCCGGGTCGCGCGGGTGGGCCCGAGGGCGTCGGGGCGCATCACGCGCGTGCAGGCGCGGATCGGCGCGCGCGTCGCGGCGGGCGCGGCGCTCGCGTCGGTCGAGAGCGTCGAGGTGGGCCAGGCGCGCGCCGACTACCTCGAGGCGCTCGCGCGGCAGCAACGCGCCGACACCGAGGTCGAGCGCGAGCTGAAGCTCGTCGAGGCTCGCGCGACGACCGAGCGCGAGGTGGTCGCGGCGCGCACCGACGCGCGCGTCGCGAAGATCCAGCTGCGCGCGACCGAGGAGCGCCTGCGCGCGTTCGGCGCCGGCGTCCCCGATCCGAAGACCTCGTCCACGGGCGGCAGCCACGTCACCCTGACGACGCCGATCGCGGGCGCGGTGCTCGAGGCGACGGCGCGCGTGGGGCAGACGGTGGGCCCGACGGACACGCTGTTCGTCGTCGCCGATCTCGACGAGGTGTGGCTGCTCGTCGACGTCCACGAGCGGCTCGTCCCGAGGGTGGCCGAGGGCGATCGCGCGGAGGTGTCCGTGCTGGCCGCGCCCGGCCGCACCTTCGAGGGGAAGGTCGAGCAGCTCGGCGCGATGGTGGATCCGACGACGAAGTCGCTGCGCGCTCGGATCGTGCTCGCGAACCCCGACCGCGCGCTGAAGCCGGGCATGAGCGCGACGGCGGTCCTCGCGCGGGACGGCGCCGCGTCGGAGCCCGTGGTCACCGTCGCGCGGACGGCCGTCCAGCGCGTCGACGGCCTGCCGTTCGTGTTCGTCGAGCTGTCGCGCGGTCGCTTCGCGATGCGCCCCGTCGAGGTGGGCGCGGTGACGCACGGGCGCGCCGAGATCGTGCGGGGCGTGCGGAGCGGCGAGCCGGTGGTCACCGAGGGCAGCTTCCTCCTGAAGAGCGAGCTGCTCCGCGATCAGATGGGTAAGAACGATTGATCGCGCGCCTCGTCGCAGCCTCGATCGAGAACCGCGCGCTCGTCTTCTTGCTCACGCTCGTGTTCGCGCTGGTGGGCCTCGCCGCCGCGCGCGCGCTGCCGATCGACGCCGTGCCCGACGTGACGAACGTGCAGGTGCAGGTGCAGACCTCGTGCCCCGCGCTCGGCCCGCTCGACGTCGAGAGCAACGTGACCCTGCCGGTCGAGCTCGCGATGGGCGGCCTGCCGGGGCTCGAGCAGGTGAGGAGCGTGTCGCGCACCGGGATCTCGGTGGTGACCGTCGTGTTCCGCGAGGGCACGGAGCTGCACCAGGCGCGGCAGCTCGTCGCGCAGCGGGTGGAGCAGGTGGCGGCCGACATCCCCGAGGAGGTCGGGCGGCCGCAGCTCGGGCCGATCTCGACGGGCCTGGGCGAGGTGTTCCACTTCGAGGTGCGCGGCGACGACACGTCGCTCATGGACAGGCGCGCGGTGCTCGACTGGCAGATCGCGCCGCGCCTGCGGATGCTGGAGGGCGTCACCGAGGTCAACGCGTTCGGCGGCGAGGCGCGCGCCTACGAGGTGCAGCTCGACCCCGCGCGGATGGTGGCGACGCGCGTCGACGCGTCGGACGTCGTGCGCGCGCTCTCGCAGAACCACTCGGCCGCCGGCGGCGCGTACTACGACGACGATCGCGAGCGCGTGCTCGTCCGCGGCGACGCGCGCGTGCGCTCGCTGTCCGACCTCGAGCACGTCATCGTCGCGTACCGCAGCGACAGGACGCCCGTCTACGTGCGGGACGTCGGCCGGGCCGCGATCGCGCCCATCCCCCGGCACGGCGCGGTGACGCGCGACGGCGAGCGCGAGGCCGTCGTCGGGGTCGCCGTGCTGCTGCAGGGGGCGAACTCGTACGAGACCGTCAAGCGCATCGAGGAGTCGCTCGCCGACGTCTCGCGCAGCCTGCCGAAGGGCGTGACCATCGAGCCGTACTACAAGCGCACGGATCTGGTCGCGCGCACCGTGCACACGGTCGCGACGAACCTGCTCGAGGCGAGCGCGCTCGTCGCCGTGCTGCTGCTCGTCCTGCTCGGGAGCCTGCGCGCGGGCGGCGTCGTCGCGATCGCCATCCCGCTCGCGCTGCTCGCGGCGTTCCTCGGGATGTGGGCGGCCGGCGTGCCAGGCAACCTGATGAGCCTCGGCGCGATCGACTTCGGCCTGGTCGTCGACGGCGCGATCATCATCGTCGAGAACGCCGAGCGGCACATCACGGAGCGCGCGACCGCGCTCGGCCGGCCGCTCACGGGCAAGGAGCGCGGCGAGGCGGTGCTCGCGGCGGCGTGCGAGGTGAGGACGGCGACGGCGTTCGGCGAGGGGATCATCGCGCTCGTCTACCTGCCCATCCTGACGCTCGAGGGCGTCGAGGGGCGGATGTTCCGCCCGATGGCGCTGACGGTGCTCTTCGCGCTCGCCGGGGCCTTCGTGCTGTCGCTCACCGTCGTGCCCGCGCTCGCCTCCGTCGCGCTCTCCTTGCGAGCCCACACGAAGGAGAGCCTGCTCATCCGCGCGGCGCGCAGGGCGTACCTCCCGTCGCTCTCCGCGGCGCTGCGCCGCCCCGTGCTCACGGCGTCGATCGCGGCGGCGGGGCTCGTGGCGAGCGGCTTCGCGGGCGCGCGGCTCGGGCGCGAGTTCATGCCCCGGCTCGACGAGGGCACGTTCGTGCTCGCGATGGTGAGGCTGCCGTCTGTGTCTCTGCCGGAGGCGACGCGGACGACGATGGAGGTCGAGAGGCTCCTGCGGACCTTCCCCGAGGTCACCTCGGTCATCTCTCGCACGGGGCGCGCCGAGATCGCCGTCGATCCGATGGGCATCAACATGACGGACGTCTACGTGATGCTGAAGCCGAAGGAGCAGTGGACGTCGGCGCGCGACAGCGAGGGGCTGGTCAAGGTCTTCGACGACGCGCTGACGAAGCGCATCCCGGGGGCGTCGTTCGCGTACACGCAGCCCATCGAGATGAACACCTCCGACCTGCTCGCGGGCATCTCCGCGGACGTCGCGGTGAACATCTACGGCGACGATCTGTCGCAGCTGAAGGTGCTCGCCGACAAGGTGCACGACGTGCTCGCGCCCATCCCCGGCGCGGCGGACGTCCAGGCCGAGGCGATCGCGGGGCTCAACAGCCTCGACGTCCGCGTCGACCGCGCCGCCGTCGCCCGCTACGGCGTCGACGCGGCGAGCGTGATGACGGCCGTCGAGGCCATCGGCGGCAAGCAGGTCGGCGTCGTCTACGAGGGGCAGCGGCGCGTGCCCTTGCAGGTGCGCTTCGCGCCCGAGGCGCGCGCCGAGCGCGAGCTGATCGCCGCCTTGCCGGTGCGAGCGCCGGGCGGGGCGATGCTGCCGCTCTCGCAGCTCGCGACCCTGAGCGAGAACCCCGGCCCGTCGTCGATCAGCCGCGAGCGCCTGCAGCGCCGCGTGACGGTGCAGGCGAACGTGCGAGGCCGCGATCTCGCGTCGTTCATGGGCGCCGCCGAGCGCGCGGTGACAGAGGGCGTGCCGCTGCCCACGGGCTACTCCTACGAGTGGGTCGGGGAGTTCCAGCGGCTGCAGTCGGCCGAGGCGCGCCTGAAGATGGTGGTGCCCGTGACGCTCCTGCTCATCCTCGTCCTGCTCGTCGCGAGCTTCGGGAAGGTGCGTCCAGCCATCCTCATTTTTCTCAACATCCCGGTCGCGGCGACGGGCGGGGTGCTCGCGCTCTGGGCGCGAGGCCTGGAGTTCAGCATCTCCGCGGGGGTCGGGTTCATCGCGCTGTTCGGCGTCGCGGTGCTGAACGGCCTGGTGCTCGTCACCTCGATCGAGCGGCTGCGCGCGGACGGGCTCGGCGTCGACGAGGCGGTGCGGCAGGGGGCCGAGGGGCGGCTGCGCGCCGTCCTGACGACGGCGCTCGTCGCGTCGATCGGGTTCTTGCCGATGGCGCTGTCGCGCGGCGCGGGCGCCGAGGTGCAGCGCCCGCTCGCGACCGTCGTCATCGGCGGCATCCTGACGGCGACGTTGCTGACGCTGCTCGTGCTGCCAGCCATGTACACGCTGCTCGAGCGCTGGCGGAGGCGCGCGCCGGACGCGTGACGCACGAGACCCGAGGATCGGCGTGTCGGCCTGTTCAGGCGCCGCCGCCGAACCGTCGCTGGCTGCGGGCGCGGGCGCGGGCCGCCTCGACCTCGCGGTCGCGCTTCTTCGCACCGCCGCGGAGCGTCGAGACCAGGCGCTCGGTCGCGAGCGTCACCTCGTCGACGGCCCGCGCGAAGCAGGCGGCGTTGGCCGCCGACGGCCGCGCCGTCCCGCTGATCTTGCGGACGTACTGGAGCGCGGCGGCGCGCACCTCCTCGTCGGTGGCGGGCGGCTCGAAGTTCGAGAGCGTGCGGATGTTGCGGCACATGGGGCCAGGAAGGTACCCGCGGTGGCCGCCCGTCACAGCGGCGTCGCGCAGCAGCGCAGGCCGACGTCCGGGTTCGTCTCGGCGACGGGCTGCTGCCGGGTGAGGTAGCAGTTCACGTCGCTGTGAAACTCCGTGAAGCTGCCGCCGCGGAGCGCGCAAGTGATGGGCGACGCGCCCTCGTCGCACGCGTCCGTCCACTCGTACACGTTCCCGAGGAGGTGCAGGACCCCCTGCGGGCTCTCGCACATCGTCGGCCCGGCGGCGGCCTCCAGCGCGCAGCCCCCTGCGTCCTTGCAGCTCACCGGCCAGGTGAAGCGCACGTCGTCGTCACAGACCTGGGGCGTCGCCGTGAAGCCCGTTCCGTAGGGGTACGAGCGCGGCGCCGTGCCGCCCATGCACGCCCGGGTCCATTCGTCGTCGACGGGCGACGAGGTGGTCGTCGGCTGCGCGACGCCGCCGCCGGGCGCTCCGCACAGTCGCTTGCCCGCCCAGTCACAGTACGAGCGCGCGCCGCAGTGGGTGACGCCGCGGGCGGGCATCCCGGGTGGATCCCCCGAGACATGCTGGAACCGCAGCGCCGGGCTCGACGCGCACGAGCCGTACGTGAGGCCGGGAGGCGGTGTGTAGGTGCCGTCAGCGACGAAGGCCTGGAACTCCTCGAGCGTGACCTCCGTCCGGTCGACGCAGGTGCCCGCGACCCACACGAGCGCCGCGCCGCGCTTGGCGACGGGGCACGACAGCGAGCCGCCCCCGCCAGCGTTGCCAGCCGCTCCGCCACTCATCCCTGCGCCAGCGCTGCCGGCGGCTCCGCCACTCATCCCTGCGCCAGCGTTGCCGGCGGCTCCGCCACTCATCCCTGCGCCAGCGTTGCCGGCGGCTCCGCCACTCATCCCTGCGCCAGCGTTGCCGGCGGCTCCGCCACTCATCCCTGCGCCAGCGTCGCCGGCGGCTCCGCCACTCATCCCTGCGCCAGCGTTGCCGGCAGCTCCGCCGCTCATCCCGCCCCCGCCGTTGCCTGCGGCTCCGCCAGCGCCCGCACCGCTCGCGCCCGCGATCCCCGCGGCGCCGCTGTTGCCGGCGCCCGCCCCGCCGGTGCCCGAGGCACCGCCGGCCCCCGCGCCTCCGATCCCAGCGAGGCCCCCGCTCGCGCCCGCGGCTCCCGCGCCGCCGGTCCCCGCGCTCCCCGAGGCGCCGCCGGACGCCGCGGCCCCGGCGCGGCCGCTCGCGCCCGCGGCGGGCGACGATCCGCCTCCGGCCCCGGCCTCCGCTCCAGGCGCCGCGGGCTGCACGTCGTCGTACACGCCGCCCACCTGGCGACAGGCCGCGAGCGCGAGGAGGGCCCACCACGCGCGCGGCATCAGAAGGCGCCTCCGGCCGCGACGCCCGGCGACGCGGCGACGACGGGCGCGACCCACGCGTGACCTCCGCGCGAGCTCCCCGGGCCCCAGAGCCAGAGCGCGCCGAACGTCCCCGCGACGGCGCCGAGCGCGAAGGCCGCGGTCGACAGATCGGCGTCGCGCACCGCGCGGTCGTTCTTCTGGGCGAGCGCTGGCGTGCAGCGCGACAGATCGGGGCAGCCCCGCTCGACGTCGCCGCGCGCGGAGATCGCGCGCGCCCCGAGGACGCCGCCGACCGCGAGCGACGCCGCGCCGATCCCCAGCGACGCCCACCCGACCGCGGGCGCGCGCCCTGTGGCCGCCGGCGCAGGACCGGCGGGCGGCGGCGAGGGCGCGGCGGGCGCAGGAGACGCCGCGGGCGCGGGCGCGACGTCCGGCTCGAGCGGCGCGAGCTCCACCGTGGTCACGCCGCTGCCCTCCGCGAGCGTGACGGGGATCTCCCGCGTGCGCCGGGACGGCGCCGTGGCGCGCAGCGTGTGATCGCCCGGATCGACCTCCACCGGCGCTCCCCAGGTCGACGGCGGGATCGCGGCGCCATCGAGGGTGAGCGCGAGGCCCGCGGCGCGCGCGTCGTCCCGCACGCGCACGACGAGGCGCGGGATGCGAGGCGCGAGCGCCGCCAGGTGCGCCTCCGCGGCCTCCACGCGGCTCTTCTTGTCGTCCCGACGCGCGAGCGCGAGAGCCTCACGAAACTCACGTGAGGCCGTCGCGAGCCTGCCCCGGCGCTCGTGGCAGAGCGCGAGGTTCAGGAGCGTGCCGCCCGCCGGATCGAGGCGCTGGCTCTCCGCGAACGACGCGCACGCCTGCTCGAGCGCGCCGCGGGCGAGCTCGTCCCTGCCCCGCTCGAACAGCGCCGTCGCGCGCGCACGCTCGTCCGGGGTCGGCTCCGCCGCGACGATCGGCGCCGCCGACAGCGAAGCAGCCACCGAGGCGACCAACGCGAACGCGAGCAGCTCACGCCGAGACGATCGCATCGAACAGCCTCTGCTCGTCCGCGCCGAGCGACGGGGAGCGGTCCCGCGTG
This sequence comes from Polyangiaceae bacterium, assembly GCA_020849655.1. Classification (GTDB taxonomy): domain Bacteria; phylum Myxococcota_A; class Polyangia; order Polyangiales; family Polyangiaceae; genus JADLFU01. Next base: position 54,740 of record JADLFU010000044.1, on the reverse strand, counting down.
AAGGGCAAGGCGCGAGCGCGCGGCGCGCCCTTGGGCGTCACGCGCACGTCCGCCGCGCGCACGCGCCCCGCGCGTCCGCCGCCGCCCACGAACAGCGCGAACAGATCCGGCCCGACCGCGCGCCGCGGAGAAGGCGCGAGCGCGAGCGCGCCGCGAGGCGTGTCGGCGCGTAGCCCGACGATGAGGTGATCGACCGGATCCTCCCAGCGATCCGGGGCCCCGGGGGCGCCGGCGGCGATCCACGCGTCGACCGATCGCGAGAGATCCGGCGCGCCGCCGAGCTCGTACCCACGCTCACCGAGCCACGCCGCGCACGCCTCGAGCGTCATGTCCCCCGGCAGCGTCGCCACCTGCGAGAGCTCGTCGAGCGCGAGCGCGTCGCCCGGCATCGGCGGTCGGGACGTCGCCTGGCCCGTGTCGGCCGGCACGAGCGCGCCGGGGTTCAGGATGCCGGAGGGATCGAACGCGCGCATCGTCGCGCGGAGCAGCCCGAGGCCCGCCTCGCCGAGCTCGGACGGCACCCGCGGCGCCTTGCTGCGCCCGACGCCGTGGTGGTGCGACAGCGCGCCGCCCGCCTCGAGGCACGCCGTCATCGCGTCGCGCCACGCACGATCGTAGCGGGCGAGGCACTCGGCGTCCGAGCCCGCCGCGCCCGCGAACGTGAAGTAGATGCTGCAGCCGTCCGGGTACGCGTGCGAGAGGTGCGCCATCACGAACACGTGCCTGCCGAGCGCCCGGCGGACGCCGCGGTACAGCCCCGCGAGGCGCGACCACGGCGCGGCGACCTCCATCGTGTCGCTGAACGCGCCGCCCATGAACACCGGCGCCTGGCGGTAGCTGACGCTGTAGCGGTGCTGCAGCCACTTCTTCGCGGGGCCGTCGCCGAGCGAGGTCGCGCCGAGCTCGCGCGCGATGGCGTCGGCGCGCGCGGCGTCGTCGTAAGGCTCGTCGCCGTGCCCCTCGAAGATGAGCACGAGGTTCGCGTCGCCGAGCACGCGATCGCCGATGCCGTCGATGAGGCCGTTCAGCAGGCGCGGCGCGCGGAGGATCTTCGCGAGCGCCCGCGTGCCGCCGCCAGGTCGCGGCGGGCCGTGCTTCTTCGCGCGGACGCCGCCCTGGTTCGCGAGGAAGCTGTCGAACGGATCGTACAGGCGCGAGACCGCCGGCCGGAGCCCCGCCTGGAACATCCTGCGCATCGCCGTCCACCCCGCCTCCACCCCGGGGAACGAGTACGCGACGAACACGCGCGACGTGGGGTTCGCGTGGAGGCGCAGCGTGGCGCTCGTGATCACGCCGAGCGTGCCCTCGCTGCCGATGACGAGCGGGGTCAGATCGACGCCGCCGTCGCGCCGCCGGAGCGTGACGACGTCGCCGCGCCCGTCGACGAGCTCGAGCTCGGCGACCATGTCCTCTATCTTGCCGTACTTGCCCGAGCACTGGCCCGCCCCGCGCGCCGCGAGCCAGCCGCCGACGGTCGAGCAGAGGATGCTCGACGGGAAGTGCCCCGCGGTGAACCCGCGCCGCTGCAGGCGCTCCTCGAGCGTGACGCCGAGCGCGCCCGCCTCCACGTCGAGCAGCGGCGCGTCGCGATCGAACGCGCGCCACGCCGTCATCAGCTTCAGATCGATCACGATCGCCTCGGGGCCGGGCAGCACGCCCGCGCACACGCCGGAGCCCGCGCCGAACGGCACGACGGGCACGCCGAGGCTCGCGGCGAGCCGGACGATCGCGGCGACCTCGGCCGTCGTGCGCGGCCAGACGACGGCGCGCGGCGCGGTCTTCGCGGTGCTGTCGCCCGCCCGCACCTCGAGGTGATGCCGCGGCCAGAGATCCCGCGCGTACGGCACCGTGTCGACCAGCTGCTCGCTCGACGGTACGCCCGGCGCCGCCCGCGCGAGCGCTCTCGTGAGATCCATGACCCGCGTTTCTAGCATCCCTCGGGGTCACGGCCACGGCCGCGCGAGCCTGCCGCGCGCCGCTGCCGTAGCATCGGGGCATGGGAGCCGCTCTTCTGTGACGGACCGAACCCCCCCTCATTCCACCACTTTCAGCGCGGGGCGGGCGCTCGGCACCCTGCCCCTGTACTTCTTCGCGTGGGTGCGCGCGTACACCTGGGCCGCGTGGAACTTCCAGTAGTCGTCGAAGTCGCCCGACAGGACGGCGGCGCGCAGCAGCAGGATTGCCTCGGCGCCCTCGACGCTCCACCGAGCACCGCCGATGCCCAAGCGGCGGCGGATAGGGTACGACGCGACAAGACGTGGGTGTGGCGGCGTCTGATGCTGGTCGAGGCGCTGGACCCCGGGGTGCAAGCCGACGTGCGCCTCGGCCTCATCGCCCCTCGCGCGGCGCTGGTCGTGTCGGCGTTGCCACGTGGCAACGAGCAACAAGCGGCAGCCCGGCTCGTGGCGCAACGGGGGCTCACGGTGCGACAGGCCGAGCTGATGGTGGACGAGCTGACGGAGGCCCCACCGAGCCGACGGGCCGAGATCCTGACGCGCTGGTCGTCTGGGCCGCCCGGGCGCGGCGGCACGGGAGGCGGAGGCGTCAAGAAGGCGGGCCCGGCGCGCGGCGCTGCCCAGGCGCTGGTCGTCACGATCACCACGCTCCGGCGCGCGGCGAGCGCGCTGCATGGCCACCTGGGCACGACACCTCTTGGCATGTACCCGCCGGACGCAGCGGAGCTGCTCCACGGCAGCCTGCGCGAGCTGTGTGCGGTGCTCGATGGGCTGCGGGCGACGCTGTCCGCAGCGACTGACGAGCCGGCGCCGGAGCAGCGCGCATGACGACGTGGCGCACACGCGAGGAGCTGGCGCGTAGCGAACGCACGGAATGCCCTCATCCACGATGTCTTCCTTCGACCCGCCTGCGCCCTTCAGCAGCCGCCCGGGCTGACGGATCGGCGTCACCTTCCAGTACGCCGGGACTTCGCCGATGACAGCGACACCGCTCGGCCTCATCGCCCGCGTCATCGCTTCTTCCCCTCGCTGACGCGGAGCGAAGAGGCGTCTAGGCCAGCGTCGTTTCCATTCCTGGGAGATTCGCCATCGTTGAACTCGGCGCCACGTGGACGGGGTTCTCACGGTCGAACTGCCACTGCACAGTGTTGTCACGGATGTACTGGCGGACGCGGACGAGTGAGTCTTCGTCGCGAATGATGTGTTCGTCATAGTTGCGCTGCCAGACGGCGCCCCCAGGTGTGCCGCGGTACCGGTGATCGCAATGGACACGCGCGCCTTGAACGCGCGCACCACGTTACCAACCGTAGGGGCGCGATTGGGTGCCGTCATCAGGCTGGCTCCGCTCGGCGAGGATCGCTCCTCGGCACCGGCCCGGCTTGCCTCAGGCGGACGAAGCCAACAAGAGCCGCAGAGTCGAAGACTGCCGTCAGGTGGGGTCGTTCTCCCTGGCGACCCTGGCGGACCCCGCGGCAGCGCCCGGCAACTGCCAGCTCCCGCTGTCCTCCCTCACGAGCCGTGATCCGACCACCGCGGGGACGCCGCGAACGCGCCGTGGATCATCCCGACGTGCGAGTACGCCTGGGGGAAATTGCCCCACATCTCGCCGGTCGTCGGGTCGAGATCCTCCGCGAGCAGCCCGAGGGGCGAGCGCACGTCGCGCACCCGGTCCATCAGCGCGCGCGCCTCTGCCGTGCGCCCGATCCGCGCGAGCGCCTCGACCTGCCAGAACGTGCACAGCATGAAGGCGACCGAGGGGACGCCGAGGCCGTCGTTGGTGCGGTAGCGCCGGAGCCAGCCGTCATGGGTGAGATCGGCCTGGACGGCGTCGACCGTCGCGAGGAGGCGCGGATCGTCGGGAGGCAGCACGCGCAGGCTGACGGCCTGCAGCAGCGCCGCGTCCACCTCCCTGCCGCCGTAGTCCGCCACCAGGCCGCCTCGGGCGGGGTCGACGGCGCGCGCGAGGATCTCGTCGCGGATGCGCGCCGCCGCCCCCTCGAACTCCGCGGCGCGCTCGGGCCGGTGCCGCCGGGCGATGCGCGCCATGCGGTCGGCCGCGGCCCAGCACATCAACGAGCTGAAGGTCTGCGGGCGCCACTCTGCGCGGATCTCCCAGATGCCGGCGTCGGGCTGGCCCGCGACGGAGACGGCCTTCTGCGCGAGCCGCGTCACGAGATCGAGCAGCGACGGCGTCACGCGATCGCGAAAGCGTGCGTCGAGGAACATCGGCGTCAGCGCCAGGACCATCTCGCCGAACACGTCGTACTGCTTGTGGACGGCCGCGCCGTTGCCGACGCGCACCGGGCGCTCGCCGCGGTAGCCGGGCCACGCCTCCTCCACCCGCTCGTCGAGGTCGGACTTGCCGTCGATCCGGTAGAGCGGGGCGAGATCGAGGTCGGGCGACGAGCCGGCGACGTTGAGCAAGAAGTGAAGAAACTGTTCGCGCTCCTCGAAGTGCCCGAGCAGCCGGAACGCGCCGAGCGTGTAGTAGGCGTCACGCAGCCAGCAGTACCGGTAGTCCCACGTCCGCCCGGAGCCGGGCGCCTCCGGCAGCGAGGTCGTCAGCGCCGCCACGATCGCGCCCGTGTCCTCGAAGCAGTGGAGCTTCAGCGTCAGCGCGGAGCGGATGACCTCCTCCTGGTACAAAGGGGGGATGTCACAGTGCTTGACCCACTGTTGCCAGTACCGGGTCGTCTCGCGGAGGAACCTGTCACACAGCGGCGCGAGCGGCTCCTCGACGGGCGCGCCCCACGCGAGGACGAAGTGCCGCCGCTCCGAGAGCGCGAAGGGCTCGCCGTCGAGGTAGGACAGCGGCGCGTCGGTGGTGAGCCGCAGCTCGACGTCGTAGCCCTGGTACGCGATGTGGTGCGAGCCCTGCTCACGCCGCGGGCGGCCTCTCCCCCACCCGAGCACGGGGTCGCACGAGACGCGGACGCGCGGCGTGCCAGAGAGCGGCTCGACGATGCGCAGCAGCTTGGTCGGCCGGAACGTGCGATCGAACTGCACGAACCTCGGCGCGAAATCGAGCACGCGGAACGCGCCGTCCGCGCCGTCGAACCGCGTCTCGAGGACGTTGGTGTTGGGGAGGTACCGCTGCGCGCCGGGGCGCCCGTCCGCCGCGCCGATGACGAACGAGCCGCCTCCGCGCTCGTCGAGCAACCTCGCGAACACGGGGGGCGAGTCGAACCGCGGCATGCAGGCCCAGACGATGGCGCCGTCGTTGCGCACGTGCGCGGCGAGCTGGCAGTTCCCGATGAGGCCGAGATCGGCGAGCGTCACCGGCGCGATGTAGCAGCTGCGCCCGCGCGGGCCAAACCGGCGGGCGCGCGGTGACGCGCACGTGGACGCCCTCAGACGAGCGCGACGTTGTCTCGACGCTCCCTCGCCTTCGCCTCGACCGCGCGCCGCCACGTTGCTACCGGATGGCTGTGAAGACGACGCCGCGCGAGCGCTTCGATGAGGGGTACTTCCGCCGCCACTACGAGGATCACAAGACCCGCGTGACCACGGCGGACAAGACCTCCGAGCTCGTCCGCGCCGTCGTCGGCCTCGCTCGCTACTGGGACGCGCCGCTCGAGACGGCGCTCGATCTCGGCGCCGGCGTCGGGCACTGGAAGCGCGCGCTCGCGAGGCACGCGCCGAAGCTCGCGTACCGCGGCGTCGACGTCTCGGCGTACGCGTGCGCGACCTACGGCCACGAGCAGGCCGACATCTCGCGCTTCGTCACCGACGAGACGTACGATCTGGTCATCTGCCAGGGCGTGCTGCAGTACCTCGACGACGCGCAGGCGGCGCGGACCCTCGCGAACCTCGGCGCGATGTGCGGCGGCCTCCTGTACCTCGAGGCGCTGACGAAGCGCGACGTCGAGGAGGTCATCGACGCCGACCGCACCGACACCGCGGTGCACGTGCGGGCTGGCACCTTCTACCGGCGCGCGCTCGCGCGCGACTTCGTGACGGTGGGCGCGGGCCTGTTCGCCGCGAAGCGGAGCGGCCTCCTGCTCTTCGAGCTCGAGCGGGCCTGACGCCGCAGCGCGGGTGAAGAAAAGTTGTCTGGACCGAGCCGCTTCGGAGGGGGATGGTGCGCCCATGATCTCGAAGCTCCATCTGCTGCTCGCCCTCTCGCTCCTCTCCGTCGCCGCCGCCTGCGGAGGTGACAGCGACTCCCCCGCCAGCGGCTCCCCCGCGGCCGGCGGCTCGACGGCCTCCGGCGGCTCGACGAGCGCGGGCGCTGGCGGCTCGACCACCGCGGGCGCTGGCGGCTCGACGGCCGCGGGCGCGGGCGGCTCGACCACCGCGGGCGCTGGCGGCTCGACCGCCGCAGGCGCTGGCGGCTCGACGGCCGCGGGCGCGGGCGGCTCGACCACCGCGGGCGCTGGCGGCTCGACCGCCGCAGGCGCTGGCGGCTCGACGGCCGCGGGCGCTGGCGGGGCCTCCGCGGGCGCGTGCAACCAGCTCGTCAACGACGGCCCATCGGTCCCCGAAGTCGCCGAGACGGGCACGCCGCCCGCGATGACCGGCGGCACCGTCGCCGACGGCACGTACGTGCTCACCGAGCGCAAGGACTGGATGGGCTCGTGCGGCTGCAACACGCGCCAGAAGCTGCAGATCACGGGCGACGTCGTGCAGGTGGTGTCCCGCACCGACGCGGATCCGGAGGTCACGTTCACCGGGAAGGCCACGTTCGCCGGGTCGAACCTCACGCTCGCGATGTCGTGCCCCGCGTCGAAGGCGATCGCGCTCACCTACACCGCGACGGCGACGACGCTGATGCTCTTCGACCCGCAGGATCAGTCGCTCCAGGTCTTCACGAAGCAGTGAGGGCGCCGCCTGGCGCGGCGGCCTAGGGCGCGCCGCGCCGGGTGAGTATCGAGCCGCTGCCACGTCGCCGGAGCGCGAGCGCCCCGAGCGCGAGCCAGCCGAAGGGAGACTCGCGACGCGCGCCGACCGCGCACGCACACCCCTCGCTCTCGCCTGCCGCGCCGTCTCCGACCGTCGTCTCGCTCGCCGCCGGGGCGTCCTTCGGCGGGGTGACCGAGCCGTCGCGCCCTGGCGCGGCGCCGCCTGCCCCCGCGTCGTCCGGGCTCGCGCCGGCGTCCGGCCACGAGGCCGCGTCCGGGTTCGCGCTCGCGTCGGGGTTCGCGCTCGCGTCGGGGTTCGCGCTCGCGTCTGGAGTCGTCCCGCCGTCCGGTATCACGGGCGGGGTCGCCTTGACGCCCACGTAGCGCAGCGTCGCGTAGTACGGCTCGGCGCCCCAGCCGTTCGCGTCGGACCAGGCCTCCTGGGGACTCGGCGCGCCGAACCCGTCGCCGGTCGACAGGGCGCACTGGACCCCGCTCGAGTCGCGCGCACAGATGTCGTCTCGGCCGTCGCCGTCGAGATCGGCGAACCCGATCGTCGATCCGTATCGCGGGGCGCCCCAGCCGTTCGAGGTCGACCACGCGGGCCCGGCGATCTGCTTCGAGAACGAGCTGCCATCGAAGAGCACGCAGATGACACCCATGCCCGCGCGCGCGCATAGATCGGCGCGGCCGTCGCCGTTGACGTCCGCCGTCTGCAGCGTCGACCAGTACTGTGCATCACTCCAGCCGCTCGCGTCGCTCCACGCCGGGCCCTCTATCGGCGTCGGGAAGCCGGCCCCGTCCGAGAGGGCGCACGAGACCCCCGCGGACGACCGGCCGCACACGTCGGCCTTCCCGTCTCCGTCGAGGTCCGCGAAGCGGATCGTCTCCATGTACTGTGGCGCCGCCCAGCCGTTCGCGTCGCTCCACGCGGGCCCCGCGATCTCTGCTCCGAACGAGCTTCCCTCCGAGCGAGCACACACAATCCCGGACGCGGCGCGCGCACACAAGTCATCCTTGCCGTCGCCGTTCACGTCCGCGAACTGGATGGAGTGATAGTACTGTGGGTGGTTCCAGTTGCCCGCGTCTCCCCAGGCCGGGCCGTCGAACGACGGGCCGAAGCTGGTCCCGTTCGAGAGCGCGCAGGTCATCCCCGCGATGGCGCGCGCGCAGACGTCCGCCTTGCCGTCACCGTTGATGTCACCAAACTGAATCGTCGTGTAGTGCTCGGGCTTCGTCCAGCCGTTCGCGTCGCTCCACGCAGGGCCTCGCACCTCCCCGCCGCCGAACCCCTCGCCCGTGGAGCGCTCGCACACGATGCCCTTGGCGTCGCGGGCGCACAGATCGCTCTTGCCGTCGCCGTCGATGTCAGCGGACCGGATCGTCCAGTAGAAGCGCGGCGCGCCCCAGCCGCTCGCGTCGCTCCACGCCGGCCCCTCCACCTGCTTCGCGCCTACCCTGCAGACGATGCCGCTCGAGGCGCGCGCGCAGATGTCGCTCCGGCCGTCGCCGTTGAGATCCGTGGCGCCGCGGCGGACGAGGACGGGATACGTCGGGCCCGGCGCCGCCGCGAGCGCCTGCAGCTCCTCGAGCGTGCCGTTGAACACGTTGTGGTCGAGCGAGCCGCCGCCGTCGCTGTACTGCCAGAACCTCCAGGTCGCCCACCCCGGCGGGATGAGCGGGCAGCTGACGTCGTAGTGGGCGACCCAGAGCGGCGTCTGCGCGAAGGCGGTCGACCCGACGTTGTCCTGCCAGAAGTAGGGCCCCGTGTAGATGATCGGCGGCTTCCCCGTCCCGGCCTCGACGAGCTTCAGCCAGGTCGCGATCTTGGCGGCGATCACGGCGCCCGACTGCCCGGCGGCCGACTCGACGTCGATCACGCACGGCAGATCCCCCTCGCCGAGCGCCCCGACCGCGGCGATCATCAGGTTGGCCTGCGCGACCTCGTCCTCGTCGGGCTCGAAGTACTGGTAGGCGCCGCGGAGGATGCCGGCCGCCTTCATCTTCGCCCAGTTCGACTGGAACTGACTGTCGGCGTAGCCGACGCCGTCTCCCACGCGCGCGAAGCCGAACACCACCCCGGCGACCTTCTGCGCGTTCCAGTCGAAGTCTCCCTGCCAGACGGACACGTCCCTGCCCTGGATGCCGCCGGACGACGACGCGCCGCAGACGGTCTTCACCGCCAGCTGCACGGAGCTGGTGTCGGCTGGCGGGGCGGGTGGGGCTCCCCCGCCGCAGGACGAGGCGAGGAGCGCGAGCAGAGGAAGCACGGATCGGCGTCGCACGCGGAGGCGACGCTACCACCTCGCGCTACTTGCCGACCCGCCGCGTGGCCCCGAGGCCGAGCGCGGCGACGTCGGCCGCGATCTTGTCGTGATCGCCGACCATCACGACGCGCATCGTCCTCGGATCGAGCGCGCGGCGCGCGACGCGCTGGACGTCCTCGCGCGTGACCGCGCGCACCCTGGCGACGCGCCGATCGAGCTCGTCGAGCGGCAGCCCGTACAGCGGCAGCGACGCGAGGAAGCTCGCGGTCGCGGCGTTCGTCTCGATCTGCGCCGGCAGCCGCTCGATGATCGCGCTCTTCGCGAGCTCGAGCTCGTCGGCGGTCACCGGCTCGTCGCGGATGCGATCGAGCTCCGCGAAGATCTCCTTCAGCGCCTTGCCGGTCGCGTCGCGCACGATGGCGCCGCCCGCGACGAAGGGCCCGACGCCGCGCCGCGCGTCGAACCGGGAGCTCGCGCCGTACGTGTACGCGTGCTTCTCGCGGAGGTTCATGTTGAGGCGGCTGGAGAAGCTGCCGCCGAGGATGGTGTTCATCACGAGCAGCGCCTCGAAGTCGGGCGTCCCGCGCGCGATCCCCCGGCCGGCGACCTGGAGGTTCGTCTGCGAGGCGCCGGGGCGATCGACGATGACCACGCGCGCGTCCTTGTCGCCGAACGCCGGCGGCGTGACGGGCGGCCTCGGCGCGCCGCTCCGCCCCGCGAGGCCGCCGAGCGCCCGCTCGAGCAGCGGCAGGAGCGTCGCCCGATCGACGTCGCCGACGACGCCGACCGTCACCCGATCGGGCGTCCACGAGCGCGCGTGGAACCTCGCGAGATCGCCGGCCTTCGCCGCGCGCACGCCGGCCTCGGTGCCGACCACCGGCGTCGCGTACGGGTGCCCCGCGGGGTACAGCGTCGAGAGCGTCTCGTACCAGAGCTGACGGCCCGCGCTGTCCTTCGCCTGTGTGAGAAATGTGAGCGTGCGCGTTCGCTGTCGCTCGAGCTCGTCCTTCGGGAAGGTCGGCGCGACGATCGACTCGCCGACCACGTCGAGCGCGGCCGGGAGCTTCTCGGCGAGCACGTCGAGCGAGACGCCGCACGCGTCGTCGTCGGCGAACACCGCGTGCCGCGCGCCGAGCGCGCCGAGCGCGTCGCTGATCTCGACGGCGGAGCGGCGCTTCGTCCCCGACAGGACCAGCGAGCTCGCGAGGTCGGCGACGCCCGGCGCGGCGTCGCTCGCGCCGCCGGCGGCCACGAGCCGCACCGAGACGAGCGGCAGCTCGTGGCGCTCGACGAGCAGCACCCGCACGCCGTTCTTCAGCCGCGCCTCGGTGACCTTCGGCGCGACGAACGGCGCGGCGGGGCCGGGCGCGGGCGGGCCCTCGCGGAACTTCGCGTCGGGCGTGACGGGCTCCGGCGCGACGGGCGCGACGAAGGAGGCGGGCGGGGGCGGAGGGTCGGGCGCGTCGGGCACCACGGGCTCCGGCGTCGCCGCGCAGCCCGCGAGCAGCAGCGCGGCGCCGACGACGAGCGCCCTCACGGCGCACCTCCCGCGAGGCGCCCTGCCTTCGGCGCGCCGGGCGTCGGCGTCACGATCGCGACGACGCGCGCCGATCGGCGGAGGTGCGTCGCCGCCGCGCGCTGCATCGACTCACGCGAGAGCGCGCGGTAGCGCGCGACGTCCTTGTCGAAGTACGCCGGGTCGCCCGCGCCCTCTGCGTACGCGTTGATCTGGTTCGCGCGGGAGCCGACGCGCTCGACCGAGAACATCAGATCGGCGACGAGGCGCGCCTTCGCGCGGGCGAGCTCGTCGTCGGTCGGCCCCTCGCGCGAGATCTTGTCGAGCTCCTCGTCGATCATCGCGAGCACCTCGCTCGGCTGCTTGCCGCGCTGGACGGTGGCGGAGATCTCGAACTGGCTCGCGAGCAGGCTCGACGCCTGGTACGCGCTCACGTCCTGCGCGACCTGCGCGTCGTGCACGAGGCGCTTGTAGAGGCGGCTGGATTTCCCGGTCGAGAGCACCTGCGAGAGCCCGTCGAGCTCGCCGTCACCCGGCGCGAACCCGGGCGGCGTCACCCAGCTCACCGACACGCGCGCGAGCTCGACCCCGGCCTCGATCGAGAGCGTCTGCTCCTTGTCGCGCGGCACGGGCGCGGGCGCGCGGAGGCTCTGCGCCGCCGGCCCCGCGACGATCGGGCCGAACCACTTCTCCGTGAGCGCCCGCGCGCGCGCCTCGTCGACGTCGCCCGCGAGCACGAGCGTCGCGTTGTTGGGCACGTAGTAGCGCTTGAAGAACGCGCGCACGTCCGCGAGCGACGCGGCGTCGAGATCCTGCGGCGTGCCGATCGTGAGGCGGTGGTACGGGTGCCCCTCCGGGAAGAGCGCGGCGCGCACGAACTGCCGCACGAGCCCGTACGGCGCGTCCTCGTAGTTCTGGCGGCGCTCGTTCTTCACGACGTCGCGCTGCGACGAGAGGGTCTTGTCGTCGACGTGGTCGAGCAAGAAGGCCATCCGATCGCTCTCGAGCCACAGCGCGAGCTCGAGCTGTCGCGACGGGACGACCTCGTAGTAGTTCGTGCGATCGGTGTTGGTCGTGCCGTTCATGTCGCTGCCGCCCGCGCGCTCGAGCAGCTGGAAGAAGCTGTCCTCCGGGACGTGCCGCGACCCCTGGAACATCAGGTGCTCGAACAGGTGCGCGAAGCCGTTCTTGCCGGCGGGCTCGTCCTTCGACCCGACGTGGTACCAGAGGTTCACCGCGACGACGGGGGTGCGGTGGTCGGTCTGCACGACGACCTCGAGGCCGTTGCCGAGCTTGAACTGCGAGACGGGCGGCCCCGCCGCCGCGCCTCCCGCGGCGAGCGTGGCGGCGAGGGCGAGCGTGGCGGCGAGCGTGCGTCGCATGGCCGCGCAGCATCGCACGCGCCGAGGCGGAGGTGTCGCGCCGCCGCGCGCCCCTGGGTGCTATGGTGGCCGCGCATGTCCGTCCTGGCCCCGGGGCTGTTGCTGGCGGCGCCGCGCCTCGGCGATCCGAACTTCGTCAAATCGGTCGTGCTGCTCGGGCACCACGACGAGGAGGGCGCGCTCGGCTGGGTGCTGAACGGCAAGGCGCTCGGCCCCGTGTCGCGCCTGCTCACCGACGCCGACCTCGTGCCGCCAGGGACGTCGCTGCCGGAGTCGACGTCGTACGCCGGCATCGTGCGCGTCGGCGGCCCGGTGATGCCGGGCTCCGCGTGGATCCTCTTCGAGAGGCCCGACGGCCACACCCCGTGGGATCCCGAGCACGATCTACGCGACGGGCACGCGGTCACCGGCGCGCGCGAGGCCGTCGAGGCGCTGGCGCGCGGCACGGCCCCGGCGCGGTTCCGGCTGATACTCGGCTACGCAGGCTGGGGCGCGGGGCAGCTCGAGGGCGAGATCCGTGAGGGCGCGTGGCTGCCGACACAGGTCGACCCGACGCTGCTGTTCGACACGCCGCCCGACGCGCTGTGGGACTCGGCCTACCAGGTGTCGCTCGGCACGACGCCGATGGCGTTCACGTCGACGGTGCGCGGCCAGGCCTGATCCTGGCGGGCTCGCTCACCTCATCAGCAGCACGACGCCCACGATCCCCACCACCAGCGCGAGGACGCCCACCGCGACGAGCGCCACGATGGGCACGCCCTTCTGCGGCACGCCCGCGACGACGACGTCGTCCTGCGGCTGGGGCTGCGGCGGCGCCTCGAACGCCTTGTCCATCGCGGCGGCCGCCGACGCGGGCGGCGCCGCGAACGGATCGCCCACCGTCGCCACGGCCGCCCCGCCTTGCAGCAGCGTCGGCAGGTTGGCCTTGATGGTCTCATCGAGGACGTGCTGGGGCGTCTGGGCCCACTGACGAAAGTCACCCTGCAGCCCGTAGGCCGCGCCGATCCGGTTGGCGAGCTCGCCGACGCTGGCGATGCGGCCCTGAGGGTTCTTGTAGAACGCGTGCTCGACGACCGGATCGAGCGTCGGCGGGATCGGCATCACGGCCTTCGCCGACGCCTGGCTGGGCGGCGTCGGCTCCTTCGTCATGATGGACAAGAGGATGGTGGGGCCGTTGTTGCCACCGAACGGCACCGTCGACGTCAGCGCCTCGTACGCGATGGCCGCCACCGCCCACACGTCGGCGCGGTGGTCGAGGCTGTCGAGCCCCTGCGCCTGCTCGGGCGCCATGTAGTACGGCGAGCCGATGGTGGTGCCCAGCATCGTCAGCTTCTTCGCGCCGGCTGACTTGTCCTTCGCGCTGCCGAAATCGAGGATCTTGACAGTGTCACCCTCGCGCGTGCCGCAGAGGAAGATATTGTCAGGCTTGAGATCCCGGTGGACGAACTTCGCCTGGTGCGCCGGATCGAGCCCGACCGCGATCTGCGACACCATGCGGACGACCCGGCCCGGCGTGACGCTCTTCTCGCGCAAGAGGACGTTGCGCAGCTCCTCCCCCTCGAGGAACTCCATCACCAGCGCGTACGTGCTGCCGTCTCGCTGGAAGTCGAGCACGTCGATGATGTGGTCGTGGGGCAGCGAGCGCGACACCTCGAACTCGCGCTTGAAGCGCTCGACGCTCACCTGGTCGGCCGCGACGTCGGAGTGCAGCATCTTCACGGCGACGCGGCGCCCCTCGTGCGTGTCGAGCGCCTCGTAGACGCGCCCCATGCCGCCGTCGGCGACCACGCGCCGGACCTGGTAGCGCATCGCGACCAGCGTCCCGACGCGCTCGTCGTCGGACGCCTGGATGGGCACCTGCGTCGCGCTGCGCAGCCCCTGCCCGTCCGCGGGGCAGAACCCCGCCTCGTCGGGGTACAGCCGCCCGCAGGCGGGGCAGGCTTTCACGTCGCCTCCGACTCCGGTCCCTCGACGAGCGGCGGCGGCGCGAGCACCCGGTAGCAGTTCGGGCACTGGTCGACGACGTCGTAGCGCATGATGCGCTGGTAGAGCTGCGGCTGCAGCGAGATGTTGCACGCGAGGCAGAGCCCCTTGTGCAGCTTCGCGAGGCCCGATCCCTTGCGGCTCAGCGTCTGCTCGTAGCGCTTCAGCAGCATCGCCGGCACCTTCTTCGTCAGCTCGGCGCGCGCCGCGCGGGCGACCTCGGCCTCGGCCTTCGCGTCGCGGATGCCCGCCTGCGAGCCGGACTCGCTCGACTCGAGCTCGGCGGCGACCTTCTCGCGGCGCACCTCGAGGTCGGCGACGCTCTTCTTCGCGGCCTCCGAGAGCGGCGCGAGCTTCTTCAGCTCGTCGTCGCGGTCGCGCACGAGGCGGCGCAGCTCGTCGAGCTCGCGCTCGACCGCGATGTTCTCGCGCTCGTTGCGCGCGCGGGAGAGCTTCTCGCGCGAGCGGTCGATCTGCGTCGACATCTGGCGCCCCTCCTGGGTGAGATCGCCCATGGTCTTGTGCATCTCCACGAGGCTCGCCTTCTCGGACGAGAGCCGCGCGTCGAGCGAGGACAGCTCGCGGGTCAGGGTCTGCAGCTGCGTCTCGCCTTCGGCGATGCGCGCCTCGATGCGTCGGAGCTCGGCGTCGTGCTCGGCGAGGGCCTCGAGCGCCCGGATCTGGTCGGCGTGCTTCTGTTGCGTAGGGGTCATGCGGAGAAGTTCGAGAGGAGCGTGGGCCCACCTGGGTTCGAACCAGGACGCGCCCGGTTATGAGCCGGGAGCTCTGACCGATTGAGCTATGGGCCCGTAAGGAGCGGGTGCGGGGCGTGACCCGGCCGTGCTCGGAGGGAGAGCGCGGCTGGCGGCGCCTGGCGACACGCGCGCACCCTAGCCCAAGCGGGCGACGGGTGGGAACGCTGAACACATGCTCACTTCGCGCGGCGCCGCGGCAGCCCGCGGAAGCGCCGACCCTCGAACGATCCGTCGAGCGGGTCCGCGCAGCAGCGGAACCCGACCTGGTAGAACCTGAACCACTCGTTGTGCGACGAGGTGATGGGCCGGCACCGCGCGCGGATGGGGCCCCAGTAGCCGCCCTTCAACCCGCTCACGTGCGGGCGATCCTTCTCCTCCTTGCCGGGGGGAAGCGCGGCGAAATGCGCGTCGTTCACCGTCCACTCGTCGACGTTGCCGGTCATGTCGAACACGCCGTACGGGCTCGCGCAGCGCGACCTCTCCCCGCTCGCGACGCGCAGATCGAGGCGGTGCACCTCGGCGCTGATGTCGCGCGGGCGGGAGAAGGCGTCGAAGTCGGGCTCCGGCGCCGGGCGCGGTCGATCGATGTTGCACGCGGACGGATCGCGCTCCCAGCCGTACGGGTACGGCAGCCCCTCGGGCCCCTCGCACGCGAGCGTCCACTCGGACGCGTTGCAGAGGCGCTTGCCCTCGATCTCGCACGCCTCCTGCGCGTCGAACCAGTCGGGCATCACCGCGGGGCGCACGCCCTCGAGGTTGGGGTACTCGAACCTGTCGACGCAGAACCGCATCGGCACGGGCTTCCCCGCCTTCAGCGGCGGCGCCGCGTAGGACTGGCAGCGGTCGCGCTCCTCGTTGATCCAGCGGCGGCACGCGTGGCCCATCGACGGGACGAACCCTCCGTCGACGAGCACCATCCCCGCAGGGCACAGCGTCGTCGACCTGGGGTCCTCGAGCGGCGAGCGCAGCGGCGGCCGCGACGATCCGGCGGACGCGCTCGGGGTCGACGCCGCTGAGGTGACGGGCGCGGACGCGCTCGAGGACGCGCTGGCGACCCCCGTCGTCGTCGCCTGCCCGCGACCACACGACGCCGTGGTCGCGGCGACCGCGGCGAGGAGGACTCCGAGGCGCACGCGCCGCTCTAGCCACGACGCGCGGGCGCCGGCAACGGCTTGGCGCGGCGGTGGCGCTCGTGCAGGCTCGCGCCACGCTCTCCCACCGCGCGTGATGACCCAAGAGCCCGAAGCCACCACCATCCTCGTCGTCGACGACAACGAGGCCAACCGCGCCCTCGCGCGCCACACGCTCGAGGACGAGGGGTACCGCGTGGTCGTCGCGGCGGACGGCGCGGCCGCGATCGCCGCGTTCGAGCGCGAGCCGCCCGACTGCGTGCTGCTCGACGTGCGGATGCACGGCCTCGACGGGTTCGCGACGTTCGAGCGCCTGCGCGCGCTGCCGGGCGGCGTCGAGGTGCCGATCGCGTTCCTCACGGCGCTGCGCGACGTCGAGACGTTCGATCGCGCCGCGCGCCTCGGCGGCGCCGATTTTCTGACGAAGCCGGTGCAGCCCGCCGAGCTCGTGCTGCGCGTGCAGGCGATGCTGAAGCTGCGCCGCCTGAGCGCCGAGCTGCGCGATCACTACGAGGAGCTGAAGCGACAGCGCGACGCGCTCCAGCGGCTCCAGCTGCAGAAGGAGCGGCTGACGGCCTTCATCGTCCACGATCTGAAGAACCCGGTGAGCTCGATGGATCTGCACGCGCAGTTCCTGCTGCGCGAGCGCGGGCTGCCGGAGCCTGCGCGCGAGGCGGCGGCGCAGATCCGCGCGGACGCGGCCCAGCTCCTGCGCATGATCTCGAACCTCCTCGACGTCAGCCGCGCCGACGAGGGGCTGCTCGCGCCCCGGCGCGCGGCGGTCGAGCTGTCCGCGCTCGCGGCGCGCGTGGCGGTCGAGCTCGACGCGCAGGCGAAGGCGCGCGAGGTGTCGATCGCGGCGGCGCTCGAGCCGCTCACGGTCGACGCCGACGAGGCGCTCCTACACCGGATCCTCTCGAACCTCGTCGACAACGCGATCCGCCACGCGCCCGCCGGCACCTCGGTCCGGGTGTCGGCGTCCCGCGACGACGCCGAGGGCGTGACGATCCGCGTCGAGGACGACGGCGGCGGCGTGCCGGCCGAGCTCGCCGAGCGCATCTTCGATCCGTTCGTCCAGGTCGACGCCGTCGATCGCAAGGGCGCGCGCGCGGGACACGGGCTCGGGCTCGCGTTCTGCCGTGCGGCGGCCGTCGCGCACGGTGGGAGGGCGTGGCTCGAGCCGTCCGGGCGCGGCGCGTGCTTCTGCGTGAGCTTGCCGTGACGCCCGCCCACTTCTTGCTGCTCGAGACCGCGCCGGACGCGATGCTCGTCCTCGGCGCGGACGCGCGGATCGTGTTCGTGAACGCGCAGACCGAGGCGATGTTCGGGTTCGGCCGCGACGAGCTCATCGGCCAGCCGCTCGACGCGATCCTGCCGCCGCACCTCCGCGGCGCGCACGAAGGCCACGTCGCGCGCTTCTTCGCGCACCCGACGGTGCGACGGATGGGCTCCGGCCTCGAGCTGCACGGGCAGCGGCGCGACGGCACGGACCTGCCGATCGAGGTGAGCCTGAGCCCGGTCGTGTCCCCGAGCGGCGAGGCGTGGGTGTCCGCGGCCATCCGCGACATCACGCAGCGCAAGCGCGCCGAGGCCGCGCTGCGCCTGAACGCCGAGCTGCTCGCGAGCGCGGTCGAGGGGATGCAGGACGGCGTCGCGATGTTCGGCCCCGACGGGCGCCTCGTGCTCTGCAACGGCGTCTACCGCGTCGCGCTCGCCGGCACCCTCCACGGGCCCGCGGCGGGCGTCGCCTACGAGGAGGTGTGCGCGTGCTGGCTCGACCGCCACGCGCCGGGCGACGACGCCGACACCTTCCGCGCCGCGTGGGTCGCGTCGGGCCGCGCGCCGACGTCGACGGAGCTGCGCACGCGCGACGGTCGCACGCTCCGCCTCGCGCGCCGCGCGACCCCCGAGGGCGGCCTCGTCGAGACGGTGTGGGATCTCACCGACGACATGCTGAAGGCCGAGGAGCTGCGCGCCGCGCGCGTCGCGGCGGAGGCCGGCAGCGCGGCCAAGAGCGAGTTCCTCTCGTCGATGAGCCACGAGCTGCGCACGCCGATGAACGCGATCCTCGGGTTCGCCCAGCTCCTGCAGCGCGACAAGAAGGAGCCCCTCTCCGCGCGGCAGCAGGAGCGCCTCGCGCAGATCATGAAGGGCGGCGAGCACCTCCTGCGCCTCATCGATGACGTCCTCGATCTCGCGCGCATCGAGGCGGGCGGCGTCTCGGTGTCGACCGAGCCGGTGGACGTCGACGACGTGTTCGACGCCGTGCGCGAGCTGCTCGAGCCGATGGCCGCGCGGGTCGGCGTCACGATCGCGCGCGACCGCGCGGGCGAGCTGCCGATGGTCCTCGCCGACCGCACGCGCGTCGTGCAGATCGTGATGAACTTCGGGTCGAACGCCATCAAGTACAACCGGCCGGGCGGGCACGTCACGCTGGCGGCGGTCGCGGGGCCCGGCGCCGACGGGCTCGACGCCGGCTTCGTCAGGATCTCGGTGCACGACGACGGGCTCGGGATCGACGAGGCGCAGCACGCGTCGCTGTTCCAGCCCTTCCAGCGCGCGGGGCAGGAGACGGGCGCCATCGAGGGGACGGGCATCGGCCTCGTCATCACGAAGCGCCTCGCCGCGCTGATGGGCGGACGCCACGGGTTCCGGAGCGAGCGCGGCCGCGGATCGGAGTTCTGGGTGGATCTGCCCGCGCACCACGGCCCGAGGCGCGCGGCCCCCGCCGGCGGCGAGCCGAGAGAGCGGCGAGAGCAGTCGCTCGGCGCCGACCAGCGCCTCGTGCTGTACATCGAGGACAACCAGGCCAACGTCGCGTTCATGACCGATCTCGTCTGCACGTTCGACGGGGTCGAGCTCGTCACGGCGCCGACGGCGGAGCAGGGCATCGAGCTCGCGCGGCGGCTCCGGCCGAAGGCCATCCTGATGGACATCAACCTCCCGGGGATCAGCGGCTTCGACGCGCTCGACGAGCTGCGCCGCTGGCCCGAGACGACGCACATCCCGGTCATCGCGCTGACCGCGGCGGCGTCCGAGCGCGACCAGCGCCGCGGCAGGCAGGCGGGGTTCTTCCGGTACCTCACGAAGCCGGTGAAGGTCGACGAGCTCGAGGCGGCGCTCTCCGCGCTGCTCTGACCCTGCGCCCTCCTTGACCGCGCGCGCGCGATGGCTAGAGACTGCGCTCTCGGCCCGCGCGCCGAGGAGAGCCTGACCGCCGTGCCGAAGAAGAAGAAGCCAGTGGTGGTCGAGGCCAAGCCTCGGCCTCGCGACCCAGACGACGACGACGCGGACGACGCGCGCGAGGACGACGCGGAGGGAGAGACCGTCATCGACGCCGCCGCCGAGCTGGTCGAGGGCGACGACGACGCGCGCGAGGGAGACGACGACGCCGAGGATCAGGACACCGACGGGGACGTGAAGGACGTCGGGAGCGAGGTCGCGCTCAGCCGCCACGATCCGCTGCAGGCCTACCTTCGCGAGGTGCAGCGCCACCGCGTGCTCAGCGCGGACGAGCAGCACGCGCTCGCCGTCAAGTACCTCGAGACGGCCGACGTCGACGCCGCGCGCAAGCTCGTCACGACGAACCTCCGCCTCGTCGTGAAGATCGCGTACGAGTACCGCCGCGCCTACAAGAACATCATGGACCTCATCCAGGAGGGGAACATCGGCCTGATGCAGGCCGTGAAGAAGTACGATCCCTACCGCGGCGTGAAGCTCTCGTCGTACTCGGCCTGGTGGATCCGCGCGTACATCCTCAGGTTCATCGTCAACAACTGGCGGCTCGTGAAGCTCGGCACGACGCAGGCGCAGCGCAAGCTCTTCTTCAACCTCAACAAGGAGAAGGCCAGGCTGCTCGCGATGGGCATCGATCCGACGGCCGAGGAGGTCGCGAAGCGGCTCGGCGTCGCGCCCGAGGAGGCGCTCGAGATGGAGCGACGCCTCTCGTCGGCCGAGGCCAGCCTCGACGCGCCGGTCGGCGACAACGAGGGGCGCGCCGTCGCGAGGGTCGAGCTGTTGCCCGGCGCCGGGCCCGGCCCGGACGCCACCGTCGAGGGCGCCGAGATCGGCGACATCGTGCGCGACAGGCTCGGGGAGTTCAGGAAGACGCTGAAGGGCAAGGAGCTCATCATCTTCGACAAGCGCCTCGTCGCGGAGGAGCCGCTCACGCTGCAGGAGCTCGGCGACGAGTTCGGCGTGTCGCGCGAGCGCGTGCGGCAGCTGGAGGCGCGCCTGACGTCGAACCTCCGCGTGTTCCTGAAGGACGCCCTCGGGGACGCCGTCAGCGTCTCGTGAGCGGCGCGCTCCTCGTCGTCGGGACGCCGATCGGGAACCTCGAAGATCTGTCGCCGCGCGCCGCGCGCGCCCTCGCCGAGTGCGACGCCGTCCTCGCGGAGGACACCCGCCGCGCGCGCCAGCTGCTCGCGCACCTCGGGGTGGAGAAGAAGGAGCTGGTGCGGCACGACGCGCACGCGACCGAGGCCGATCACCAGCGCGCGCTCGCGCGCCTGCTCGCGGGCGAGACGCTCGCCCTCGTGACCGACGCGGGCACGCCGGGCGTCTCGGATCCCGGCGCCTCGCTCGTCGCCCGCGCCGCCTCCGCGGGCGTGCGGGTCTCGCCCATCCCGGGCGCGTCGGCGGTCGTCGCGGCCGTCGCGGCGAGCGGCTTCGGTCGCGCATCATTCAGATTTGTTGGGTTCTTGCCGAGGGACGGCAGCGCCCGGGACGACGCGCTCTCCCGCGCCGCGGCCGATCCGGACGTCGTCGTGTTCTTCGAGTCGCCGAGGCGCGTCGCCGGCACGCTCGCGGAGCTCGCGCGCCTCTGCCCGACGCGCGAGGCGATGGTCGCGCGCGAGCTGACGAAGCTGCACGAGGAGCTGGTACGCGGCTCCGTCGCCGAGCTCGCGGCCGATCCGCGCGAGTGGCTCGGAGAGCTGACGATCGCGCTCGGCCCGTGGGAGGCGCCCGTGTCGGACGACGTGGACGCGGCGACGATCGATCGGTGGCTGGGCGAGCAGCTCGCGCTCGGCGCGACGGTGCGCGAGGCGGCGCGCGTCATCGCGGCGCGCTCGGGCTGGCCGAAGCGCGAGGTCTACGCGCGCGCCGTCGGCCTCGCCGCCCGTCGCGAGGGGTAGCGCGGCGTAAGTCGAGGTGGCCGAACCGCCCCGCCTCGTAGTCGGCGACGGCCTCGCGCAGCTCGCGCTCGGTGCTCATCACGAACGGCCCCATCGCCGCGATGGGCTCGTCGATCGGGGCGCCGCCCATCACGAGCGCGTGCGCGTCCTCGGTCGCGCGCACCACCAGCTGGTCGCCGTCGTTGCGCGTGACGAGGAGATCGCCCTCGGACGCGCGCTCACCACCGATCACCGCCTCGCCGCTCATCAGCAGCAAGCAGAGGTTGTGCGACGCGGGCACGGCGAGCGTGAGCTCACCCCCGGCGCGCACCCGCGCGTCGAGCAGCGTGACGTCGCTGAAGGTCAGGGCGGGGCCGCGCACGCCCGCGTGCTCCCCCGCGATGACGCGCACGCGGACGGCGCCGTCCGCGAGCTCCACGCGCCCCATCTCGGCCGCCGTCAGCCCCTGGTAGCGCGGCGGGCCCATCTTGTGCGCGCGGGGGAGGTTCACCCAGAGCTGCGCCATGTGGAACCTCCCGCCGCCGCGCGCCCACTCGCGCTCGTGGTACTCCTTGTGGAGGATCCCCGACGCGGCGGTCATCCACTGCGCGTCGCCGGGCCCGATGACGCCGCCCGCGCCCGTGCTGTCGTGGTGCGCGACCGAGCCCTCCCACGCGAGCGTCACCGTCTCGAACCCGCGGTGCGGGTGCACGCCGACCCCCCGCGGCCGGTCGCTCGGCGAGTAGACGTACGGCGGGTGATAGTCGAGCAGCAAGAACGGGCTGAGGCGCCGCATCGCCCCGGGGATGGCCGAGAAGTAGCCCGCCACGCGGAAGCCGTCGCCGACCCAGTGCAGCCCCGGGCTCGCGTGGACGCCCTCGATCGATCTCTCACCAGCTCGCCGCGTCGTCATCGGGCCATGGTGCGCACGAACCGGACACGAGGCAACGTGCCGGCGTTGCCGCGACCGGGCAGGCGCGATAGCGCCGCGGGCGTGATCCTCGTCGTCTCGGCGCACCCCTACCCCGATAGGTCGATCGCGAACCGCGCGCTCTCTTCGGCGATCGCGGATCTCGGCGGGGTCGAGCGGCGCTCGCTGTACGAGCTGTACCCCGATCTGTGCGTCGACGCGGAGGCCGAGCAGCGCGCGCTCGTCGAGGCACACACCGTGGTCTGGCAGCACCCGCTCTACTGGTACTCGGTGCCGGCGCTGCTGAAGCTCTGGTTCGAGAAGGTGCTCGCGCGCGGCTGGGCGTACGGATCGGCGCGCGCGCTCGCGGGCAAGGCGTGCCTCTGGGTGGCGACGACGGGCGGCGAGCTCGACGCGTACGCGAGCGACCGCCCGCACGGCGAGCCGTTCGACGAGTTCGAGCCGCCGGTGCGGCAGACGGCGCGGTTCTGCGGCATGCGGTGGCTGGAGCCGATGATCGTGCACGGCGCGCACCAGCTCTCGTCGGCCGAGCTCGCCGCGCGCGGCGCCGAGTACCGCGCACGGCTCGTGTCCCTCGGCGCGCGCGAGGGCTCGCTCGATGAGTGAGCACAGCCTCCTCGAGGACGCGATCGCCTACCTGGGCGCCGCGGTCGTGTGCGTCCCGCTCGCCGCGCGCCTCCGGCTCGGCTCGGTGCTCGGGTACCTCGCCGCGGGCGCCGCGATCGGCCCGTCCGGCCTCGGGCTCGTGTCGAACGTCGAGAGCATCCTGCACTTCTCGGAGCTCGGCGTCGTCTTGATGCTGTTCCTCATCGGGCTCGAGCTCGAGCCGAGCCGCCTCTGGCAGCTGCGCGGCCCGGTGTTCGGCGGCGGCGCGGCGCAGCTGATCGCGTGCGGCGGCGCGCTCATGGTCGCGGGGGTCGCCGCGGGCCTGCCGCTGAAGGGCGCGCTCATCGCGGGCCTCGCGCTCGCGCTCTCGTCGACGGCGATCGCGGTGCAGACGATGAAGGAGCGCGGGCTGCTCGCGCAGCCGGTCGGGCGCGCGTCGTTCGCCATCCTGCTGTTCCAGGACATCGCGGCGATCCCGCTCGTCGGCGTCGTGCCGCTCCTCTCGGACGCGGCGGTCCCGAGCGCGGAGCCGCGCTGGGTGGGCGCCGCGAAGGTCGCCGCGGCCATCCTCGGCGTCGTCGTGCTCGGTCGCTTCGCGACGCGCCCCGCGCTGCGCGTCATCGCGAAGACGGGGCTGCGCGAGGTCTCGACGGCGTTCGCGCTGTTGCTGGTCATCGGCATCGCCGCGCTGATGAGCCGCGTCGGCGTCTCGATGGGGCTCGGCGCCTTCCTCGCGGGGGTGCTGCTCGCGAGCTCCGAGTACCGGCACGCGCTCGAGACGGACATCGAGCCGTTCAAGGGCCTGCTGATGGGCCTCTTCTTCATCGCGGTGGGCATGTCGATCGACTTCGCGCTGGTCGCGAGCCACCCCGCCCTCATCGCTGCGCTGGTCGCGGGCTTCACGCTGCTGAAGGCGGGCGCGCTCGGGCTCGTCGCGCGGCGCCTCGGCCTGTCGGGCGGGCCGGCCCCCTCGGGCGCGATGTTCGCGGCGCTCCTCGCGCAGGGCGGCGAGTTCGCGTTCGTCGTGTTCGGGGTCGCGCGCGAGGCGCGCCTGTTGCCAGGCGACTGGGACAAGCGCCTCACGCTGACGGTGGCGCTGTCGATGGCGCTCACGCCGCTGCTCGTGATCGCCGCCGAGCGGTGGCAGCGCCGCGCCGCCCCTCCCCCCCGCGAGGCCGACGCGATCGAGGGCGACGACGCCGAGGTGATCCTCGCGGGGTTCGGGCGGTTCGGGCAGATCGTGGGGCGCCTGCTGTTCGCGAGC
Organism: Polyangiaceae bacterium; assembly: GCA_020849655.1. GTDB lineage: Bacteria > Myxococcota_A > Polyangia > Polyangiales > Polyangiaceae > JADLFU01. The sequence goes on along the minus strand of JADLFU010000044.1, from coordinate 30,996 downwards.
GGGCTGCGCGCGACGGTGCTCGACGTCGATCCCGACTCCATCGAGCTGCTGCGCCGGTTCGGGTTCAAGGTGTTCTACGGCGACGCGACCCGGCTCGATCTGCTCGAGAGCGCGGGGGCCGGGCGCGCGAAGGTGCTCGTCGACGCCATCGACGACGTGACCGCGAGCCTCGCGCTCGTGGATCTGGCGCAACATCATTTTCCTCACCTGACGATCGTCGCGCGCGCGCGCAACGTGACCCACTGGCTCGAGCTGCGGCGGCGCGGCGTCGTGATCGTCGAGCGCGAGACGTTCGACTCCGCCCTCACGGCGGGGCGGCGCGCGCTCGAGGCGCTCGGCGTCGGCGCGCACGAGGCGTTCGAGCGGGCCGCGAAGTTCCGCAGACACAACGTCGCGATGCTGGAGGAGCTGCAGCGCGCGGAGCTCGAGCAGACCGAGCGCACGGCCCGCGCCCGCGCCGCGCGCGATCAGCTCGAGCGCCAGTTCGAGGCAGACCGCCAGGAGCTCGACCGCCACCCCGGCGCCGAGTGGCGTGGGCGGTAGCGTGGTACCGTGGCGGCGGCTCGCGCTGCACGGCTGCCCTCGCTTCACCAAGGACGCCGATCTGTGGGTGCGGCTCGACGTCGTGTGGATGGGCGCGCCGCCCGCGCGCATCGATCTCATGAAGGCCGTCCCCGGCGGCGATTTCGCGCGCGCCTGGGGCACGCGTGAGCTCCATCGACGCCACCGTCGTGCAGGTGGTCGGCCGCGCGAAGCTGATCGCGCTGAAGCGCGCGAGCGGCCGACCGCAGGACCTCGTCGACGCGGCGCTGCTCCTTGCGGGCGGGATCGATCCCTTCACCCCCTGATCACACCGTTCGCCCTGCGAGGCACGAGAGCCTGGAAATTCGCCAAAATTTGCCTGGCCCGAGGGTTGCTGAGCCCTGGGCATGACCCCCACCGATCCCCCGCGTCGCGTCGTCCCGGGCCCCTCCGTCAAGCTCGGGCGCTACGAGTGTCTGGTGCCGCTCGCCGAGGGCGGGATGGCCACCGTCTGGGCCGCGCGGCTGCACGGCGCGCGCGGGTTCGAGCGGCTCGTCGCGGTCAAGACGATCTCGGCGGCGCTCGCGGAGGACCCGGCGTTCAGCGCGATGTTCCTCGACGAGGCGCACTTCGCGTCGCGCATCCGCCACCCGAACGTGGTCTCGGTGCTCGATCTCGGCGAGATCGGCGACCTGCTCTACCTGGTGATGGAGTGGGTGGACGGCGAGCCGCTGAGCGGGCTGATGCGCGAGGCCCACGCGCGCGGTCGCGGGTTCCCGCTGCCGATCATCGGGCGGCTCATGCTCGACGTGTGCGCGGGGCTCGAGGCCGCGCACGCGCTCACGGGCGACGACGGCGCGTCGGTCGGGCTCGTGCACCGCGACGTGTCGCCGCAGACCGTGATGGTGTCGCGCGACGGCCACGTGAAGCTGCTCGACTTCGGCCTCGCGAAGGCCACGCTGCTCGCGGGGGAGCGCACGCAGCCCGGCCACACCAAGGGCAAGCTCGGCTTCATGGCGCCGGAGCAGGCGCTCGGCGAGCAGCTCGACCGGCGGGCGGATCTGTTCCCCGTGGGGGTGATGATGTTCCAGCTCCTCACGGGCAAGCACCCGTTCCGCGCGCACAACACGATGGCGACCCTGCAGCGCCTGCTGACGGCGGCGCTGCCGACGCCGCGGTCGCTCTGCCCGAGCCTGCCGGACGATCTCGACGCCGTCGTCGCGCGCGCGATGGCGCGCGAGCCCGGCGGTCGCCCGTCGAGCGCCGCGGAGCTCGGCGACGAGCTGTCGCGCGCGCTCGCGGGCGAGGTCGCGACGTCCGCGGAGGTCGCCGCGTTCGTCGAGGAGCTGGTCGGCGAGCGCCTCGCCGACCGCCAGCGTCGCCTGCGCGTGGCGATGGCGAGGAGCGACGCGCCGGGCGAGAGCGAGCCCCCGCCGCCGGAGAGCGGCGCCGCGCCGAAGCATGTCCCGTGGCTGCCGATGCTGTCGTCCCTCGTGGGCTTAGGGCCAGCGCAGAAACCAACCGAGGCCGCGGCGCGACACTTCACGCGCCCAGGCGGCGCGGAGCCGGGCGCAGAGCACGCGCGATGACGGCCCGCGCGCGGCCCGAGCTACGATGGCGGGGTGTCCTCGCTCGCATCGATCGTGAGCGCGCTCGACGAGAGCGGCGCCCGCTTCGTCGTCGTCGGAGGACTGGCCGTCGTGCTGCACGGCCACGCGCGCTTGACGGCCGACGTCGACCTCGTGGTCGACCTCTCGCCCGGCGAAGCCATCAAGCCCGTCGCCGCGCTGACCCGCCTCGGGATGGTCCCGCGCGCTCCGGTCGCGGCGCGCGACTTCGCCGACCCGGAGGCCCGACGCCGGTGGTCGGAGGAGGAGGGGATGAAGGTGTTCTCGCTGTGGGATCCCCGCGCGCCGCTCCGCGAGGTCGACCTGTTCGTCGAGCCGCCGATCCCCTTCGAGGACTTGTGGGCGCGGTCGGTCGAGGTCACGCTGGCCGGGCGTCGCGTGCGCGTCGCGTCGCTGTCCGATCTCATCGCGATGAAGCGGCTCGCCGGGCGCCCGAAGGATCTCGAAGACATCGCAGCGCTGACGGCGCTCGCGGCGAGGGCGACGTGAGCGACGCGCCCGACTGGGGCAGCTGGGACGAAGACCGCCGTCGCAAGCTGACGCTCGGCGCGGACAGCACGCCCGACGAGCGCGTCGCGTGGCTGGAGGAGATGGCGCGAATCGCCTGGGACGCGGGCGCGCTGCCGAAGCCGCGCGACCCGTGGGGCCGCTTCGAGCCGCCCGCGCCCGAGCGCTGATCGCGGGCAGCCATGGCGAGAGGCAGGGGCTCTCGATCGCGGCCACACCTGCCGCCCAGAGCGTGCGGAACGAGGGCGAGCGCGCTCACCAGCCGGTGACGCGGCCGGACACCAGCGGCGCCACGCGGGCCTCGTCGCCGACGCGGAGAGGCCGCCCGGACGAGAACCCCTGCGGCGGGGGATCGCCGTACGGCACCGGCAGCTTCAGGCCGATGAACAGCCCCAGCTCCGACCCGTAGGGCCCGATCGCGGGCGACGCGCGCAGCGCGACGTGCGCGAGGCCGATCGAGAAGAACGGCGCGAGGTGGAGCTGCGGCGACGTGCCGCGCTCCCCCACGCGCACGCCCGCCCCCGCCTCGAAGCCGAGCGCGCCAGGGTACTGATACCCCGCGGCGAAGCGGTAGGACGCGCCGTCTCCGTAGTAGCGCTGCGCCTGCAGGAAGCCCCCGAGGCCGCCGTCCCAGCAGCACCTCGCGCGGTAGTGGCTCCACGACAGCTCGGCGCCGATCGATCCGGCGCTGGCGTCGCGCCCGGTGGCGAGCGCTCCGCCTGCGAGGACGCCGCCCGACACGTAGCCGCCCTCGGCGCGCGCCGTCGGCTCGGGCAGCGAGAGCGCGACGCCAGCGGCCGCGAGCAGCCGAGCGCGCAGCGTCGCGACCCGTCGACCCGGCCTCGGTGACATCGGCCAGAGATGGCACCACGCGCTCGCGCCGGGCCCAAACACAATCGACCCGTCGATCCCGGTTGCGGCCGGGCCCGCGGTGCTCGACAAGTAAGGGGGTGTCACCGCTGCGCTTCGCCGTGATCGGCAGCCCCGTCGCGCGCTCCGCGTCGCCGGCGATGCACCGCGCCGCGTACGCCGCGCTCGGCCTACCCCACGGCTACGAGGCCGCCGAGTGTCGCGACGAGCACGCCGTGAAGGCCGCCGTCGGGCTGCTGCGCAACGGCACGCTCGCGGGCATCAACGTCACCGCCCCGTGGAAGCGCGCGGTGCTCGCGCACGCCGACTCGCTCGACGCGTCCACCGCGGCCGTCGGCGCGGCCAACACCCTGGCGCGCGAGGGCGACCGCGTCGTCGCGCACAACACCGACGTCCCGGCGCTCGTGTCAGAGATCTCGCGGCTCGATCCCGCCCTGCGCGGCACGGCCGCGATCCTCGGGAGCGGCGGCGCGGCGGCGGCGGCGCTCGCCGCGTGCCGGCAGCTCGGCGTGCGCGTGGTCGCGATGACGACCCGCTCGTTCTCGAGCTCGGAGGCGCTCCACGAGAGCGAGACGGCCGAGTCGCTCCGCCGCGCCGGCGCGCTCACCGTGCTCTGGCCCACCGACGCCCCGCCCGAGACCTCGAACGCCTCGATGGCGCTGCGGCTGCAGTGGGACGATCTCGTCGCCGGCGCCGACATCCTCGTGCAGGCGACGAGCGCGCGCGACGACGGCCCGGCCCGCGCCGTCCCGTGGTCCCGCGTGAAGCCCGGCGCCGTCGCGCTCGAGCTCGGCTACGGGCCGAAGGAGACCCCGTTCCTCGCCGCGGCGCGCGCGCGAGGGCTCCGCGCCGACGACGGCGTCGGGATGCTCGTCCGGCAGGGCGCGATCGCCTTCGAGCGCTGGCTCGGCGTGGCGCCCGATCTCGACGTCATGCGCGACGCGGTGCTGCGGCACCTCGCGAGGGGCTGACCGCGGCGTGCCGACGTCGAAACCCCGCCGCTCGTACTGGTCGTACGGCTACCGCCGCATCGTCCTCCTGCTGGTCGCCTTGGTCATCGTACCTAGCGTCCTCCTGTCCTCCGTCGGCGTCGCGCTGCTCGTGCTCGGCGACGCCCGCGCGAACCTCATGCTCGGCATCCTCGTCCTGTCGTTCACGAGCGCGGTCATCACCGGCGTCGTCCTGATCTGGGTGTTCGTGCGGCGCGACGCGCGGCTCGGCGAGCTGCAGGCGGACTTCGTGTCGAAGGTGAGCCACGAGCTGCGCACGCCGTTGACGAGCATCCGCCTGTACACCGAGACGCTGTCGCTCCGGCGCGGCAACGAGGAGATCGAGCGCCGGAGCATCGAGGCGCTGACGAAGGAGTCGAAGCGCCTCCAGGACCTCATCGACCGCCTGCTCGACTGGGGCCGCATGGAGAGCGGGCGGCGCGTGTACGAGATGGCCCCGGTGCCGCTCGCCGCCCTCGTCCAGGACGCCGTCGGCGCGTTCGAGCCGCTCCGCGAGCAGCGCGGCTTCGCGCTCGAGGTGGAGCTGCCCGACGCGCTCCCCGAGGTGGTGTGGGACAGAGGCGCCGTGCAGGACGCGGTCGTGAACCTCCTGTCGAACGCGTTCAAGTACGGCGGCGAGCCGCCCCACATCCGCGTCTCGGCGCGCGCCGACGACGACGAGGTGCGCATCTCCGTGCGCGACGAGGGCCCCGGCATCGAGGAGGCCGAGCACAAGCGCATCTTCCAGAAGTTCTACCGCATCGACGATCGGCTCGCGCGCGAGCGGGAGGGCTCGGGGCTCGGCCTCGCGATCGTGCAGCACGTCGTGCGCGCCCACGACGGGCACGTCGAGCTCGAGAGCGCGCCGGGGCGCGGGTCGACTTTCACGCTGGTCCTGCCGCGCGTCCCGCCGGGCGCGGAGCGCTGACCCACGGATTTCGCGCTCGAACCTGCGCAACAGCTGTACTAGCTCTCCGCTCCCCGCCCGGCCTCGCGCCGCGGGCCCGCGCGCCTGAGCGCACGATGTCCACGCCGCCGTCGCAGGCGGCCAAGCCAACCGAAGAGGGAGAACGCGATGAGCGGCCACTCGAAATGGGCCACGATCAAGCACCGAAAGGGCGCCGCCGACGCGAAGCGCGGCAAGCTCTTCACGAAGCTGATCAAGGAGCTGACGGTCGCGGCCCGCATGGGCGGCGGCGACATCAACGGCAACCCGCGCCTGCGCCGCGCCGTCGGCGACGCGAAGGCGCAGCAGATGCCGAAGGACACCATCGCCAACGCCATCAAGCGCGGCACCGGCGAGCTCGACGGCGTCAACTACGAGGAGCTCACGTACGAGGGCACGGGCCCCGGCGGCACGCTGTTCGTCGTCGACGGGATGACCGACAACCGCAACCGCACCGTCGCCGAGCTGCGCAAGATCTTCGAGCGCAACAACGGCGCGCTCGGGCAGAGCGGCACCGCGGGCTGGGCGTTCGACAAGAAGGGCCTGCTGGTGCTCCCGCTCGACGTCACCGAGGACCAGCTGATGGACGTCGCGGTCGGCGCCGGCGCCGACGACTACGCGCGCGGCGACGACGCGTGGCAGGTCTACACGTCCGTCGACGCGCTCGACGCGGTCGCGAAGGCGGTCGAGTCCGCCGGCATCACGCCTAGGTCGCAGAGCTTCGATCTCGTCCCGAAGATCAAGAAGCCGGTGACCGGCCGCGACGCGGAGCTCTGCCTGCAGCTCGCCGAGATGCTCGACGACCACGACGACGTGCAGAGCGTCTACGCGGACTTCGACGTCCCGGACGACGAGCTCGCGCGCCTCGCGGGCGGCTTATCCCCCGCTCGCGCGGGAACGATGGTAAAACCGCGGTCGAATGCACCTCGTCGCGCTGATCGTAGTGCTGACGGTCGTGGCGCTCTACCTGGTCTGGGCGGAGCCCTGGCGCAAGCAGCGCCCCGCGCGTCGCGGCGACATGCCGCCGCCCCCGCCCGTGCCCGCCGATCTCGCGCCGAGCGCGCTCAACCCCCCGGTGTCCCAGCCGGGCGAGGCGAGGACGAGGCCGGACGAGGACGAGATCACCTTCGTCGCGAAGGGCAAGCCCGCTGCCGCCGCCGCGCACGACGACGACATCACGATGGTGGGCAGGGTGCCCGCCGCGCTCGTGGCGCTGTCGCGCTCCGGCGAGAACCCGAAGGCCGGCGCCGACGCGCACGCCGACGACGACATGACGCTCGTCGGCGCCGTCCCGGCCGCGCTGCTCGGCAAGGCCGTCCGCCCGGAGGACAAGGACACCGCCCGGCCGCCGCCGATGTCCGACGACATGGACGTCGACGTCGACGGCCCGCCGCCGTCCGATCCGACGGGCCCGCAGGCGCGCATCCTCGTCACCGCCGTCGCCCACACGGACACCGGCCGGCGGCGCGCCCAGAACGAAGACAGCTACCTCTCGCTCGACGACTTCTCGCTGTACGTCGTCGCCGACGGGATGGGCGGCTACGCGGGCGGCGAGCTCGCGAGCCAGCTCGCGTGCGAGACGGTGGAGCGCGCGTTCCGCGCCGACAGGTTCGAGGGCGAGGCGGTGCACGGCCGCCCGCGGCGCGGCGACGAGCTCGCCCGCTCGATCGCGATGGCCAACCGCGCGATCTTCAACGTCGCGCAGGGCGACCGGAAGCTCGAGGGCATGGGCACGACGATCGTGGCCATCCGCTTCTCGCCGAACAAGCAGCGCGCGTACTACGCCCACGTCGGAGACAGCCGCCTCTACCGCGTGCGCGGCGGGGTGATGGAGCAGCTGACGCGCGACCACACGATCGGCGAGGCCACCGGCGTCACCGGCCCGCTCGCCGCGCGGCTGACGCGCGCCGTCGGCATCGCGAGCCTGATCGAGGTGGAGTTCGGCGCCGACGATCCGCAGGTGGGCGACACGTACCTGCTCTGCTCCGACGGCCTGACGAAGATGCTCGCCGACGACGAGGCGCTCGACATCCTCAACGAGGAGCGCGACCTCGACAGGTGCGCGCGGCGGCTCGTCGAGACCGCGAACGATCACGGCGGCCGCGACAACGTCACCGTGGTGCTCATCCGCATCGCCGCCCCGTGACGAGCCACGTGGCCGGCCGACGCCCTGCGAGCCTCAGGGCGCGGGCGGCGTGACCGATCCGGCGGGCGGCGCGGGGGGCGCCTGCCCGAGGAAGATCTTCCCGAGCGCGCCGCTGTGGATGAGCCCCAGCACGCCGAGCACCAGCGCCGCGATCGAGTCGCCCGCGATGAGGCCGCCGCCGACGAGCGACGTCGTCGACATGTCCTCGGGGAGATCCTCCGCGCCCTCGGCCGGCCGCGCCTGCTTCTTCGCGATCGTGTTCCACGCGGAGGAGAGCAGCCCGCCCGCGCCCCACCACACGCACGTGGTCAGCTCGACGAACCCGGCGAACGACGACGCGTACGGCGACGGAAGGAGCGCGGCGTCGAGGGCGAAGTCGAACGCGAAGCCCCGCTCCGCCGCCCAAGCCTTGTAGCGCGCGTTGCCCTTGATGAGCTTGCGCGCGGCCTCGGTGACGACGCCGATGGCGACGCCCACGAGGATGGCGGGCACCTGGTAGCTCTTCGGCGAGGTGATGCCGCGCAGGGCGCCGACGAACTTGTACGTCATCGCGCTCTGCCACTGATCGACCTTGGCCTCGGGCTTCGAGTGCACGTCGATCTTGAGCACGGGGTACGCCTCCATGAACAGCTTCGCCATGAAGACCGCGAGCACCGCGCCGAGCAGCACGCCGACCACCTGGTAGCGAAACTGGATCGTGCGGTTGGTGCCGAGGCGCCAGCCCGTCGAGCGGTCTTGCTGCATGTCACCGCCGATGCTGCAGACGATGAACACGATGCTGCCCGCGAGCAGCCCCGCGATGGGGTCCATCAGCCCGAGCGCCGCCATCGAGACGATGCTGAGCACGAACGCCGTCGAGATGGGGTTGGAGTCGGTGATGCCGAGGCTGATGCCGTTCACCAGCATCATCAGGAAGCTGAAGGCGACCGCGAACAAGACCCACCCGAGCGGCACGCCGAGCAGCGCGTGCGACACGACGATGACGGCGATCCCTGCCGCCGCGACGAAGGCGATCAGGCGCCGGGTGTTCGTCTGCTTCCACGCTTCGCCGGGGACGGGCTCCTTCGGGGCGGCGCCCGCCCCGCGCAGCTGCGCCACCGCCTGGCGGAGGATGAGCGAGATGTCGACGAGCGCGGCGCCCATGATCATCCCGAGCGCGATGAGGAACGCGAACTTGCGCGCGGGATCCTTCGGGCCCAGCCACCCCTGCGAGACGAACCACGGCGTCAACAAGTGAAGCCCGTACGCGTACAGCGTCGCGGGCAGGGTGATGCGCGCGCCCACGATCATCGCGGCGCCGATGGTCGACGTGCTGAGGCCGGACGCGGCGATGACGGCGACGCCGGGCAGGCCCGCGCCCTTCTCGACCAGGAGCGGCAGCGCCGCGCCGACGCCGATGCCAGTGAACAGCTGCCCGACGCTCCGCTTCAGCAGCCGCACGTCGGTGAGCGCCCGGAGGATGTTGGCGACCGCGAGGCCCGACGGGTACGTCAGCTGCAGCTTGTCGACGAGGATGGGCGTGTACAGCATCCCGACGCCGATGCCGAACAGGCCGACGCAGAGGTAGTAGAGGATGAGCTTCCACGTCGCGGGCTCGGGCAGCCCGAGCCACACCATCGCCTGGATGAGCACGCCCATCGCCGCCATCGACGCGACCGACGCCGCCGCCGTCTGCATGTAGTTGGCGCCGTGCTTGCCCTCGGGCCCGTAGAAGTACGTGATGACCGAGCCGAGGATGCCCGCGAGCACCTGCCCGCCGACGAAGAACCCCAGCGAGAAGTTCATGTACGCCGCCGTCACGCCGCCGAGCGGCCCGAGCACGAACACCGCGACCGCGCCCAGGAACACGTAGTAGCCGACGCTGTCGATCGGCAGCAGGCGGGGCAGGAGCGGGGTCTTTGGCGCGGTCGACATGCGCGGCCGACCCTACTCGCGGTGCGGCGGCGCCCGCGACGCGTTCGATCGCGGCGGAACTTTTCGCCAGGAGCGTGCGGTCAGATGGCGGCGAGGATGTCGTAGCCCGTGAGGATGTACGTCTTGTCGGCCGGGAAATCGCGCACGAGCACCGCGGGGCTCTCGGGCGTGATCATCCGCGCGAGCAGGGAGACCGGCGTCTCGATGTCGACGTAGCGGAACGCCTTCTGCATGATCTTGTGCACCTTCTCGCCGCGGATGGCCGGATCGTCGACGATGCGCGCGTAGACGTGCGCCTCGCTCAGCGAGCCGACGATGCGCTGCTCGCGCACGACCAGGATCTGCGAGAAGTCATGGGCGCTCATCCGCTCGACGGCGGCGGCGACGGTGTCCGTCTCCTCGACGCCGACGACGTCCGCGACCTTCTTGTTCTTCACGAGGTCGCGCGCGGTCGGGCCGGGGACGGACTCGTAGCCCATCATGCGCATCCACTCGGGGTTGAACATCTTGCCGACGTAGCGCGTGCCGTGATCGTGGAAGATGACGACCACCGTCTCGCCCGCCTTGAACCTGTCCTTCAGCTGGAGGATCCCGCCGATCGCCGAGCCGGCCGAGTAGCCCACCCAGATGCCCTCCTGCCGCACGATCTCGCGGGTGTAGAGGGCGGCGTCGCGGTCGGTCACCTTCTCGAAGTGATCGACGACGGAGAAGTCGACGTTCTCGGGGAGGAAATCCTCGCCGATGCCCTCGGTGACGTACGGGTAGATCTCGTGCTTGTCGAAGACGCCCGTCTCCTTGTACTTCTTGAACACCGATCCGTAGGTGTCGATGCCCCACACCTTGAGGTGGGGGTTCTTCTCCTTCAGGAACCGCCCGGTGCCGCACAGCGTGCCGCCGGTGCCGACGCCCGCGACGAGGTGGTCGATCTTGCCGCCCGTCTGCTCCCACAGCTCCGGGCCCGTCGTCTCGTAGTGCGCCTGGGCGTTGCTCCGGTTGTCGTACTGGTTGGCCTTCCACGAGTTGGGGGTCTCCTTCTCGAGGCGCGACGACACCGAGTAGTACGAGCGTGGGTCCTCCGGATCGACGTCGGTCGGGCAGACGATGACCTCGGCGCCGAAGGCGCGCAGCGCGTCGACCTTCTCTCGCGACTGCTTGTCGGTCGTCGTGAAGATGCAGCGGTAGCCCTTCACGATCGCCGCGATCGCGAGGCCCATGCCGGTGTTGCCGCTCGTGCCCTCGATGATCGTCGAGCCGGGCTTCAGCAGGCCGCGCGCCTCGGCGTCCTCGATCATCTTCTTCGCCATCCGGTCCTTGATGCTGTGGCCGGGGTTGAACGTCTCGACCTTCGCGTAGACGGTCGCCGCGACGTCGCCGACGACGCGGTTGAGCCGCACGAGCGGGGTGTCTCCGATGGTGCCGAGGATGTCGTCGTGGACGTTGCGGGGCATGGCGCCCGCGCTCTTACGACGGCTCGCGCGAAGTCTCCACCGCGCTCGGATGCCGCGGTGCATCGTCGCAAGCCCTGCGCGGCGAGGTGGCGGCGAGGGGCCCGCCGCGCGCGCGGCCGTCCCTGCGGACCGAGAGGGGAGGGGTGCCCACGGAGCGTGCTTCTCGGTGTTCTCGATGCGCCAGGGTCGGTGGTTCTCGATGCGCTGGCGCACGCACTGAAGGTGTCCGACGGACCTCCGATTGTCCACGTTGGATGTCCGACGAGAGCTGGCGCGCGCCGTGGCGCACTGGGTCGCGTACGAACCGGTCGAGGATGGTGGGCCGGCCGGCTCGGACCGATCGGGCCGCCGCGCGGAACGGCTCGAGCCGGGTGCGCATGACGGTGGCGGTCCACTGGTTCAGGAGCCGACCGGCCCACTGTGGGGTCGTGTAGGACCAGAGCTGCGCAGCTGCTCCTTCAGCAGGTACGGCTTCACCGTGGCGATGTTGATATTCAGCAGGTGACCCCCAGCCTGGAGGACTGTCGCTCGTCCAGGTTTTCGCGGTTCTCGAGCAGCAGGTGGCGCGCGTCGGCCAGGTGAGAGAGCACGTCGCTTCGCTCCGACGTCGGTGTTGACAATGCGCCGGTCCGTTCACTATCGCCGGAATGCACACGCAGGCCGAGAAGGGCGAGAAGCCGAAGTGCCGAGATGCCCGTCCATCGACGTGCTCAGGTGCCCCAAGTGCAGCGGCCGCATGTAGCTCGTCGCGATGGTCACCGATCCGAAGAGCGTGCGCGCGTACCTGCGAGCGAGCTGGCGACGTGCCCGAGCGCAGCCCGAGCCGCGGGCCGCCGTACTGGCGAAGCACCGTCCTGCGCCGCAAGGCGCGGCGGCGGCGGTGGTCGTGGGGCGGATGTGTGATACCGTCTGCAAATCGACGAAATTGACGCCGTTCTTCGCGGGCTCGCCCCGCCTCGGCCACGCCGCGGAGGGCGTTTGATTTTCCGGTGCACCAACGAGGTGTGCGCAGTCGACGAGGTCCGGTCGGGCCTCCGCTGCGTGATCCGGGTGAAGGACGGGGCGGGGCGGTGAGGGGATCGGAGCCGCGCCCTTCGAGCCGCGCGCGCGCCCTCGGCATCGCCGCGGTCCTCGCGTCGCTCGTCTCGGCGTGCGCCCGCGAGCCTTCGGCCCCGGCGCCCGCTTCGGGCGCGCCGCCCGCGCCGAGCCCCCTCGTGAGCGCTGCCGCGAGCGCACCTCCCCCGCCGAGCGCGCCCGTCGCGAGCGCTTCGGCGTCGGCGCGCGCCGTCTCCCCTCCCCCGTCGTGCACGCCCTCCGGGACCACCGCGTGCCTTCGCGGCGCGCAGCTCGAGGACGCCGCGCTGCTCCTGTCGCGTCTCCACGAGAGGCCGATCGTCATCCTCGGCGTCCACCCCGTGCGGCTGACCGGGGCGATCGGCGGCGACAGCGCGAAGAAGGCGTTCGACTCGCTGGTCGACGCCGCCAACGACCGCAAGGTCCTCGTCGATCACTTCGCCCTCGACGGCGCGGAGTGGCTCGCCCCGTGGAGCATCACGCGCGAACGGCCCTCCCCGAAGTCGACGGGCGTCCCCGGCTGCGCCGAGAAGATCGACGTCAGCTTCGTGCGGGCCAAGGTGGTTCGAGGCCTCCTCCGGCTGAACGCAGATCTCAACCGCCTGACGGTCGACGCGCCCGAGTCGCTCGTCGAGGTCGGCGACATGACCGTCGTCGGGCGGGGGGTCGACCTCTGCCTCCTCTTGAGCCACGCCATCGAGCTCGGAGGGGGTCGCCTCCGAGTGAAGGGGAAGAAGCTCGCCGTCGACGGGGGGCACCTCCCGTCGCGCGGCGAGCCGGACGCGCCGAGCTGCCCCGACGAGGGCCCCCCGCTCACGGCCGCGGCGCTCCCCTGTTTTCCCATCGCCGAGCTCGAGGTCACGGCGATCGGTGGCGCCGGTGAACGGCGCCTCGCGCTCGTTCGCTCGCGCCACGGCCGCACGGCGTTCTCGCGCTCCGTCCCCGTGCGCGTCGGGAGCCATGTGGGGCTCGAGCAGATGCGGGTCGAGTCGATCGGCGACGACGGTCTGCACGGCGAAGGGGCGCGCGTCGTCCCGCTGGCGCCCGAGTAGCCATGGGCGCCCTCACGGCGGCGCGGGCTTCGATCCGATGATCGCGAGCGCGACGACCCCCTCGCCCGCTCCGACGGCGGCGAGCAGGACTCTCGACCAGCTCTCCGGCGTAGGTCCTGCGCCGACGCCCGAGCCCGAGCATGCTCCGCTACCGCGGCGCGATGGCGGCGAGGTGCCGGCCGCTCGCGCGGCCGTCCCTGCGGTACGAGAAGAACCTCGCTGCGTCCGAGTACGTGCAGCCCTCGACGTGATCGACCTCGGCGCCCAGCGCCGCGAGCTCGGCGGCGAGCATCGCGCGCAAGTCCGCGTGCGGGCGCGCGCGCGAGCGGTCGATCACCTCGACGCGCGCGGCGCGGGCGATCTCGGCGGCGACCTCCTCGCCGAGCTCGAACGCGCCGACGCCGATGTGCGGCCCGATCGCGGCGACGAGCGGCTCCTCGCCGACCGCCGCGCGCAGCCGCTCGACCGCGCGCGTGACGACGCCCGCCACGGCCCCGCGCCACCCCGCGTGCACCGCCGCGACCGCGCCCGAGCTGCGGCCCGCGATGAGCACAGGCGCGCAGTCGGCCACGCGCACGCACGCCGCCGCGCCGCGCGCGCGCGAGATCACCGCGTCGCCCTCGCGGCGCACGAACGCGTCGGGCGGCTCCGACGGATCGACCTCGACGACCACGCGCCCGTGGACCTGCGAGAGGAAGTACAGCGCGTCGACGCCGAGCGCCGAGCGCGCGCGGGCGAGGTTCTCGGCGACGCGCTCGGGCCGGTCGCCCGCGCCCACCGAGAAATTCAGGCTCGCGTACGCGCCCTCGCTGACCCCGCCCTCGCGCGTGAAGAAGGCGTGACGGAAGCCGTGCGCCTCGAGCAGCGGGGACGAGAGCGCGCCCGCCATCAGCCCTTCACGCGCCAGTGCCCCGCGTACGTCCGGCCCACGTCGTCGCACGTCGGATCGGTGACGATGAGCTCGGGCTTGCCGCCGCGGTTGAACACGATCGTGTTCTGCCGGTACACGCGCCCGAAGTGCACGGCCTCCTCGCGGTCCATCCCGTGCACCAGCCACGCGGGCTCGCGCCACAGCCCGTCGGGCTCCTCCTCGTAGCCGACGCACGGCTCGACGCGGTAGCACCCGAGGATCAACAGATCGCGCAGCACGACGTGGCGCGCGTCGTTCACCCGCCGCGGCAAGAGCATGCTGCGCGGGTTGTACGCCGTCAGCACCGCGAACGTGCGCGTCAGGAGCTCGGGGAGCTCTCCCGTCTGCTTCGCGTCTCCGTCGAGCGACGCGCGCAGCACGCCCGCGGGCGACGGCAGCTCGTAGACGGTCGACAGGTAGGAGCGGAAGAGGTTCGGGTCCACGCGGCGGCCACCTTGAATCGGAACCCCCCGCGAGGGCAAGCCGCGCTTGACCGCGGGGGCGCGGGCGGCCTTCCATCGGCGCGCCATGCGCCTGCTCTACGTGATGGACCCGCTCGAGACCATGCACCCGCTGAAGGACACGACGTTCGCGCTGATGCGCGCGACGGCCGAGCGGGGCCACGAGAGCCTGCACTGCCTGCCCGCGCAGCTCTCGCACCGCGACGGCCGCGTGTTCGCGCACGCGCGCCAGGCGATCATCAGCGACGAGGCCCCGCACCACGCGTACGGGCGCCGCGAGGTGGTCGCCCTCGACGAGCTCGACGCGGTGCTCGTGCGCAAGGATCCGCCGTTCGACACCGCGTACCTGCTCGCGACCCAGGTGCTCGAGCACGCGCGCGGCAAGGTGCTCATCGCCAACGATCCGCGCGGCCTGCGCGAGGCGAACGAGAAGCTGTACGCGCTGAATTTCTCGAAGTGGATGGCGCGCACGATCGTGTCGGCGAACCTCGAGGAGATCCTCGATTTCGCCCGCGACGCCGGCGGGCGGGCCGTCATCAAGCCGCTCGACGGCGCGGGCGGGGTCGGCGTGATGACGCTCTCCGCGGGCGACCGGAACGCGCGCGCGATCGTCGACGTCGTCACGCACGAGGGCAAGCGCCCGGCGATGGTGCAGGCGTTCCTCGACCAGGTGACCGAGGGCGACAAGCGCGTGCTGCTGCTCGACGGCGAGCCGCTCGGCGCCATCCTGCGCGTGCCGCGCGGCGACGATTTTCGCGCGAACATCCACGTGGGCGGCAGCGTCGTCGCGACCGAGCTCTCGACGCGCGAGCGCGAGATCGTCGACGATCTCGCGCCCCGGCTGCGCGCCGACGGCCTCTTCTTCGTCGGCCTCGATCTCATCGGCGAGCACCTGACCGAGGTGAACGTCACGAGCCCCACCGGCATCCAGGAGCTGGCGCGCCTGTCGGGCGGGCAGCCCGCGGCCCGCGTCATCCGCTGGGTCGAAGAGCGCCGCGTGAAGCGCTGACGGTTGTCACGCGCGCCGGGCGCCGGTATCCGGTCGGCGCTTGGCCGACCTCGATCTCGCCCCGCTCCGCGCGCTCCTCCACGAGGCCTTCGGCGGCGAGGAGGCCGCCATCACCCCGATGCCCGGCGGCGCGTCGACCCGCAAGTTCTTCCGCGCGACGACGGCGAGCGGGCGCGCGGCGGTCGCGTTCTTCGTGCCCGACGCGACGCGCTCGGACGAGATCGACAAGACCGACGGCGCGCGCGCGCGCTGGCCGTTCCTCGAGGTGCAGGCGCTGCTCGCGTCGCGCGGGATCGCCGTGCCGCGCATCCTCGCCGACGGCTCGCGCGACGGCTGGCTGCTCGTCGAGGATCTCGGCGACGACACGCTCGCGCAGTACCTGGCGGCGCGCCCCGACGCGCGCGAGCGCTGCTACCAGGTCGCGGTGCGCGATCTCGCCGCCGCGCAGCGCGCGCTCGCCGAGCTGCCGGAGGGATCGGTCGTCGGGCAGCGCGCGTTCGACGAGGATCTGCTCCGCTGGGAGATCCACCATTTTCGCGAGTGGGCGCTCGAGGCGCGCGGCGTCACGCTCCCGGCCGCGGACCGCGCGATCTTCGACGCCGTCGCGGAGCGCCTCGCGCGCCGCATCGCCAGCTGGCCGCGGGGGTTCGTCCACCGCGACTACCAGAGCCGCAACCTGATGGTGCGCGACGAGGCCGGCGCGCCCGCGCTCGTGTGGATCGATTTCCAGGACGCCCTGCTCGGCCCCGGCGTCTACGATCTCGTCGCGCTGCTCAACGACAGCTACCAGAGCTTCGATCGGGCGTTCGTCGAGGCGCGCCTCGCGGAGTACGCACGCGACGCCGGGCGCGACGTCGACGAGGTGGTGCGCGAGTTCGACCTCGTGACCGTGCAGCGCAAGCTGAAGGACGCGGGGCGCTTCGTCTTCATCGACCGCGAGAAGGGCAACCCCGCCTTCCTGCAGTTCGTCGAGCCGACGATCGACAAGGTGCGCGCGAGCCTCGCGCGGCTCCTGCACGAGCCTGACATGCGCGCGCTCGCCGACGTGCTCGCCCGCGCGCTCCCGGGGTGAACCCCGACCCTGGCCGGGTCAGGCGCGGTGCGCGTTGTTGATGCGCGCGCGGCGGCCCCGGTTCTTGGCCTTCAGCTTCGCGCGGTGGCGGGCGCTGCGGTTGCGGTCGGTCTTGCGGGGCTTCGAGCTCTTCAGGAACAGGAACATGGGGCTCTCTCTGGAAAGGGACGCGGGCTGTAGTCGAGGACGCGCGTCGTGGCAACCCCACCCGTCCGACGCGCCGCGGCGGCGCGCTCTCGCCTGCCGTGCGGCGCGAGCGGGGCTACGATGCGCGCCCCGACATGTCAGGAAGGCGCGCCAAGATCGTCTGCACCATCGGCCCCGCGTGCGACGAGGACTCGCTGCTCGAGCAGCTCATCGCCGCCGGCATGGACGTCGCCCGGCTGAACTTCAGCCACGGCACGCACGAGGAGCACCGCCGGCGCATCGAGGGCATCCGGCGCGCGGCCGAGCGCTGCCGCAAGCCCATCGCCATCCTGCAGGATCTCTGCGGGCCGAAGATCCGCACGGGGCGCGTCGGCGGCTCGATGACGCTCGAGCAGGGCGCCGAGGTGCGGCTCGTCGAGGGCGCGGACGGCGGCGGCGGCGGCGTGATCCCGGTGCGCTACGAGGGCCTGGTCGCGGACGTGAAGCCCGGCGACGGCGTGCTGCTCGACGACGGCCGCATCACGCTGCGCGTGCAGGCCGTCCGCGACGCGGCGCTGGTCGCGCGGGTCGAGCAGGGCGGCACCCTGCGCGACAACGGCGGCGTGCACCTGCCGGCGGCGCGCGTGCGGCTCTCCGCGGTCACCGACAAGGACAAGGCCGATCTCTCGTTCGGCCTCTCGAACGGCGTCGACTACGTGGCGCTCTCGTTCGTGCGGTCGCCCGATGACGTCCGGCTCGTCCGGGACATCTGCGAGGCGTGGGGGCGCCCGACGCCGATCGTCGCGAAGATCGAGACGCCGCAGGCGGTCGACCGCATCGACGAGATCCTCGACGCGACCGACGCCATCATGGTCGCGCGCGGCGATCTCGGCGTCGAGTTCCCCCCGGAGCACGTGCCGGTCATCCAGAAGCAGCTCATCGCGGCGGCGCGGCGCGCGCAGGCGCCCGTCATCGTCGCGACCGAGATGCTCCACTCGATGGTGGAGTCGAACCGCCCGACGCGCGCCGAGTCGAGCGACGTCGCCAACGCGGTCTTCGACGGCGCCGACTGCCTGATGCTCTCGGGCGAGACGGCGAACGGCAAGCACCCGATCCTCGCCTGCGGGATGATGGCGCGCATCATCGCCGAGGCCGAGGGCTCGAGCTTCTACTCGCCCCAGATCAGCGACGCGGGGCGCGGCATGAGCGTCGCGATGTCGATCGCGCGCAACGCCGCCGACATCGCGCGCGAGCTCGAGGCGAAGCTCGTCGTCGCGTTCACCGAGAGCGGGCACACCGCGCGGCTCGTCTCGACGGCGCGGGCGCGCATGCCGATCGTCGCGTTCTCGCCCAACGAGCGGACGCGGCGCAAGATGGCGCTCTTCTGGGGCGTCTCGCCGCACATGATCGAGGGCTCGCGCGACGTCGACGATCTGATGGACCGCGCGAACGGCCACGTGCTCGCGAAGGGCTACGCGTCGCCCGGCGATCGGTTCGTCGCGGTGTTCGGCTCCCCGCTCGGCGTGGCGGGCAGCACGAACACCATCCGCGTCAGGGTCGTCGGATGACGCAGGTCGCCCGCGCGGCGACGCTCCCGCACCTCGAGAAATACGAGGTCGTCGAGGAGGTCGGGCACGGCGGGATGGCCACCGTGTACCGCGCGCGCGATCGCAGGCTCGGCCGCGACGTCGCGGTGAAGATCATCCACCGGCACCTGCGCGAGAGCACCGAGGTCGCGAAGCGGTTCTCCGACGAGGCGCGCGCGGTGGCGAAGCTCCGGCACCCCGGCATCGTCGAGATCTTCGACGTGTCGGGCGACGACGAGGCCGAGCGCTACCTCGTCGCCGAGCTCGTGCGCGGCAAGAGCCTGCGCCGGGTGCTGACGGACGAGGGCGCGCTGCCGCCCGAGATCGCGGCGTGCGTCGCCGTCGAGCTCGCCCACGCGCTCGCCCACGCGCACGAGCGCGAGGTCGTGCACCGCGACGTCAAGCCCGAGAACGTCCTGTTCGGGTTCTGCCGCGGCGGCGAGTCGGGCAAGGTCGACGGCGCGGTCGAGGTGAAGATCACCGACTTCGGCATCGCGAAGATGCTCGACCAGCAGGGCGTGACGGCGACGGGGCAGGTGCTCGGCTCGCCCGCGTACATGGCGCCGGAGCAGATCGAGTGCGGCGAGGTCGACGCGCGCGCGGACGTGTTCGGGCTCGGCGTCCTGCTCTACGAGGCGATGGTCGGGCACCCGCCGTTCGAGGGGCGCAACCCGGCCCAGGTGCTCCGGCGCGTGCTCGAGGGGCAGTTCCCGCCCGCGGATCGCGAGGTGCCCGAGATCGGCGCGACGTACGCGCGGATCGTGGCGGCGATGCTCGCGCAGCGCCCGGAGGCCCGACCCGCGAGCATGTCCGTCGTCGCCGACGCGCTCGTCGCGGAGCTCGGCGAGCTCGGGATCGTCGATCGCGCGGCCGAGCTGGCGGCGTTCTTCGCGGATCCGGCGGCGTACCGGCGAGAGCTGCCGGCCCGCCTCTCGCCTCGCCTGTTCGCGCGGGGGCAGGCGGCGGAGCGCGCGGGGGACGTCGTCGCGGCGGCCGACCACTACAACCGCGCGCTCGCGGAGGCGCCGGGCGACGCCGCGATCCTCGCGCACATCGCGCGGCTGTCACGCGGGCGCTCGCGCAAGGTGCTGGCGAGGCGCGCCGGCGCGGCGGGGGTCGCGCTCCTCGCCGTCGCGGGCGTGGTCGCGGGAGCGCTGCGGGTGCGCGCGCGCGCCGTCTCGAGCCCGCCCGCGCCGCCGCCCGTGAGCGCCGAGCCCGCCGCGTCGACGCCGCCGGCGCGGCCGACGTCCACGGCGAGCGCGGACGTCGTCGCGGTGAGCAGCGCCGCGCCGTCCGCGACCATCGCCGTCGTCGACCGCACGAGGGTGACCACCAGCGGCGTCGCGTGGGGCGCGCCGCCCGTCACGCACGAGCGCGGCGTGAGGTTTCGCGTGTTTCCGAAGAGCGTGATGCTCTCCATCGACGGCGGCCCGCCCTTCCCCGGGGACGGCGCGCGCCGTAACCTCGCGGTCGGCGCGCACACGATCGTGGGCTCGGTCGGCGCGGGCAACCCGTGCTGCGAGAAGGTCACGCGGTCGCTCGAGCTGCGGGGCGACGGCGACGCCGACGTCGACTTCACCGTGTCGCTGCCGTTCCGCGCGGCCATGCTCGTCAGCGACGGGCCGACCTCGGCGCAGGTGCGCTGCCCGCAGATCAACGTGTTCATCGGCGGGAAATCGAGCGCCCGCGTCGAGATGAGCAAGAGCGAGGAGTCGGCCCGCTGCACGCTGTTCGACGCGGGCGCCGTGCTCGAGGAGCGCACGGTCACGCTGATGGCCGGCGACACCACGCGCGTGTCGTGGCGCGCGCGCTGACGGTCACGCGCGGTAGCTGACGGCCTTCTCGGAGGAGCGACGGAGGGACACGGCCTCGCGGGCGAGCTGATCGCAGCGCTCGTTCCACGTCACGCCGGCGTGGCCGCGCACGTACACGAGGGTGACGTCGCGGCCCGAGAGCGCGCGCTTGATGGTCGCGATGAGCTCCTGGTTGGCCTTGGCCTTCCAGCCCTTCTGCAGCACGCCGATCGCGTACTGGCTGTCGGTGTGCACCACCGCGGGCTTGTCGCGCGGGACGCGCTCGAGCGCGCGCAGGATGGCCGTCAGCTCGGCGATGTTGTTGGTGGCGTGCCCGAGGTACTCGGAGAGCTCGACGCCGCCCTCGCCGAGCACGACCACGCCGAGCCCCGCGGGGCCGGGGTTCCCCGTGCAGGCGCCGTCGGTGTACGCGAGCACCGCGCCGGGTTTCACGGCGGGGGCCGGCTGCGCGCCGCGCCGCGCGGGCTGATCCTTCGTGACCGCGTCCGCAAGGCCGCAGTGCGAGTCGGGCAGCACCTCGCCGGGCAGCACGGTGAGGTTGTCACGGCGCGCGCGGTAGCGGCGGCCGTCGTTGGGTTTGTAGCGAACCTCCACGGCGCCGCCCTCCGCCACGAGTCCGCCCGCGTCGTCGGCCCGCGCGAACACGACGTTGCCTCGAAGCTGCGCGCGGACCCAGGGCATCCAGGGTCGGTACACCAGGCGAACGCGCCTCGCAAACATGGTACAGCCGGCGGAGATGGCGAAGGGAAAGTCGAAGCAGGCGGAGCGCATCCTCCCGATCTCCGACCGCCTCGGCGGCGCGGGCAGGTACGCGGGGCGCGGCGTGACGATCGCGTTCCTCGACGCCGGGTTCTACGCTCACCCCGACCTGATGACGCCTCGCACGCGCGTGCGCGAGTACTTCGACGTGCTCTCCGGCGACCGCGGCGTCGAGCGCCTCACCACGCCGAACCCCTCCGCCTGGCACGGCATGATGACCAGCGTCGTCTGCGCGGGCAACGGCAGCCTGTCGGAGGGCCGCTACAAGGGCCTGGCGAGCGAGGCCGAGGTGGTGCTGGTGAAGGTCGGCAGCCTCTCGCGCATCCGCCACGACGACATCGCGCTCGGGATGGAGTGGGTGCTCGCCAACATGGTGCGCCACAACATCCGCGTGCTCAACATCTCCTGCGGCGGTGACTACGAGGCGACGTACCTCAAGGATCACTTGTCACGCATGGCGGAGGCCTGCGTGCGCGCCGGCATCGTGCTCGTGTGCGCCGCCGGCAACGCTGGGCACGAGCCGACGCACCCCGTCGTGCCGCCCGCCAGCGCCCCCGCCGTCATCACGGTCGGCGGCGTCAACGACGAGGGCAACCCCCGGCTCGGGCGGGTCAGCCCGTACCACTCCTCGTACGGACCCACCATCGACGGCCTGCAGAAGCCCGAGGTGATCGCGCCCGCCATCTGGCTCGCCGCGCCGCTCTTGCCTGGCACGCCGACGAGCGAGGAGGCGAAGCTGCTGCACGAGCTCGACGAGGCAGAGGACGGCGAGCTGCAGGGCATCCTCGCGCGCCGCGCCGGCACGATGCGCGTGCTCGACGAGGCCCGCGGCCGCGAGCCGTACCTCGTGCGGCAGATCGTCGCCGCGCAGCTGCACGATCAGAAGGTCATCGACGGCCACTACAAGCACGTCGACGGCACGTCGTTCGCCGCGCCGATCGTGTCGTCGATCGTGGCGACGATGCTGGAGGCCAACCCTCGGCTGTTGCCGCACGAGGTCAAGCGCATCCTGATCGAGACGGCGGTGCGGCTGCCGCACGTGCCGGTGGAGCGCCAGGGCTGGGGGGTCGTCCAGCCGAAGGCCGCGGTGGAGCGCGCCGAGCGCTGAGGCCGTCGACGCGGCTGTCGGCCGTGCGCTGTCGGTGGGGCGAGCTCAGCCCGCGGGGTGCGCCTGCCCGAGCGCGCGCCGGAACGCGGCGACGGCGTCGATCGCCTGCGAGGGATCGGGCGCGTGCGCGACGAAATGGCCCATCTTCCGGCCGGGTCGCGCCTCGTGCTTGCCGTAGAGCACGACGTCGAGCACCTCGGGGTGACGCGCCCACTCCTCGAACGCGAGGTGCGGCGCGCCGCGCTCGAGCCACAGATCGCCGAGCAGGTTGCCCATCACGAACGCGCCGTCGTTCAGCAGGCGCGGCGACGAGAGCGGCAGCTCACAGAGGATGCGCGCGAGCGCGTCGAACTGGCTCAGCGTCGTCGCGGTGCGCGTCACGTGCCCCGAGTTGTGCGGGCGCGGCGCGAACTCGTTCACGAAGATCGCGTGCTCGCCGACCGTCCTGCCGCCCGCGCCCGCCTGTGCGACGAACAGCTCGGTCGTCAGCAGCCCGACGACGTCCATCGCGCGCGCCGCGTCGAGCGCGATCTCGCGCGCTGCGTCGGCGACCGCGGGCGGCAGGCGCGCGGGGACGAGGGTCCAGTCGAGCACGTGGCGCTCGTGGTGGTTCTCGAACACGGGGAACACCTCGGCGCGCCCCGCCGCGTCGCGCGCGACGATGCAGCTCGCCTCCATCGTGAAGGGCACGATCTCCTCGAGGATGAGCGAGCGACGGGCCGCGCCGTCGGCGAAGAGCTGCGCCGCCGCGCGGTCGAGCGACGCCTCGTCGACGACGCGCGCCTGCCCCTTGCCGTCGTAGCCGCCGCGCGCCGTCTTGACGATGAACGGGAGACCGAACGCGCGCCCGACCTCGCGCAGCTCGTCGGCACAGGACGCGGCCTCGAAGCGCGCGTGCGGCAGGCCATGCGCCCTGCACAGGCGCTTCTCGGCGAGGCGATCCTGGGTCGTCGTCAGCACCGAGAGGCCGGGGCGAAACGGGATCGAGCCGGCGAGCTCGGTGATGACGGTCGCGTCGACGTTCTCGAACTCGTAGGTGACGACGTCGACCTCGGAGAAGAACCTCGCGAGCGCGGCCCTGTCCGTCCACGCGGCGGTCGTGACGTGGGCGTAGCGGCGCCGCGCGGGCGCGTGCGGATCGGGATCGTAGAGCGCGACGTCGGCGCCGAGCTTGTAGAGCGATCCCGCGAGCATCATGCCGAGCTGACCGCCGCCGAGGATGCCGACCCGCGCGGTCACGCTCGACGACGGCCGCGCGATCACGGCCGCGCGCCCTTCTTCACGCGCGCGTCGCCGTCCAGCACCTTCTGCACGTTCTCGTCGCGGAACCGCGCGAGCGCCGCCGCGAGGCGCCGGTCGGACGTCGCCAGCATCCGCACCGCGAAGAGCGCCGCGTTCGCCGCGCCCGCCGGGCCGATCGCGAACGTCGCCGCGGGGACGCCCGCGGGCATCTGGACGATCGACAGCAGGCTGTCGAGCCCCGAGAGCGCCTTCGACTGCACCGGCACGCCGAGCACCGGCAGCGGCGTCAACGACGCGACCATGCCAGGCAGGTGCGCGGCGCCGCCCGCGCCCGCGATGACGACGCGCAGCCCGCGCGACGCCGCTGTCTTCGCCCACTCGAACATGCGCTCCGGCGTGCGGTGGGCCGAGACCACGGCCGTCTCGAACGGCACGCCGAACCGCGTGAGCACGGCCTCGGCCTCGGCCATCGTCGGGTGATCGGACTCGCTGCCCATGATGACGCCGACGACGGGAGAGGACGCGCGCCGCTTCATCGTGCTCACGCGGGGAGGCGCAGATCGACGCGGATGCGCGCGACGTCGGCGGGCTTCACGTAGCCGTTCGCGAGGTACCACTGCACCGCGCGGGCGAGCGCGCGCCGCAGCGGCCGGTGCGTGTAGCCGAGCTCGTCCTCGGCCTTCTTCGACGTGACCCACGAGTACGCGGCGCCGAAGTCGCGCGCCTCGCGGTAGGTGAAGTCGGGCTCCTTGCCGGTGAGCCGCGCGCGCAGCTCGAGGAGGCGCCCGAGCAGCTCCGCGAGGCCCTTCGAGACGGGGCCGCCGGGGCTCGGCAGCCCGCTCACCTCGGCGAGCATGTTGAAGAACTGCTCGAACGTCGCGTTCTCGCCGCCGAGGATGTAGCGCTCGCCCGAGCGGCCCTTCTCCATCGCGAGGACGTGGCCGCCGACCACGTCGTCGACGTCGACGCCGTTGATGCCGCCGCCGAGCACCGGGAAGTCGACGAGCGGCGCGCTCCAGCCGAGGAACGCGAGGATCCCCTTGCCGCCGGGCGCGGGCTTCCAGTCGCCGGGGCCGACGATCACGCCGGGCAGCACCGCGACGACCTCGAGCCCGGAGGACGCGTGCGACAGCGCGATCTGCTCGGCGCGGTGCTTGCCGCGGACGTACTCGTCGGGATCGGCGAGGTTGAGCTCGTGCGTCTCATCCATCTCGCCCTCGGACGCGAGCGCGCCGAGCGTCGCGACCGATGACGTGAAGACGACCCGCGAGACGCCGCGGCGGCGGGCCATCTCCATGACGAGCTCGGTGCCGCGCGCGGCCGTCTGCTCGATGAGGCCGGGGGTGCGGTCCCAGAACTTCGTCATCGTCGCGACGTGGAACAGGCGATCGCACCCGGCGAGCGCGCGGAACACCGTCGCGCCCATCAGCACGTCGCCCTCGACGATCTCGAGCTGCTCGGGCGGCAGATCGCGCAGCATCCGCAGCGACGACGACGCGCGCACCATCGCCTTCACGCGGTGCCCGTCGTCGACGAGCCGCCGGACGAGGCGCGCGCCGACGAAGCCCGTCGCGCCAGTGACCAGGATTTTTCCGGGCATGTGGGGGGCGCGGACCATAGATCAGTCGTCGCGCCCGCGACACGGCCAATGCAGGGGCCGCCTCATTCGCGCTCACAAGCGCCGGTGCGTCAGGCACGGGAGGGCGCGGCGCACCTGCAGGACGCGCTCGTCTCGCAGGGTCGCGTGGACCAGCACCGGCGCGCCCTCCTCGGCCTGCGCGACCACGTCGCCCCACGGATCGACGACGAGGCTCTTGCCGTACGTCTGCCGGCCCTTCGGGTGCTTGCCCCACTGCGCGGCGGCGACCACCCAGCACTGATCCTCGATGGCGCGCGCGCGCAGCAGGGTGTGCCAGTGATCCTTGCCAGTCATCAGCGTGAAGGCCGCGGGGACGAGCAGCGCGACCGCGCCGTCGGCGACGAGGCGCCGGTACAGCTCGGGGAACCGCAGATCGTAGCAGATCGACAGCCCCACCCGCAGCCCCCCCAGCTCGACCACGACCGGCGCGTCACCGGGCGTGACCGCGGCGCTCTCGCGGTACGTCTGCCCGTCGCCCACGTCGACGTCGAACAGGTGGATCTTGCGGTACGCGGCCACCACCTCGCCCGAGGGCGCGACGACGACCGCGGTGTTGTGCGGGCGCGCGGGGTCGGCCGTGCGCTCGGGCATGCCTCCCCCGACGAGGGTGACCGCGTGCTCGCGCGCGAGGCGCCGCAGCGTCGTCAGGATGGGGCCGTCGCCGTCGAGCGCCTCGGACGCGTGGCGGCGCTCCTCGTCGGTGCCGCCCATGAAGGCGAAGTTCTCCGGCAAGAGCACGCACTCGGCGCCCTCGGCCTTCGCGCGCGCGACCACCCCGGCGACGACCGCGAGGTTCTTCGCGACGTCGTCTTGACTGTTCAGCTGCGCCGCGGCGATGCGGAGCTCCGCCACTCAACCCCCGTACGCGAAGACCACCGCGCTCGTGCGCCACGAGCCGCCGTCCTTCAGGCGCGAGATCTCGTAGCGGAAGCTGTGCTTGCCGGGCTTCTGGTGCTCCTCGGCCGCGAACGAGATGGGCGGCGTCAGGCTGCCGGGGCACCAGTTGGCGCGGGGCGCCTCGACGCTCTGCACGGCGCCGCAGGGGTTCTCGGCGCAGTAGGTCTGGAACATCGGGTCGGACGCCTTCGTGCACAGCGTCTTGCAGTCGCTGCGCCAGGGCTGCACGTTGTCGCGCTCGACGCCGTCGGCGAACAGCTTGTGGGTCCGCTTGCAGAACTCCTCGGCGGGGCCGATGCACCCGGTGTCGGTGTTGGGGCCGCCGTGCCCCGTCACGCGGTAGTCGATGCGCGCGCTCTTCGTGCCCGCGGGCAGCTCGAACTCGACCTCGCCGAACGGGTCGGCCGCGCCGTGAGATTTGTTCACGAGCGGGATCGCGGCGATCACCTGGCGCGGGGGCACGCCGGGCTCGAGCACGAGCTTGGTGGTCACGTTCCAGCCGCCGTTGGAGCCCGAGACCTTGCCCGCGCCGTCCGACCAGGTCGAGATGTGCACGCGCGCGGCGTGGACGCCGGGGCGCGCGTTGGCGAGATCCGTCACGTCGATCTCGAGGTGCAGCGGCCCGCCGAACGGCGTGATCGCGCGCATCACCTCGAAGGCGGGGGGGCCGCCCGCGTCGGCGGGCTCGTCGAGCGTCAGCTCGAAGTTGCGATCGAACGCGTCGCACTCGGCGGGCCAGCTCTGCCACGAGGGCGGCGGGCTCGTCTTCCACTGCTCGAACGGGAAGCACGTCGAGCGCAGATCGACGATGAACGTCGCCTTCGCGAGCGGCGCCGCGCCGAAGTCGATCGACGCGTCGGCGCGCTGGAAGTTGGGCCCGGCGGAATTGCTCGTGATCCGCACGTCGTCGAACACGGTCGTCGAGACGGGCCCGGCGCCCGCCGCGCCGGCCTGCGACGATCCGGCCTGCGACGATCCGGCCTGCGACGATCCGGCCTGCGACGATCCGGCCTGCGCCGCGCCGCCCGCGCCGCCCTGCGACGATCCGGCCGTGCCCGCGGGCGGCGCGGAGGGCGCGGCCGACTCGCTCCCCCCGCAAGCGGCGGCGATCAGGATCGAGAGACCGAGCGGGACGAGCGAGAGGGCGCGCATCACGACACCGTATCGCTGACGAGCGTCCCCAGCTCCTCGCCGAGGCACGCGCGCTTGACGTTGCCGCGCGTGCCGAGCTTGAACACGCGCACCGGCATCCTGTTGTCGCGGCAGAGCGTGACGGCCGTCGCGTCCATCACCTGCAGGCGATCGGCGATGAACTGCTGGTAGGTGACCCGCGCGTACATCTTCGCGTCGGGGTTCTTCACGGGATCCTTGTCGTAGATGCCGTCGACCTTCGTCGCCTTGAAGAGCGCGCCCGCGTTGATCTCCATCGCGCGGAGCGCCGCGGCGGTGTCGGTCGAGAAGTATGGGTTCCCGGTGCCGGCCGCGAAGATGAGCAGGTGGCCCTTCGACAGGTGGTGCACCGCGCGGCGGCGGATGTACGGCTCCGCGACCTGCCGGATCTCGAGCGCCGTCATCACGCGCGTCGGCACCCCGCGCTGCTCGAGCGCGTCCTGCAGCGCGAGCGCGTTGATGACCGTCGCGAGCATGCCCATGTAGTCGCTCTGCGCGCGGTCCATGCCGCTCGCCGCGCCCTTCAACCCGCGGAAGATGTTGCCGCCGCCGACCACGACGCCGATCTGCACGCCGAGCGCGTGGACCTCGCCGAGCTCGTCGGCCGTCAGGCGCATCGTCTCGGGATCGATGCCGAACGTGCTCGGGCCGCAGAGCGCCTCGCCCGAGAGCTTCAGCAGGATGCGCTTGTATTTCAGGTGCTCGTGCGGGGTCGACGTCGCGGGGGCCACGGCGCTCGCGCGTAGCACGGGGCGGAGGCGGAGGTGACGCGAACCGCGGGCCTAGAACGAGACGCGATCGCCCTCGGCGGGCGCCAGCACCTCGCGGTGGCCGCGCCTCGCGAGCTTGTCGGCGAGCACGCGCTGGGGGCCGGGCTCGCCGTGCACGAGCAGGATCTTCTCGAGCTTGCCGCCGCGCTCGCGCAGGCCGTCGGCGTACGCGAGCAGATCGGCCTGATCGGCGTGCGCCGAGAAGCCGTTGAGCACCTGCACCTCCGCGCGCAGCTCGCGCTCGACGCCGAAGATCTTCACGCGCGGGCGGCGCTCGACGATGCGCCTCCCGAGCGTGTGCTCGGCCTGGTAGCCGACGATGACGACGGCGTTCTTCGGATCCTCGACGGTCGCCTTCAGGTGGTGCAGCACGCGGCCCGCCTCGCACATGCCGCTCGCCGACAGGATCACGCTCGGCTTCGACGAGAGATCGAGCTGCTTCGACTCCTCCTTGTCGCCCACGTACGCGAGCTCCGCGAACTCGAACGGCGAGTCGCGCGAGAACAGCCGATCGCGCGTCTCGTCGTCGTAGCACTCGGGGTGCAGCTTGAAGATCTCGGTGATCTTCACGGTGAGCGGCGAGTCGACGTAGACGCCCACCGCGGGGATCTCGCCGGCGCGGCGCAGCCTGGAGATCGAGTAGATGAGCTCCTGCGCGCGCTCGAGCGCGAACGTGGGGATGATCACCTTGCCGCCGCGCTCGGTGACGCGCTTGATGATCCCCGCGAGCTGGCCGTCCATCTGCTCGTACGGGGCGTGCAGGCGGTCTCCGTAGGTGCTCTCGGTGATCAGCACGTCGGCGCCGTCCGGCGTGTCCGGGTCGCGCAGGATGGGCATCCCGGCGCGCCCGAGATCGCCGGTGAAGACCAGGCGCTTCTTGTTCTCCTCGAGGTCGAGCACCGTGATCGCGCTGCCGAGGACGTGCCCCGCGTCGAGGAACGTGACGTGCATGCCCGGCGCGACGGGGAACCTCCGCCCGTACGGCAGCGACACCATCTGCGAGAGCGTCCGCACGACGTCCGCCCGGTCGTAGAGCGGCTCCACCGGGTCCATGTCGGAGCCCTCGCGATCAATCTGCTTGTTGATGAACTTCGCGTCGGCCGCCTGGATCATCGCGGCGTCCTCGAGCATCGCCGCCGCGAGATCGCGCGTCGCCGGCGTGCAGAAGATCGTGCCGGAGAAGCCGCGCTTGACGAGCAAGGGGAGCGCGCCCGAGTGATCGATGTGCGCGTGGGAGAGGATGACCGCGTCGATCTCGCGCACCGGCAGCGGGAGCTGCTCGTTGCGCGCCCGAGACTCCTTGCGGCGCCCCTGGTAGAGGCCGCAGTCGAGCAGCACCGTCGCGTGCTTCGAGCGGAGGAGGTGCATCGAGCCCGTGACCGTCCGCGCGGCGCCGACGAATTCGAGTTCCATCGGCGGGACGGTAGCGCATCACGGCGTGCGCGCCGGATCGATCGGGGCGTACGTCGGCATCGGCGGCGGCACGGCGCGGCCCGCGGCGCGCGCGTCGACGAGGCCCGCGAGATCGCCGATCACGCGGTCGTGCTCGTCGGCGAAGACGGTCTCCTTGCCGAAGAACGTGTAGACGCGCACGGTGCGGCCGAGCGCCTCGACGCGCCGGTCGGGCAGACGCTCGAGCGCGCCCTGCTCGAGCTTCTCGACGCCGCGCACGTCGAGCACGCCGGCGCGCGTCTTTTCGCCGACGCCCAGCTTCGCCTTCGCCAGCCACACGCCGATGACGCCGCGGCCAGCGGCGACGACGACGTCCGCCGCGCGCGGCGCCCGCAGCGTCTCGAGATCGACCGCGCCCGAGAGCGCCCTGTGCCGGACGCCGATCGGGGTCGTGCGCAGCTCGTAGCTCTTCGTGTCGGCGCCGCCGTCGGCGCGCGGCGAGTGAGGCATCGTGAGCCGCCGCCACGCGCGCAGCGGGCGCAGCTCCCCGTCGTAGACCACCTCGACGTCGGCGATCTGCGCGGGCCACTCCTGCCGCACGACGGCGGCGAAGTAGCAGCCCCGGCGCTCCCAGCGGAACCTCTCGACGATCGGCATGCGCGTGTCGTTCGCGCCGCTCATCAGCGTCGTCTCGTAGAGCGCCTCGGTCGGTCCCTCGCAGGTCGGGTACGGCAGCTCCGGCAGGGTCTCGGCGGCGTAGTGCTGGCGCTTGCACGAGGGCAGCGACGCGCCGAGCGCGAGCGCGAGCGCGGCGGCGAGCGCGCGCCTCACAGCGGGGTGACCTTGAGGTTGTCGAAGCACACGTGGGCCCCCCGGTCGTCGAACCCGAGGTGATGGTCGGGGCCAGCGAGCGGGGCGGCGTCCTCATAGGCGTGGATCTTCGTGTCGTCGACCCACAGCTCGACCGTGCGGCCGCCGCGGCGCTCAATCCTCACGCGGTACGTGGAGCTCCGAGCGGCGACCGAGGAGGAGCGCGAGCCCGCGACGCGCTGACCCATTCGGGCGCGCGCGGGCCGGTCGCGCTGCCTGATGGCACCTCGACATGGCTG
This sequence comes from Polyangiaceae bacterium, assembly GCA_020849655.1. GTDB lineage: Bacteria > Myxococcota_A > Polyangia > Polyangiales > Polyangiaceae > JADLFU01. Next base: position 836 of record JADLFU010000044.1, on the reverse strand, counting down.
GCGCGCGGGTCCAGCACGCGTGCTCGCTCCGCTGCATGCCCCAGATGCACAGGGCGAGCCGCGACTCGCTCGCCTGGGCGGACGACGTGCTGCGAACAGGGATCGCCTCGCGTGTCCGTCTCGTGCGAGCCTGGCGAGGTGGACACCCGACGTGACCCTCGAGATCGATCCCGCGCTGATCGATTCCGCCGTCGCGTGGGGGCGCGGCTCGCGTTTCTACTCCCGGCGGCGGCGCACGCCGCGCCGCTGCGCGCTAAGGTCGAGGTCTGCCGCACCGAGCACGGGTACGGGCCAGGCATCGCCCGCAAGCGTTCGGCTGCCGAGCGACGATTGCTGGAGGCGCTCGAGGCCGAGCGCGAGGCGGTGCGGATCGCCACGGAAGCTGGGCGGCCGCTGTGAGGTGGGTGGCGGTTGGTGTGGTGGTGGCCGCGGGCCACGTGGCAGCCGGCTGCTCGGGTGGCGGCGAGAGCGTCAACCCGGCGGGCGGCGCGGGCGGCGGAGCCGGACGTGTGGGCACAGCGGCTGGGGCGGCTGGGGCCGTGCAGGGAGGCTCGGGAGGCGGAGGTGGCCCGGGTGGCGGAGCGTCGGGGACGACCCAGAGCGGAGCCGGGGGGCAGTCCGGAGAGGGCGGCGCGGCGGGAAGCGCCGGTGGTCCGGCGAAGGTGTGCACCGAGGTGAGGACGCTTGTGTCGCTCGGGTATCAACCGCTGAGGCACCCCGCGCACCGGAACCCAGGGATCCTGGAGTATGTCTACTACTATCAACCTCCAGGCGGAACGTACTGGGGAACGTGGGCAGGCGGGCAGAAGCAGACCGAAGCGGGGACAGACTTCGGC